>CAYVZZ010000126.1:0-6155 GCA_964456185.1 uncultured Alcanivoracaceae bacterium
GGTCCTTGATGTCACAGGTTTTACAGTGGATACAGTTTTGTGAGTTGATCTGGACTTTCTTGTTTCCCTGAACATCTTCCACAATTTCGTATACACCGGCGGGGCAGTAGCGCACTGCAGGCTCAGCCCACTTGGGCAGGTTGACATCAATCGGAATGCTTGGGTCGGTTAGCTTCAAGTGTACCGGCTGGTTTTCAGCGTGGTTGGTAGCCGTCAGGGCTACCGAATCAAGCTTGGCGAAAGTCAGCTTACCATCCGGCTTCGGATAGTCGATTTTCTTGCATTCGGCAGCTGGTTTAAGCTGTTTATAGTCAGGCACCGGGTCATGCATCGTGAAGGGCAGTTTGCCGTTGAAGATGTTGAGATCCACAAAGGCAAAGGCGGAGCCTATCAGATTGCCCCATTTGTGCTGTGCCGGGCCAAAGTTACGCTGCTGGTACATATCTTCATGTAGCCAGCTGTTGTCAAAGGCGTCTTTGTATTCAACCAGCTCGTCATTAGCGCGGCCATCGGCGATGGCTTTGGCAATAACTTCAGCCGCCAACATGCCAGACTTCATGGCGTTGTGGTTGCCTTTAATTTTGGCAAAGTTCATGGTGCCGGCATTGTCACCGACCAAAATGCCGCCGGGGATAGTCATCTTCGGCAGCGATTGCAAGCCACCTTTAGCTAAGGCGCGAGCGCCATAGCAAACGCGCTTGCCACCTTCAAGGTATTTGCTGATTTCCGGGTTGAGCTTCCAACGCTGCATTTCATCGAAAGGTGACACCCAGGGGTTGCTGTAGGACAATTCGGTAATCACACCCAGTGCCACTTGGTTGTTTTCCAAATGATAAAGGAAGCCGCCGCCAGCAGAGCCGGATTCGCTCAAAGGCCAGCCGGCAGTGTGTACCACCAAGCCTTGGTTATGCTTCGCTGGGTCGATTTCCCAGATTTCTTTCACGCCAATGCCGTAGTGCTGGGGGTCTTTGCCTTCTTTAAGGCCAAATTTAGACAGCAGACGCTTGCCCAAATGACCACGGCAGCCCTCAGAGAAGACGGTGTATTTGGCGTGGAATTCATAGCCGGGCTCGAAGCTGGGCTTTTGTTCGCCATTAATATCGATTCCTTTGTCATCAGTGACGATGCCTTTAACCGAGCCATCTTCGTTATAAAGCACGTCTGAAGCAGCAAAGCCGGGGAAAATCTGCACACCCAGCTGCTCGGCTTGTTCGGCCAACCAGCGGCAGAGGTTGCCCAGTGAAATAATGTAGTTGCCATGATTGTGCATGGTCTTGGGAACAAACAGGTTGGGAACGCGTTGCGCTTTGTCCTGACCAGTTAGATAGAAGATGTGATCTTCCGTTACGGGGGTATTCAACGGCGCGCCCATTTCTTTCCAGTCGGGGAAAAGTTCGTTAAGTGCGCGCGGCTCCAACACCGCACCCGAGAGAATATGGGCGCCGACTTCGGAGCCTTTCTCTACCAAGATGATGCTCAGCTCCTGACCGCTTTCCTGGGCCAGTTGCCCGAGGCGGCAGGCCGTAGACAAACCAGCGGGGCCGGCGCCTACGATGACTACATCTACTTCCATCGATTCACGTTCCAAAACCTGTCTCCTGTCACAAATAGTGTTATAACTGAGGGAAATTATACTGGCTGGGTGGCTGTCTTGCCAGTCGCGGCCTTTCGTGACATTGACCTGACTGACTCGATGACTGGCGCTGAAGGCGCTTGACCTGACGCGGGGCAGTAGGCAAGATAATGCCGCGACGCAGGTTCGACCCGCATTTGTCCTACTAAATGCACGGCATTACCTGTGGTTTTATTACCGTTCAATAGACTCCGGGGATCCTTATGAAGGTTCTTGTACCGATCAAACGAGTTGTTGATTTCAACGTGAAGGTTCGTGTTAAAGCGGACAATTCCGGCGTTGATCTCGCCAACGTTAAAATGGCCATGAATCCATTCTGTGAAATTGCCGTTGAAGAAGCTGTACGCCTTAAAGAGAAGGGCGTGGCTGACGAAGTAATTGCAGTAACCGTTGGCGCAAAAGCCAGCGATGAGCAATTGCGTACGGCCATGGCACTGGGTGCCGATCGCTCCATCCGTGTTGATGTCGAAGGCGATCTGACTCCGCTGGGTATCGCTAAAGCATTGAAAGCCGTTTACGACAAAGAACAGCCGGAATTGGTTGTCTTGGGTAAGCAGGCGATCGATAACGACAACAACCAGACTGGTCAAATGTTGGCCGCACTGGCTGGCTTGCCGCAAGGCACTTTCGCTTCTGAAGTGAATGTCGAAGATGGCAAAGTTAACGTTACTCGTGAAATCGACGGCGGCCTGCAAACTGTTGCATTGAACCTGCCAGCTGTTGTTACTACCGACCTGCGCCTCAACGAGCCGCGTTATGCGTCTTTGCCCAACATTATGAAGGCAAAGAAGAAGCCGTTGGACGTATTGACCGCCGACGAACTGGGTGTGGACATCGCGCCGCGTATTGAAACGGTTAGCGTTGAGCCGCCGGCAGAACGTCAAGCGGGCATCGTGGTTGAAACCACGGCAGAACTGGTCGACAAGCTGAAAAACGAAGCGAAGGTGATCTGAGATGAGTGTACTTGTATATGCAGAGCATGATAATGCAGCGCTGAATCCGGTTACCCTGAGCGTTGTAAACGCAGCCCAGCAAGTGGGTGGCGACATTACCGTTTTGGTAGCGGGCGAAGGTTGTTCTGCCGTTGCCGACGAAGCCGCCAAAGTAGACGGTGTGTCTAAAGTATTATTGGCTGACAATGCCGCTTACGGCCATCAACTGGCTGAAAACGTAGGCGATTTGGTCGCTGAAGTGGGCAAAGATTACGACGTCATCTTGGCCGCCGCGACTACCGTGGGCAAAAATTTTGCACCGCGTGTGGCTGCCTTGCTCGACGTTGAGCAAATTTCTGAAATCAGCGCAGTAGTTGATGCCAATACTTTTAAGCGTCCGATTTATGCAGGCAACGCGGTTGCTACTGTTAAGTCAAACGATGCAAAAATCGTGGCGACTGTTCGCGGCACTTCTTTCGATGGCGTAGCAGCAGAAGGCGGTTCCGCTTCTGTTGAGAGCCTCGATGTGGTGAAAGATGCTGGCATTTCCAGCTTCGTTAGCGAAGAGCTGGCCAAGTCTGACCGTCCCGAGCTGACATCTGCCAAGATCGTTATCTCTGGTGGTCGTGGCATGGGTAACGGCGACAACTTCGAGATTCTGTACAAGCTGGCCGACAAGCTTGGCGCTGGTGTGGGTGCATCCCGTGCTGCCGTTGATGCCGGTTTCGTGCCTAACGACATGCAGGTTGGTCAAACCGGTAAAACGGTTGCCCCCGACCTTTATGTGGCTTGTGGTATCTCCGGTGCCATCCAACACTTGGCTGGTATGAAAGATTCCAAAGTTATCGTAGCCATCAACAAAGACGAAGATGCTCCCATCTTCCAGGTTGCTGACTATGGTATCGTTGCCGATCTGTTCGACATTGTGCCCGAGTTGACCGATTTGGTTTAAGCTCTGCTGCAATTTTCTAATCAAAAAACCTCGCTTCGGCGGGGTTTTTTGTTGCCGATTATTTTTAAATGCGTGTACCCTTGCTGGGCAGTGAAAGGGCTGGCGTTAGATTAAGGGATTATGCGCGATAAACTCAGTTGTTACACCCATATAAGAACACCTGAAGGTGTTGATATTGCACTGGTGCCAGCGGGGCCGGTGGTGAGAGCACAGGCCTATTTAATTGATTTGCTTATTCGCGGCGTGGTGCTGGTCTTGTTTAGCATATCGGTGCGTTTTCTGTTGGGTAAAACCGGTGTTGGTCTGTCGTTAGTTTTATTCTTCCTGATGGAGTGGTTTTACCCGGTTGCGTTTGACATGTGGCGCGGTGGCGTGACGCCCGGCAAAAAACGCATGAAGTTGCGTACCTTGCGTGATACAGGAGCAGCAATGACGTGGGAGGCTTCCATTTTGCGCAATTTGCTGCGTGGGGTGGATATGTTGCCAGTGGGCTATGTAGCGGCGTTAATCACCATGATGACCAACCGTTCTTTTAAACGCCTGGGTGATGTGGTAGCAGGCACCTTGGTGGTAATCGAGGCAGAAAAAACGCTTTCGCCTTTACCTGTGGCGGAGGGCAGCCGTGATTTTCCTGCGCCACTTAGCCGCGAGGAAAAAGCCGCGATTGTGAATTTCTCACGCCGCGCTTCCGTGCTATCACCATCACGCCAGATTGAACTCGCCGAGATTCTAGCGCCTTGGCTGGAATGCAAAGGGAAGGATGCCGTCGTGGCACTACACCAGATTGCCAATGGTCTAACCGGGAAAAACACATGAAGCAGGCAGTGTTTGAGCGGCGATATGGTCAAGAATGGCAAGAATTTAGCCAACTTGTCGAGGCGCTAGATAGACCGCGCAAGGCCGCGCCGGAACAGCTGCACGCCTTTGTTCCACGCTATCGACGTTTGTGTCAGTTGCTGGCGATTGCGCGCTCACGCGGTTACAGCAGCGATTTGATTGAGCAGCTCAATCAATTGGCATTAAAAGGTCATCATCTTTTATACCGTGACAATTCACAAAAGCTGGTGGTGCGTTTGTTGCAGTTTGTCGTGGTCGGATTTCCTCAACAGGTGCGGAAGGAATGGCCCTTGTTTGTCATTGCGGCGGCTATTTTTGTGGTGCCGGCGGTGGTCTTTTATTTTTTGGTGCAGTGGGACCCGAGCCTGATTTATAGCCTTTTTACGGCTGATCAGGTGGCGAACTTCGAAAAAATGTATAGCCCGGTGGCCCCTAATTTTGGCGCCAATCGTCCGTTCGATTCCGATTTCGCCATGTTCGGCTATTACATTTACAACAATATTTCTATTGCTTTTCGCTGTTTGGCAGGCGGCATGTTGTTCATGTTGGGCAGTATTTTTTTGCTGTGGTTTAACGGTTTGGTGTTGGGCGGCGTGGCCTCCCATCTGCAAACGGCGGGCTTGGTGCACAACCTGTTGCCATTTGTCGTTGCCCACAGTGCGTTTGAATTAACGGCCATTGTGATTTCCGGCGCGGCGGGCATGCGTTTGGGGTACAGCCTTTTGGCACCCGGGCGTTACAGCCGTTTGGTGGCGTTGAAGTTGGCGGGTAAAAGCGCCTTTCGTCTAACTGCTGGTGCCGCTTTGTTATTGGTTGTCGCGGCCGCTATTGAGGCCTTTTGGTCGTCCAATCAGGCGTTGCCATTAATGGTCAAATACGGTGTGGGTGCGGCTTGCTGGCTAGTCGTTTATTGCTATTTGTTTTTGGCGGGGCGACATGCAACTTGAGAAACTCAGCTTTGTTGCCCAGCCGATGACCGGCAAGCAAGCCATGGGGTTGGGCTTTCAGCTGGCGCGCGGCTATTGGTTGCGACTTTTTGCGCTGTGGTTGATGACCATGTTGCCGGTTATTTTGATCACGATTTTGTTGCCTGTGAGCTGGTCCGCCAAGCTGGTGTTGGTGTGGTGGTTTAAGCCAGTGGTAGAAAGTTATTTGCTGGTTGTTTTGTCGCGTGGCGTGTTTGGCGAGTCTCTTTCGTTACGCCATGTTTATCGCTGGAAGCCTTTCCAGTGGCGCGAGCTGCCCACAATGTTGATTTGGCGCAGGCTTAGTACAGCGCGTTCATTCAACCGGCCTGTCGCTCAGCTGGAAGGGCTTAAAGGTTCAGATTATCGCCAACGCTTGGCCGTGCTGCATTCGGCAGGCGATCAACCTAACGGCTGGCTGCTGCTGGCCGGTGCCCATGTTGAGAGTTTCTTGATTATTTCGTTGCTGCTGGGCGTTGTTTGGATAATACCGGAAGGTTTGTTGGACTGGTCGGGTGTGGCGGCTGTCATGAATTCTGGCGTGCTTACCTTTATTGCGGGCTCGCTGACCATGGCGGCGGTTGCCCCCTTTTATGTGGCCGGTGGCTTTTTGTTGTATCTCAATCGCCGTATTCACTTGGAAGGTTGGGATGTGGAGATCAGTTTTCGGCGGCTGGCATCCCGGTTTGATAAAGCACCTGCTCGCCAAGTGATGCTATTGCTCTTGGCGCTGGGACTTTACGCTGCGCCAAGCTTTACACCACGCGCCGTGGCTGCCGTCAAACCCGTCGATACAGTGACCCTGAAGCAAGCCGGTAATCAGGCCAAAACTATTG
>CAYVZZ010000127.1:0-6127 GCA_964456185.1 uncultured Alcanivoracaceae bacterium
GGGGACGAACCGTTTCTCTTCCCCGACTCCCTCGTCGGAACCGACTCACACCCGACGATGATCAACGGCATCGGCGTCGTCGGCTGGGGCGTGGGCGGTATTGAAGCCGAAGCCGGCATGCTCGGCCAGCCTGTTTCCATGCTGATTCCAGAAGTCGTCGGCATGAAATTTACTGGTCGTTTGCCCGAAGGCGTCACGGCCACCGACTTGGTGCTCACCGTCACCGAGCTACTGCGTGGTGAAGGCGTGGTCGGCAAATTCGTCGAATACTTCGGCGAAGGTCTACAAGACTTGGCACTGGCCGACCGAGCCACACTAGGCAACATGAGCCCAGAATATGGCGCAACTTGTGGCTTCTTCCCGGTAGACGAGCGCACTCTCGAATACCTGCGCTTAACAGGCCGCAGCGACGAGCAAGTGGCACTGGTAGAAGCCTACTGTAAAGAGCAGGGTTTGTGGCACGATCCGGCCAAAACCGCCAACTACACCAAAGTCGTTGAGCTGGACTTGAGCACCGTGGTGCCCAGCATTGCCGGCCCCAAACGCCCGCAAGACAAGGTGGCGCTCACCGAAGCCAAAGCCAACATGCAGCGCATTTTGGAAAGCCATGGCCGCACCCACACCAAAGGCCAGCCCATGCAGCTTTGTGGTCAGGAAGCTTGCGAACTCAACAATGGTGATGTGGTGATCGCCGCGATTACCAGCTGTACCAACACCTCCAACCCCAGCGTCATGCTGGCAGCCGGTTTGGTCGCTAAGAAAGCCGTTGAAAAAGGACTCAAGCGCAAGCCTTGGGTGAAAACATCACTGGCTCCTGGCTCCAAAGTGGTAACCGATTATCTCACCGACACCGGCCTACAACCCTACTTGGATGAGCTCGGCTTTAACCTGGTCGGTTACGGTTGTACCACCTGTATCGGTAACTCCGGCCCGTTGCCGGAAGAAATCGATGAAGCCGTGACCAAAGGCGATTTGACCGTGGCCTCCGTGCTCTCGGGTAACCGTAACTTCGAAGGCCGTATTCACCAAAACTCGAAAACCAACTGGCTGGCGTCACCGCCGCTCGTTGTGGCTTATGCGTTGGCGGGCAGCCTGCTAACCGACATCACCAAAGAACCCATTGGTGATGACAAAGACGGCAACCCGGTTTACTTGAAAGACCTCTGGCCTTCTAGCGAAGAGATTCAAGACGCCATGGTTAGCGTCAACAGCGACAGCTTTAAACGCGAATATGCCAACGTCTTTGAAGGCGATGAAAACTGGAAATCCTTGCCGGTTGTCGAGTCGGAAACCTACAACTGGGAAGAAAAATCCACCTACATCCGTCGCGCACCCTTCTTCGATGGCTTAACCAAAACTCTGCCGAAGGTAGAGCCCATTTCAGGTGCTCGTGTGTTGGCGCTGTTGGGTGATTCCATCACCACCGACCACATCTCGCCTGCTGGCACCATCAAAGGCGACAGCCCTGCCGGTCACTACCTGCAGCAACACGGTATTGAGCCACGCTACTTCAACTCCTACGGCTCACGTCGGGGTAACCACGAAGTCATGATGCGCGGCACCTTCGCCAACATTCGTATCCGTAACGAAATGACGCCGGATATCGAAGGCGGCTTTACCAAGCACCAGCCACAAGGTGAAGTGCTGCCCATTTATGGTGCAGCCATGCGCTATGTAGCCGAAGGCACCCCCTCCGTTGTTATCGCCGGTAAAGAATACGGCACCGGCTCTAGCCGCGACTGGGCTGCTAAGGGCACCATTTTGCAAGGCGCAAAAGTCGTGCTTGCCGAAAGCTTCGAGCGGATTCACCGCTCCAACCTCATCGGCATGGGCGTACTGCCACTGCAATTCCCGGAAGGCGTTACCCGCAAAACATTGGGACTAACCGGCGAAGAAACCATTGATCTGCCCGAGCTAAGTGACAACCTCACGCCCGGCCAGAAGATCAAAGTGGTCTTCCACGGCGCCAATGGCGATCAGGAAATCGAAGCCGTATCACGCCTCGACACGGAATCGGAAATCACCTACTACAAAAATCAGGGGATTCTCCACTACGTGCTGCGTGAGATGCTGTAAATCTCGATCGCAATCCGGTATAAAAGGCCCACTTTCACGTGGGCCTTTTATCGTTAAGACATATGAAACTGCTACCCCTCGCACTACTACTTTTACCACTCGTCGCTCAAGCCGGTGAACAACCAGCCGACCTCCAGCAAACACGCCACACGCAACAACAACTCAAACACCAGCTTAACCACTTAAAGCACCAACTCGACCAACGCAGCAGCACCCTAAAAAAACAGCAAGCCCTAATAAAACAACTGGAAGAAGCGCTGGACGGACAACTCCGTCATCAAGCCGACACCACTCAGCCCCCAAAACATTCACCCCGCATGAAATAAAACAAATTTCGCGCTAAAATAACCCCGACTGGGTGGCAACGTAGAAGAACATTTTCGCCTACTTTTGCTCTGTTCGCCCCGTGCCGCAAAGCACACGATTCGAGCCAATCTGCCCCCGTATCCGTTCCAATAACTAATCGAAGAGTGCACATGAAACAGTGGATGAAACGCCTCAGCATGGCGCTTGCAGCCGCCCCCCTACTGTTGGCCACAACACAGGTGACGCAGGCCGCAACCACCCCCTCGCAACCCGACCATATGGAGCACCGCTTAGCCGCTTGTGCTCAATGCCACGGTGAACACGGCCAAGGTCTGGAAGACAAACCTGGCATTCCCCATTTAGCGGGCAAACCGGCGGGCTATTTGTACCAACAATTGCAATCTTTCCGCTCGGGTCGCCGGGACAACCCGGCCATGCAATATGTAGTGCGCCAACTCAGCCCGGAATACCTCAAGCAAATCGCCCTCCACTACGCGTCTCAGCCACTGGTATACGAGCCTGAAGTACCTGAGGGCATCACCAAGGAACAACTCGAACGGGGCAAGCAGCTCGTCCATCATGGCGATGGTCACAGCGTGCCCTCTTGTCAGCGTTGCCACGGCGAGCGCCTAACCGGTGTAAAACCCATGATCCCCGGCATCGTTGGGCAGTCATACAAATACTTGCTCGCACAGTTTAAACACTGGCGTCACGACGACCGTTCCTCTTCGGGCACTCACTGCATGTGGGTAGTCGCCAATCGCATGACCGACGCCGACATCAAAGCCGTTTCCGCTTGGTTAGCCAGTCAACCGCTGCCCGCCGACACCAGCTTGTCGGAACTGAGCGACCTGCCCCAAGAGCTACCCGGTTGGTGTGAAATTGAAACAGTTAAGGTGACCCCATGAAATTGAAAGCACTCACACAAAAAGCCGGTATCGCACTGTTATCGGTAATGGCATTAGGCGCTGCCGGTGCAGCAGCCGCGGCCACTAGCGATGCCGACCTGATTGCCAAAGGCAAATACCTTACTCGTGCAGGCGACTGTGTTTCCTGTCACACCGTCATGGGCGGCCAGCCATTTGCAGGTGGTCACGCATTGGAGACGCCATTTGGCACCATCTATTCGCCCAACATCACACCGGATGACAAAACCGGCATTGGCACTTGGACATTCAAAGATTTCTGGATGGCGCTGCACTACGGCAAGGGCGAAAACGGCAAGCTGCTGTACCCTGCTTTTTCCTACACCTCGTTTACCAACGTCACCATGGAAGACGCCAAGGCAATTTATGCTTACCTGCAAAGCCTGCCGCCGGTGCGTCAAGAAAACAAACCGCACGAGCTCAACTTCCCCTACAACGTGCGTAAGCTGCTCGTTGCCTGGCGTGCGCTTTACTTCACCCCGGGCGTGTACGAACCCAACCCAAAGAAAAGCGACGAATGGAATCGCGGTGCTTACCTAGTGCAAGGCTTAGGCCACTGTAACGAGTGCCACACCTCGCGTAACTTCCTAGGTGCCATGAACGAAGACACCCCGCTGGCCGGCGGCGAGCTACCCATGCACGGTTGGTATGCCCCCAACCTCAGCATGAAAGAAGGTGGTGGCCTTGAAGGTTGGACCACCGAAGATTTGGTTGAGCTGCTAAAAACCGGCTTTTCCGACAAAGGCGGCGTATTCGGCCCCATGGCCGACGTGGTGCGCAACAGCACCCAATACATGACGCGCGACGATCTGCGCGCCATCGCCACTTATCTAAAATCTTTGCCAGCACCCGCCAAGAAGCAACCCACCGCCAAGAAAAAGGCTGCCAACTATGATGCGGGCAAAGCCATCTACGCCAAGCAATGTGACGGTTGCCACGGCAAAGACGGCAAAGGCAACTACGGCGTTTACCCGCCACTGGCCAATAACTCCACCGTCACCGAACCGAGCGGCATCAACGCCATTCGCTCGGTGTTGCTAGGTGGCTTCCCGCCTGCCACCAAAGGCAACCCCTTCCCCTACTCTATGCCGCCCTTCGCGGGAGACATGAGTAACGAAGACGTTGCCGCTGTGGTCAACTATATTCGTCAATCCTGGGGTAACGACGCAGTGGCTGTTACCGCCAAGGACGTAGCAAAATCGCGCAGCAAACCGGCGCTTTAAGCCGTTAATTGTTCGCTAATACAAGAAAGCCCGAGTGATACACCTCGGGCTTTCTTGCGTTAAAGGCACTTACACGCGACAAAGAATCTCGCCATGCGGCACCGACAGCCAACCATCCGCCGCATCACGCCATTCGCCCCACGCCCGGGAAATCGCCTGTAACTCCCCTTGCGAAGCCCAACCCGCATCCAACAACTGGTCAGCAATGCGTGATTCCAAAATACGCTTTTCCCACATGCCACCCCACCACTCACGTGCGGCGGGCGTCGCCACACACCAAGTGCTTGAGCTAGGAGTTATCTGCGTAAAGCCCGCCTCTTGCGCCCAGCTCAACAAAAAGCGCCCCGCATTCGGCTCGCCGCCATTGGCATAAGCCGCCTTCTTATACAAACGGCGCCATTCATCCAACGCCGCTGATGCCGGATACCAAATAAAACCGTCGTAATCCGCATCCCGACAAGCCACCACGCCACCCGGCTTACACACGCGCCGCATCTCACGCAATGCCTGCACCGGATCACCCAAATGCTGCAACACCTGATGCGCATGCACCACATCGAAGCTGTCATCATCAAAGGGTAAAGCCTGAGCATCGCCAACCGAAAAAACCACATTGGTTACGCCTTGGCGCTCGCATTCTTTCTGCGTTAGCGCCAGCGCATCGGGCGTGGTCTCCACCGCCGTGACCTCACCCTGCCTTAACCGCTTTGCAAAATCCGCCGTAATCGTGCCCGGGCCCGAGCCCACATCCAGCAAACATAAACCCGGCTGCAGCTCAGGCGCCAAATACGCCGCCGAATTATCTATGTTGCGATTACTATGTGAGCGTAAAACCGACGCCGCATGCCCATGTGTGTACACCGCTTGTTTACTCATAACGCCCCACCACTTATCGAGCTAGCCACCTGCGCCTTTTTCCATTCTTTGTAATTCACCAAGTCCTTGCGAATCGCCTTCAAACACACCGACACCACCAGCGCATCATCCAACTGCCCCAACACCGGAATCACATCCGGCACCAAATCCATAGGGTTAAGCACATACAACAACGCAGCTACCGCCGCCGCAATGGTTATCCAAGGCACCTGCCGGTAAGCACCGCTGCCATAATCGCGCAGCAATGAAAACAAAGTGCGCACATCCCCTACAAAACGCGACAAAGGTCCACTACCTCCAAATTTACGCTCAATTTCAGCTTGTTCATTCAATACACGCTGGCGGTCAATATCGGTAACCTTAGATGCCGTGTTATTCAGCTCTTCCTGAGCCTGTTGTTCATCAATGGTTTTCATGGAAACCTCATGCAAAAGAAAACAGCATAACGGGTTAAACGGCATAGCGCATGCCGCCGTTTGATGGCGGCACAACCACCACTGTTATTTTGTACAGTATTATTATGATTGGCAAAAGAAGACGTCAAATGATTGGAAGATGCATTTGACGTCTTCTTGTAACTAGATGATAAACATGGTTAGATTCGGACATCCAAATTTTACAAATGGTGTTATGACGCGTTCTACCATTATTGAGATATGAAGAATGCGGCCTAATACCTGTTGCGGCAGAAATTGACCGCAACAGGTATTAAAACAAGCA
>CAYVZZ010000128.1:0-6068 GCA_964456185.1 uncultured Alcanivoracaceae bacterium
AGTTGTTCACGGCATGCATTGTTGCAGGGCTTAAATATGAAGCAAAATTGGATATTTCAGGTATAGTATGAAATTAATTCATATTGTTGAGAGTGTGATAAAGCCTCATGATTGAACGTCGTCATCTCAAGCTGCTGGCTGCTATTAAAGACTGGGGTAGCATGGTCGAAGCCGCCGATCAGTTACATGTCACTCAGTCTGCCTTGTCGCACCAACTGCGCGAGCTGGAAAAACGCTTGGATTTAAAGTTGCTCAACCGGCGCACACGGCCACTGGCGTTTACGCCGGCGGGCGAACGGCTGTTGCAGCTCGCCAAAGACGTGTTGCCGCGTATGCAAGACGCCGAGCGCGAACTGCGGCAGTTGGCGGGAGGGCGCAGTGGCCGGTTGCACATTGCCATTGAATGTCATGCCTGCTTTCAATGGTTGTTGCCCACGTTGGATAAATTCCGCAGCGACTGGCCGGAAGTGGAGCTGGATTTGTCGGCAGGTTTTAGCTTTGAACCCCAACCAGCGCTGCGACGTGGTGAGCTGGACATGGTGATTACCTCTGATCCGGTGCCCGATGAGGGCGTGGTATTCTTGCCATTGTTTGAATATGAGTTGGTGCTGGGGGTGCCTAATCAACATGCGTTATTGCAGCAGGGTTATGTTGATCCGGCTGACTTAACGCATGACACCCTCATCGCTTATCCGGTGGAGCGCCAGCGTTTGGATATTTTCGGGGCATTTCTGGAGCCGGCCGGTGTCGAGCCGGCCGCTATTCGCACCGCCGAATTAACACCGATGATTGTGCAGCTGGTGGCGAGTGGCCGCGGTTTGGCGGCCTTGCCCAACTGGGCGCTGGCAGAATATCTCGACCAGAAACTGGTCAGCGCGGTGAGCCTAGGTAAAGCGGGTGTCTGGCGTACGCTGTATGCCGCTGTGCGTAAAGAAGAAAGCCAGCGTCCGTATATGCGTGCCTTTTATGACAGTGCCCAAGCGACCAGCCTGGCCACCTTGAAAGGCATCCGGCGTGTCGCCCAATTAACCGATTAAAGAGGAAAAGCTGATGTTTTGGTCTGCATTTGCCGTGGGGTCTGGTGCTGTGTTCGGCGCTTTGCTGCGCTGGGGGCTGGGTAACCGGCTCAACTCACTGCTGCCTTTGGTGCCGCCTGGCACCTTGGCGGCTAATTGGCTGGGCGGTTATTTGGCGGGTGTTGCTGTGGCCGTGCTGGCCACTATGCCGCAGCTGTCGCCCAATTGGCGTTTGTTCATTATCACAGGCTTCTTGGGTGCGCTAACGACCTTTTCTTCTTTTTCTCTGGAAATGACGACGCTTATTCAGCAGGGGAAACTGACTTGGGCGTTTGGCGGTATCGCCGCGCACGTCATTGGCACTTTGGTGATGACCTTTATCGGGATTGGCAGCGTGCAGCTGGTGCGTCAGCTATTGTCAGCTTGATTGTCGGTTTTAACAGGCTCGGTTGCACTGTCCGGTAAGATGATGTGCGGCTCAACCGATAAGATGTAACGCACCATATCGGCGATTTTTTGTGAGTTGCCGCTGTGTAATGCGGCGCGCAATTGTTCAATGCGCGTCATGCGTTGTTGTTTTACCGAGGCGGGGCGTTCGGGCACTGCTTCATATAGCAAATCGCTGGCGGCGCTCAGCACCAAAAAGGCGCGGCTGGTGAGCACGGCCTGGTCAATGCCTTCACGGTAAATCAGCGAGTGATAGCGCAAATAGCCTTCTTCAGCGAGCCACAACATAGCCCCCAGGCAGCTATTGTGTCGTCGCGAGTGCAAGCCGACTTCATCCAGCGTATCCAAATCCCAGATATCTTCGACATACAGGCCGTGGGCGCGCGGAAAGCTTTGGTAAAGGTTAACCAATATGCGCGCCACATCCTGACAAAAGTCGTCGATATGTAAATCCACTAGTCTGCCTTGGGCTTTTTATTCAACACCTTGTTGCGACGACGATAACGCGCCAAGAAATGCGCCAGTCGACCAAAGGCTTCTTCCATATTTTCCGGATTTGGCAAGAACACCACGCGGAAATGATCCGGGTTTGGCCAGTTAAATGCCGTGCCTTGAACAATCAGTACTTTTTCTTCGCGCAATAATGCCAGAGCAAATTGCTCGTCATCGGCGATGGGGTACACTTCCGGGTCGAGGCGCGGGAACATATAAAGTGCCGCTTTCGGTTTAACGCAGCTCACGCCGGGGATGTCGTTTAGCATTTCATAAGCCAAATCACGCTGTTTAGCCAAACGCCCGCCGGGAACGATTAAATCGTTAATGCTTTGATAGCCACCAAGCGCCGTTTGAATGGCGTGCTGAGCTGGCACATTAGCGCATAAGCGCATAGAGGCTAGCATGTTCAAGCCTTCAATGAAGCCTTCGGCACGTTCTTTATCGCCAGATACGACTAACCAGCCCGAGCGGAAACCGGCTGCCCGATAGGCTTTTGACAAGCCGTTAAAGGTCACCACGGTGACGTCGTCGGCCAGGGAGGCCACAGAGATGTGTTTCTCTTTGTCGTAGAGAATCTTGTCGTAAATCTCGTCGGCCAAAATCATCAGGCCGTGTTCACGGGCGATCTCCACGACTTCTTCGAGTAGCTCAAGTGAATAGTTGGCCCCAGTGGGGTTGTTGGGGTTAATCAGCAAAATCGCCCGCGTTTGTGGGGTGATTTTACTGCGGATATCCGCAATGCTGGGTTGCCAATCGTTGTCTTCATCGCAGAGGTAATGTATCGGCTCACCACCGGCAAGTTTTACCGCAGCCGTCCATAGTGGGTAGTCTGGGGCAGGCAGGAGCACTTCGTCGCCATTGTTCAACAATGCCTGGGCAACCATGACGATCAGCTCGGATACGCCATTGCCCAAGAAGATGTCGTCAATGGTAACACCTTTAATGTTTTTCACTTGGCAGTATTGCATGACCGCCTTGCGCGCCGCGAAAAGCCCTTTCGAATGGCTGTAGCCGGTGGATTGTTCCAGGTTGGCAATGACGTCCTGCAACACTTCGTCAGGCGCGTCGAAGTTGAACGGCTTGGGGTTGCCAATATTCAACTTGACGATGCGCTGGCCGTTTTCTTCCATGCGATTGGCTTCTTGTAGCACCGGACCGCGAATGTCATAGCAAACGCCGCGAAGTTTGTCAGATTTGTCGAAAGGTTGGTGACTCATGGTTTTCTCGTCGCACTTGTTTGCCCTGCATTCTACAATGCGCGCAGGGCTTTTGACACAGCAACCACAAGGATAAACCGAAAATGACAATACATGCTGCCTGGCTTGGCGTGGGATTAATGGGGCAGCCCATGGTCACGCGCCTGCTGGATGCTGGTTTTGACATGACTCTCTGGAACCGTACTGCTAGCAAGTTGCAGCCTTTTGCGCAGCGTGCCGTTTTAGCCAAAACACCGGAAGCGGCCGTGGCCGCCGCTGATGTAGTGATTACCATGCTGGAAAATGGCCAGGTGGTCGATGAGGTGTTGTATCAAAGCAAAGCGATTGAGGCGGTTAAAGCACAAGCTGTGGTGATGGACATGAGTTCCATTGCGCCCGCGATGGCCAAGCAGCATGCGGCGATTTGTGGTGAGCGGCAACTGGATTATGTGGATGCGCCTGTATCGGGTGGCACCCGTGGTGCGGCGGCGGGTAGCTTGGCGATAATGGCCGGTGGTAATGAAGACACCTTAGCCAAGTTGGATTCCGTTTTCGCCGCTCTGGGCAAGTTGACGCGGGTGGGCGATGCCGGTGCCGGTCAGCTCGCCAAGTTGGCTAATCAAGCCATTGTTGGCATCACGATTGGTGCAGTATCAGAGGCCTTATTGCTGGCCGCAGCAGGTGGTGCCGATCCGGCGGCAGTACGTGAGGCATTATTGGGCGGCTTTGCCGGTAGCAAAATTTTAGAACAGCATGGTGAGCGCATGTTGCAACGTCAGTTTCAACCAGGCGCGCCCGCGCGCATTCAGTTGAAAGACATGAACATGATTTTGGCACAAGCCGCCGATGAACAACTGGATCTGCCACTGGCCAAACAAACCCAGGCAGCCTATGAAAAGCTGGTGGCCGCTGGGCAGGGTGAGGTTGATCACTCGGGGTTGTTGCTACAGCTTGAAACCGATAACCAAAAGCGGTTGGACGATTAATGCTGAATTTTGCCGCCAATCTCACCTTGTTATTTACCGAATTGCCGTTTGTTGAACGTTTTGCGGCTGCCAAAGCAGCAGGCTTTCAGGCGGTAGAGTGCCAGTTTCCGTATGACGACGTGAGCCCTGATGAATTGGCTGCGCTGCTGAAACAACATCAATTACAGCTGGTGTTGATCAACCTGCCCGCCGGTGATTGGGCGGGCGGTGATCGCGGTATCGCCTGCGACCCGGCACGAGTTGACGAGTTTCAAGCTGGTGTGCGGCAGGCGTTGCGTTACGCCACGGCCACGGGCTGTCCGCAAATGAACTGTTTGGCCGGGGTGTTGCCGAAGCAGGTAAGCCAACTGCAAGCCGAAGAAACATTAGTGGCTAACCTGCGATATGCCGCTCGGCAGCTGGCCTGTTTTGGTAAAGGGCTGCGACTTGAGCCGATCAATTCATTCGACGTGCCCGGTTTCCTGGTAACGACCCGCGAACAGGCCGAGGGGTTGATAAAGCAGGTCGCCGTCCCCAACTTACAGTTGCAGTACGATTTGTATCACATGCACCGCATGGGGGATGCTTTGTCGCAATGCCTGCAACGCTCGGCCGGCCGCATTGGTCATATCCAATTTGCTGATAGCAACGGACGGCATCAACCGGGCACTGGCGATATTGCGTTTGATTCCTTATTTGCACAATTGGCAGCGTCTTCCTACAACGGCTGGGTGAGTGCCGAATATCACCCGACGGCACGCACCGAAGACAGCCTCAACTGGTTACACGTGGATTATTCATGATCTGGATGGGAAAAATTATTTTTGGTGGCCTGGGGTATTGGATCTTTGGCCCTATTGGCGGCCTGATTGGTTTGTTTATCGGCTATAAGATCGATAAAAAAGCCGAGCAAATCCAATCCTACAACCCCTTCCGACCAATGCGTTCTGGCGAACGTGAGGCATTAGATAAGGCCATTTTCGAGGCGGTTTTTTCTATTTTAGGTCATTTGGCTAAAGCCGATGGGCGAGTGAGTGAAGCCGAAATTGCTCGTGCCACCGCGCTGATGGATCGCATGGGGCTAAGTGAAGACAAGCGCCGCGAGGCTATTCGGTTATTTAATCTGGGTAAGCAGGCGGACTTCCCCTTGGATGATACCGTTGCCAAATTTCGCCATCGCATCCGCCGTCGCAAAACCATGGTGCTAAATTTCTTCGAGATTTTACTTAATGCCGCACTCGCCGACGGCAGTCTGCACTCAGCTGAAGAAGATGTGCTGCTACGCGTCGCCCGCGGATTGGGCATTCCCGAGGCTCAGTTTCGACAAATTATTGCCATGCTCACCGCTCAGGCTAATTTTTCGCATGGCGGCTTCGGCGGGGCAGGAGGCTACCACCAATACACCGGACAGGCAGCATCGCGTGGCCCAAGCCTCGCTCAAGCATACAGTGTGCTGGGCGTTAGCAGCTCGGCCAGCGATGCGGAAATCAAAAAAGCCTATCGTCGGCTAATGAGCCGGCACCATCCCGATAAGCTAGCTTCTCAAGGTTTGAGCGAAGAAATGATTCGCGTGGCAACTGAAAAAGCCGCTGATATTACGCGCGCCTATGACATGATCAAGCAGGCGCGCGGAATGAAATAAGTCCTGTCACACCGGTCGTGGGGCTTCCACAGCCTGCTCGGGAATCTTCGGTTTTAGCAACACCATCAATGCCGGTAGCAATGTCATATTCGCCAATAGCGCCACGAAAATGGCAAAACCGGTGAGCAGCCCGAAGTGCACCGTGGGCATAAAGTTAGATAGCGCCAGGATTGCAAAACCGAGAATGATCATGGTCGATGTATAGCACATGGCGGTGGTGATGCTGCCATGGCAACGGTGCATGGTGGCCAGATAATCGTGATCGTCCGGGAATTCCTCGTAGAAACGATAAATGTAGTGACTGGAG
>CAYVZZ010000129.1:0-6066 GCA_964456185.1 uncultured Alcanivoracaceae bacterium
TTCCCCGGTAATTTCTTTGCTTTGCCGCAGTCGCCCCAGCTGTTCAAGCAGCTGCTGATGGTGGCCGGTTTTGATCGTTACTACCAAATCGCCAAGTGCTTCCGTGACGAAGATTTGCGTGCCGATCGTCAGCCGGAATTTACCCAGATTGATATCGAAGCCTCCTTTATTGATGAAGAAGACATCATGGGAATCACCGAGGGCATGGTGCGTGATGTGTTCAAGAAGCTGCTGGATGTGGATCTGCCCGAGTTGCAGCATATGCCTTATTCAGAAGCGATGCGTCGCTTTGGTTCCGACAAGCCGGATCTGCGTATTGATATGGAATTGGTCGACATCGCCGATTTGCTAAAAGATGTCGATTTTAAAGTGTTCTCCGGACCGGCTAATGATCCCAAAGGCCGCGTAGCGGCGTTGCGCGTGCCGGAAGGCAGCAAAATCAGCCGTAAGCAAATCGACGGCTATACCAAGTTTGTGTCCAACTACGGCGCGAAAGGTTTGGCTTATATTAAGGTCAATCACCTGGACGATAATTCTGGCCTGCAGTCGCCGATTCTCAAATTCCTTACCGATGATGCCATCGCCGGTATTTTGGAACGCACTGGCGCGCAAGTGGGCGATTTGATTTTCTTTGGTGCCGATAAAGCACAAGTGGTAAATGACGCGCTGGGCGCGCTGCGTGTGCAGCTGGGCAAAGATTTGGGGCTGGTCAAAGACGGCTGGGCACCTTTATGGGTGGTAGACTTCCCGATGTTCGAGGAAGTCGACGGCGAGTTGACGCCCTTGCACCATCCCTTTACACAGCCGAAGTGCAGTGCCGAAGAGCTGGCTGCTGATCCGGCTAATGCCTTGTCTCGCGCTTATGACTTGGTGCTTAATGGCGTGGAGTTGGGCGGCGGCTCTATCCGTATTTCCAAGCCCGATATGCAGCAAGCCGTGTTTGACACTCTGGGCATTAAAGAGGAGGAAGCCCGCGAGAAGTTTGGCTTCTTGCTGGATGCCCTGCGTTATGGTGCGCCGCCGCATGGTGGTTTGGCATTTGGCTTGGATCGCATGGTCATGCTGATGGTCGGTGCTGATTCCATTCGTGAAGTTATCGCCTTCCCGAAAACACAAACGGCGTCTGACTTGCTGACATTGGCACCCGCTGAGGTGAGTAACCGCCAGTTGCGTGAGGTGGGCATTAATATCCGCAAGGAAGAGGCATAAGTCGCCTTGAAATAACGGCATTTTTAGTGATCTAAACGACAGGAGTAAATATGGCAGGGCATAGTAAGTGGGCCAATATTAAGCACAAAAAGGCCGCCCAGGATGCCAAGCGTGGCAAGATTTTTACCAAGCTGATTCGTGAAATCACCGTTGCTGCCCGCATGGGCGGTGACAACGTGGACGATAACCCGCGTTTGCGCACGGCTGTCGATAAAGCGCTGGGTGCCAACATGACCAAAGACACCATCGAGCGCGCCATTAAGCGTGGTGCCGGTGGTGGCGATGGTGCCGATATGGATGAAGTAACCTACGAAGGTTACTCCGTGGGTGGTGTCGCTATTTTGGTCAAGACATTGACCGATAACGTGAACCGCACCGTATCCGATGTGCGTCATGCCTTTACCAAGCATGGCGGCAACTTGGGCACCTCTGGCTCGGTGGCCTATTTGTTTACCCAGCGCGGCGAGATTTACTTTGCGCCAGGTGCCGATGAAGACACAGTAATGGAAGCCGCATTGGAAGCCGGCGCGGAAGACGTCGAAACCTTGGAAGAAGGCGCTTTGTTGGTGATTACCGACGATAAAAGCTTCTTGAGCGTGTGCGATGCCTTTAAAGCCGCCGAGCTTAACTATGAAGACGCCGACATGACCATGCACCCGTCCACTGAAATTGAGTTGGACGAAGCCACGGCAGAAAAGGTCAATAAGCTGGTGGATCATTTGGAAGACTTGGACGACGTGCAAAATGTCTACACCAACGCCATCTTCCCTGATGTCGACTAACGAATACTGGACATTTGGACAGTGTTTGCGGTACAACAATAACAAATTGGCAGCTTAGGGCACGTTTGTGGCCATTATTCTTGGTATTGATCCCGGGTCGCGTAAAACCGGCTACGGGGTCATTGATCAGCAAGGCAATCAGTCGCGGTTTCTCGATTGCGGCACCTTAAATGTCGTTGATAAGGGCGACATTCCTATTCGTCTTGGCCATATATTTCAGGGCATTAGCGACGTTTGTCAGCGCTGGCAGCCGGATGAAGTCAGCATTGAAAAAGTGTTTATGGCCAACAATGCCGATTCGGCCTTAAAGCTGGGGCAGGCGCGTGGTGCCGCCATCGTGGCTGCCGTACAACACAACATCCCGGTGTTTGAATATTCTGCCCGACAGGTGAAACAGGCGGTGACAGGGCAGGGAGGAGCCGATAAAAAACAGGTGGCGCAAATGGTGTGTCGTCTGTTGTCATTACAGAAAACGCCGCAAGCCGATGCCGCCGATGCCCTGGCCATTGCCATTAGTCATGCACACTTGCGCACTAGCCTGCTGCGTATGTCGCAGGCGTCGGGCATGCGGGGTGGGCGGCTGAGTTCACAACCGGCCTCGTCGGTTAAACGCATGGTGAAATATCCCAAATGATCGCACTGCTTACCGGAACACTCATTGAAAAACGCCCGCCGCAACTGGTGCTTGATGTACAAGGCGTGGGCTATGAAGTCGAAGCCCCCATGTCGGTGTTTTACGACCTGGTTGAGGGCGCAACCAATGTGCGTCTGTATATTCACCAAGTGGTGCGCGAAGACGCGCTGCTGCTGTATGGTTTTGCCAATCGTTTTGAACGCGACTTATTCCGTGCCTTAATTAAAATTAATGGCGTGGGACCCAAGCTGGGACTGGCGTTATTGTCGGGCATCGAGGCACCGCGTTTGGTGCGTTGCATCGAAATGGAAGACAGCGCCAGTCTGGTGAAGATTC
Organism: uncultured Alcanivoracaceae bacterium; assembly: GCA_964456185.1. Classification (GTDB taxonomy): domain Bacteria; phylum Pseudomonadota; class Gammaproteobacteria; order Pseudomonadales; family Alcanivoracaceae; genus CAYVZZ01. Next base: position 2,962 of record CAYVZZ010000129.1, read on the forward strand.
CCGGTGTCGGCAAGAAGACTGCCGAGCGTTTGATTATCGAAATGCGCGACCGCTTGAAGAAGCTCGAAGGCGCACCTATGACGGTGAATGCGCCACAAAGTAATAGCGCGCAAGCGGAAGACGATGCCATTGCCGCGCTGGAATCCTTGGGTTACCGCAACCGTGACGCGGTGAAAGCCATTACCGCCTTGGCCGATCGTGATCAGCTTACCGCCGAGGTGATGATTCGCCAAGCGCTCAAACAGCTCGCGGGGTAACGCATAATGGATGACGACCGCCTGATTACTGCTGCTAGCCGCCCGGAGGATGATGTCATTCAGGAGCAGGCGATTCGCCCCGCCTGTTTGGCCGACTATCACGGCCAGCCAAAAGTGCGCGAGCGCATGCAGATTTTTATTGATGCCGCCCGTGGGCGTCAGGAGTCGCTGGATCACACGCTGATTTTCGGCCCACCCGGTTTGGGTAAAACCACACTGGCGCACATCATCGCCAATGAAATGGGCTCGCAATTAAAAAGCACCTCGGGGCCGGTGCTAGAGAAAGCCGGTGATTTGGCCGCGTTGCTGACCAATCTGGAAGCCGGTGACGTCTTGTTTGTGGATGAAATTCACCGCTTGTCGGCGCAGGTAGAGGAAATCCTTTACCCGGCCATGGAAGACTTCCAGCTTGATATCATGATTGGCGAGGGGCCGGCGGCACGTTCCATTAAGCTCGATTTGCCGCCTTTTACCTTGGTAGGCGCGACTACACGAGCCGGCTTGTTAACCAGCCCCTTGCGGGATCGTTTCGGCATTACCCAGCGGCTAGAGTTTTATCACGTCAAAGATTTGGCAGGCATTGTGTTGCGCGCGGCCAATATTCTTGGCATTTCTACCGATAAAGACGGTGCCGTGGAAATCGCCCGGCGTTCGCGCGGCACGCCACGCATTGCCAATCGCTTGCTGCGGCGTGTGCGAGATTTTGCTCAAGTTAAAGGTAACGGGGTTATCGACCGAGATTCCGCCTGCGGTGCCTTGGATATGCTCGAGGTTGATAGTCTCGGGCTAGATAGCAGCGACCGCCGTCTAATGACGTTGATGATGGACAAGTTCGATGGCGGGCCGGTCGGCATTGAGTCGCTGGCGGCCGCGTTGAATGAAGATTCCGGCACACTGGAAGAAGTGGTTGAGCCGTATCTGATTCAGCAGGGTTTTATTCAACGTACTCCCCGTGGTCGTCAGGTCACACGTCATGCTTGGCGGCATTTCGGTTTACAGCCCGCCACGGCGGCTGATGACCTTTTCTCACCCGATGATAAACGTAAAAAATAAGATGTCAGCCACGCCATTTTCTATTAGGCTGCGGGTCTATATGGAGGACACCGACGCCGAAGGCATTGTTTATTATGTCAATTATCTGAAATTTATGGAGCGCGCGCGTAGCGATTGGTTGCGTGCTCAAGCGATTTGGCAGCGGCCTCTACAAAAAGAGGGTAAGCAATTTGTCGTTAGCGACTGTCGTATTAAATATCGACGGCCTGCGCACTTGGATGATGAATTACACGTAACGGTAGCTGTGTCACGTCTTGGCCGTGCGTCGATCACTTTTCAGCAAGAAGTATGGCGCGGCGAGGAACTTTTGTGTGATGCCGAGGTAAAAGTAGCCTGTGTATCCTGCCATAATATGACGCCCACCCGATTGCCTGAGGCATTAATGGCAATGACGGCGACCCGATAAATTAAGCGAACAGATTGAACGCGTTTACGCGAGGAGAAAAAACAAGATGCCAACCAACGACATCAGTGTATGGGTCATGATCGGCGACGCCGGTTGGGTGGTCAAAATTGTGATCGCTTTGTTGTTATTGGCGTCGGTTATTTCTTGGGCGATGATTATTAATCGCGTGATGGTTTATCGCCAAGCACGAAAAGCGGGTAATGCGTTTCAAGATAAATTTTGGTCCGGGGCGGCATTAACGACGTTGTACTCTGACGTCAAATCATCACCGAACGAGCATGCCGGCCCCGAGCGGGTGTTTCAGTCGGGCTTTCGCGAGTTTGCGCGTTTGGCCAAGTCGTCACGGCAGGGCGATGCTGTTATGGAAGGCGCTCAGCGCGCCATGCGCGTGGCGTTGCAACGTGAGCAGAGTCGCTTGAACCGTCATTTGCCGTTTTTGGCCAGTGTGGGATCGACCAGTCCTTATGTGGGGTTGTTTGGCACGGTGTGGGGCATTATGAATGCCTTTATGGCCTTGTCTCATGTGAGTCAAACAACCTTGGCGGCGGTGGCACCCGGCATTGCCGAGGCGTTGATTGCCACAGCGATTGGTTTGTTTGCCGCTATTCCGGCCGTGTTGGCCTATAACCGCTTTGCCACCATCAGTGATGAACTGGTGGGCGAAAGCGAGTTGTTTGCCGAAGAGTTTTCCAGCATTTTGCATCGACGGACGCACAGCCAAGAGCAGGATTGAAGCCATGAAACAGTCCCATTTTCATGTGCGCGTGCCACGCAAATTGATGAATGACATCAATGTGGTGCCCTATATCGATGTAATGCTCGTGCTGCTGGTGATTTTTATGGTCACGGCACCCGTGATGACGCAAGGGCTGGACGTTAATCTGCCCAATGCAGAGAGCAGTGCGGTGCCATCCGAGCAAGAGCCTGTCACTGTAACCGTGTTGTCAGATGGCAGTTATTACATGGACATTGGTGAGCACCCGAAGCAAAGCACCAGTTTAAAGGCCATTACCCATCAAGCCAGTTTGATTAAAGAGCAGCGTCCGGACACTTTGTTTATGGTGCAGGGTGATGAGCATGTAGATTATGGCAAGGTGATTCGGTTGATGGCAGCGTTACAGGCTGCCGGCATTACCAAGCTGGCGTTAATTACCGAACCTGCCGGGCAGTGATGACGAATTTGCCGCTACAACGCTGGCTACCCTGGGTGTTGGCCATTGGGCTGCACCTAGTGCTGGGCTTGTTGTTGCTGGTGCATTGGCCAGAGCAGCGGCATGTGGTGATTGAACCGCCCGCCATTCGTGCTGTCGTAATAGATAAGCCGGTGGCGCCCGAGCCAAAGCCAAAGCCAAAGCCAAAGCCAAAGCCAAAGCCAAAGCCAAAGCCAAA
>CAYVZZ010000130.1:0-5945 GCA_964456185.1 uncultured Alcanivoracaceae bacterium
GTCGTGTCAGCTCTTATCGGGCTGTGGCGCGGCTTTGTACGTGAGGCGTTTTCGCTAGTCACCTGGGTAGCTGCTTTTATTGTCGCCATGCTATTTTTTGATGGCATGGCAATGGTGCTACAGGCCTACATTGATGCCCCCAGTCTGCGCATGGCGGTCGCATTTGGCACACTGTTCGTGATTACGCTTTTTGTTGGCGGGTTGCTCAGCCGATTGCTAGGCGAGCTGATTCGCATCACCGGTTTAACCGGAACTGACCGTACATTGGGCGCAGTTTTTGGCATTTTGCGTGGTGGGGTGCTGGTGGTCGTGCTAGTCGCCCTTGGGCAATCGGTCTTTATGCAGGATGGCTGGTGGCACCAGTCTATATTGGTGCCTTACTTTTTAAGCTTTCAGCACTGGTTGTGGCCGCTGTTCGGGCAGGCTGCCAGTGCCTTGGCAGGCGTTACAGGTAACCTGCACAATTAAGGCAACGCGTTAAATATCATCGGGCTTTACTTACACTAAGTAGCAGATTTAACCAGCAGTACTAACCAACAGAGGCAGGCTTATGTGCGGCATTGTGGGAATCGTTGGCAAGAGTCGAGTGAATCAGGATATCTACGATGCTCTAACGGTGTTACAGCACCGTGGGCAAGATGCCGCCGGTATCGTCACTTGTGATGACAAGCATCTCTTTCTGCGCAAAAGTAACGGGTTGGTGCGTGATGTGTTTCAACAGCGACACATGAATCGTCTGGTTGGCGACATGGGTATTGGCCATGTGCGCTATCCTACCGCGGGGTCTTCCAGTTCGGCTGAAGCCCAGCCTTTTTATGTCAACTCGCCTTACGGCATTACGTTGGCGCATAACGGCAACCTGACTAATTCCGAGGCGCTGGCCGAGCACCTTTTCCGTTCTGATTTGCGCCATATCAATACCTCATCCGATTCAGAAATTTTACTGAATATTTTTGCCCATGAGCTTCAACAGCTGCATAAGCTCACACCTCAACCGGCTGATATCTTTGCGGCGGTGGAGAAGATGCACCACCGTGTCGAAGGCGGTTATGCCGCTGTTGCCATGATTACCGGCCACGGCATTGTGGCCTTTCGTGATCCGAACGGCATTCGCCCCTTGTGTTTTGGTAGCCGCAAAACCGGCACGGGCACCGAGTATATGGTGTCGTCAGAATCGGTCGCCTTGTCTGCATTGGGCTTTACCTTAGAGCGCGATGTGGCACCCGGTGAAGCCGTTTATATCACCGTTGATGGTGAGATTTACACGCAACAATGCGCGGCCAATGCCGAGCTGCACCCTTGTATTTTCGAACAGGTTTACTTGGCGCGCCCGGACTCCATTTTGGATGGCATTTCGGTCTACAAAGCTCGCCTGCGTATGGGCGAGAAACTGGCCGATAAAATTGCTCGTGAGTGGCCCGACAACGATATCGATGTGGTCATTCCGATTCCCGACACCAGCCGCACCTCGGCGCTGCAAACGGCTTATCGGTTGGATGTGAAATTCCGTGAAGGCTTTATCAAAAATCGCTACATTGGTCGCACTTTCATTATGCCGGGTCAGCAAAAGCGCCGTAAATCGGTACGCCAAAAACTCAGCGCCATTGACTTGGAATTCCGTGGCAAGAACGTTTTGTTGGTAGACGACTCCATCGTGCGTGGCACCACCTGTAATGAAATTATCCAAATGGCGCGTGATGCGGGTGCCAACAAGGTGTATTTTGCCAGTGCTGCCCCCGCCGTGCGCTATCCGAATGTGTATGGCATCGACATGCCATCGGCATCCGAGTTGATTGCCCATGGGCGAACTGTAGACGAGATAGGCAAACTTATTGGTGCCGACCGGTTAATTTACCAAGACCTGGATGACTTGGTCGAAACTTGCCGCGAAGGCAATGCCGATATCACGACCTTTGATTGCTCGGTGTTTGACGGCAATTATATTACCGGCAACATCGACGAGGCTTATCTTGACGCATTGGATTCACAGCGCAATGATGCGGCACGTCAGCTATCGATGAACTTGATAGCTGACAATGAAGTGATCGACTTGCATAACGCAAGCTGACCCAAACGTTTGATTCAGACTATTGCGTAAGTCGACATAAACAGGAAGGACTCGCATGAAAGACATTAAGGACTCGGCTGGATTACAGCCGGAAACATTGGCCATTCGTGGTGCCGAGTTGCCCACAGAGGAGCTATCACACTCTGAGCCGATGTTCCTTACCTCGAGTTTTCGCTATAACTCGGCGGAGCAAGCCGAAGCTCGTTTTTCGCAACGTGAGCCCGGCAATATATATTCGCGCTTTATTAACCCCACTGTCACCGTTTTTCAGAAGCGTCTGGCACTCTTGGAAGGCGGCGAGCGTTGTGAGGCTTTTGCTTCCGGTATGTCGGCCATTTCCAGCACCTTGTTTACCTTGCTGCAGGCCGGTGATCACGTCGTGTCGTCGCGCAGCATTTTTGGCACCACGGTGCGTGTGTTTGATAACTACTTGGGCAAATTTGGTGTCGAAACCACCTATGTCAATTTGCCGGATATGGCCGCTTGGGAAGCTGCCATTCAACCCAACACCAAAGTCTTGTATCTAGAAACCCCGTCCAACCCCTTGTCGGAAATTGGCGATTTACGCGCACTTGCCAAGTTGGCGCATGACAATGATGCGCTTCTTGTGGTCGATAACTGTTTTTGCACACCGATTCTACAGCGTCCGCTCGAGCTTGGCGCAGATTTGGTGATTCACAGTGCAACCAAGTTTATTGACGGCCAGGGGCGTTGCATGGGTGGAGCCGTGGTTGGCAGTAACGAGCTGGTCGAGCCGATTCACCGATTCTTGCGCACCAATGGCCCGAGCCTGAGCCCATTTAACGCTTGGGTGTTTGTCAAAGGTCTGGAGACGCTGTCGTTGCGCATGCACACCCTAAGCGCCCATGCACTTGAACTGGCAACCTGGCTCGAACAGCAGCCCGGCTTCAGCCGTGTGTATTACGCCGGTTTGCCAAGTCATCCGCAGCATCAACTAGCCGCGAGTCAGCAATCGGCGTTTGGTGCCGTGTTAGCCTTTGAAGTGGAAGACAGCAAAGGCAATGCGGGGCGTGATGAAGCCTGGCGCTTCATGGATGCGATGGAATGGCTCACAATCACCTCCAATTTGGGTGACGTAAAAACCACTATTACACATCCGGCATCAACCAGTCATGGCAAGTTGACTGTAGAGGCTCGCGAAGCAGCCGGCATTCACGACAACATGATTCGTGTATCGGTTGGTTTGGAAGCCGTAGTGGATTTACAAGCCGAGATGAAACGAGGGCTAGCCGCACTGGGACATTAAACAGCGCGATAAGATGGGATAGGGCAAAGATGACACAGGTAAACAAGGCACTCGAGCAGCTGGACAAGGTGGTGTTGGGGAAACCCAGAGTGCTGAAACTGGCCGTTGCCTGCCTGTTATCGCAAGGTCACCTGCTCATTGAAGATTTGCCCGGCATGGGCAAAACCACCTTGGCGCATGCTTTGGCAAAAGTGTTCGGTCTTGACTGGCAACGCGTGCAATTTACCAGTGATATGCTGCCGGCCGATATCCTTGGCGTGTCGGTGTTTAACAGCAAGGAGCAGCAATTCCACTTTCAGGCCGGCCCGATTTTCACACAACTCTTGTTGGCCGACGAAATCAACCGAGCCACGCCAAAAACCCAAAGCGCCTTACTAGAGGCCATGGAAGAGCAGCAGGTGACGCTAGAGCGTCAATCGCGTGCTTTGCCATCGCCTTTTTTCGTGGTGGCTACTCAAAACCCGGTCACTCAGACCGGCACCTTTCCGTTACCCGAATCCCAACTTGACCGCTTTCTGATGCGCTTATCCCTGGGCTATCCCGATGCGCGCACCGAACGCCAGCTGTTAATGCAAGGTGACTCTCGCCGCTTGCTGGAACAACTCACACCGGTAATGACACCAGGCGAATTACAGCAGCTGATGGCACAAGCGGGCAGCATTCATGTATCGGCCGATTTGTTGGACTATGTGCAACGCTTATTAGCGGAAAGTCGGCAAAGTGGCGCGTTTGTGAGTGGTTTGTCGCCGCGTGCCGGCTTGGCGCTATTGCGAGTCGCGCGTAGCTGGGCGATGCTGGCAGGGCGCGACTTTGTCACCCCGGATGACGTGCAAACCGTGATGCCCGCAGTCTGCGACCACCGTTTGCAGCAACGCTCTGGCGGTAGTGATATCAGCGGCTCACAGCAGCTGTTGGAGCAGGTAGCGGTAGTCGGTAAACCCGCATAACGAGAATGACATGGCGACTCTATGGCGTCGCTGGTTTGGTGTTTGGTTGGCAAGGCGTGTGCCGCCCAAACGTGAAAGAACCCTTAATCAGCGATGTATTTTTATCTTTCCCAATTGGCGCGGTGGCTTTTTTCTGCTGCTGGCGTTTGTGCTGTTTATTGGCGGCATCAATTACCAGAATAATCTGGTGATGGGTTTTTCCTTCCTGCTGTTTTCTCTTTTTTGTGTCGCCATTTGGCACACCTATCGTAATCTGTCTGGTCTCACGCTGACGGTGCTCAACATGCAACCGGCCTTTGCTGGCAGCGAGGGCAGTGTGCGGCTGCATCTCAAAGCCGCTAGAGAACATGCGGCGATAAGCGTTTATTGGCTAGCGAAACGGCCAGCTCAGCTATCACTTAATGCCAATGAAGAAGCTGACATAGCCTTGGCTGTGCCGTTGACAAAACGAGGCTGGAATCGTCCCGGCCGCTTACACATCGAAAGCCGTTTTCCGTTGGGGTTAATCCGCGCCTGGTGTTTGTTGGATATGGACTGTGCTTGTCTGGCTTGGCCAACTCCATTGCCCGGTGGCGTTTGTCCGGCCAGTGGCGGAGAAGAAGAGGCGGGGCGCAAACGTACTGCGTCCGGTAGTGAAGACTTTGCCGGTCTGCGCGATTATGTGCCTGGCGATAGCTTGCAACACATCGACTGGAAAGCCTTCGCTCGCAGCAACGAGCTGCAGGTGCGCCAATTTATTGATCCGGTGGAAGGGCAGCGTCAACTGGAGTGGGACAAGTTGGAAGGCATGGCGGTGGAACAGCGCTTGTCTCGCCTGTGCTATTGGGCACTGCAGTTGGAAAAGCGCGGCCAGTTGTGGGGGCTTTCTATCCCCGGCACCCAGATACCACCCGACCGCGGCGAGGCACATCTGCACGATGCCTTGTCCGCTTTGGCATGCTTTGGTGAGGTGTCGCCGTGAGCCGCTTTTATCAGGTGCCCCATCGTACCATTGGCTGGTTATTGCTGGCGGCCATTTGGGCGGCGTTACCCGCCTTACTAGACGGCTCTTATGCGCTACTTGCTATGGTGTTGTTGTTATTTGGCTGGCGCTGGCAGGTCGCTCGGGCGCGGCTGTCCATGCCGGGACGGTTGCTGCGCACGACCTTGTTGGTGCTGGTGGTGCTACTCGTGCTGTGGCATTACCACACCATTTTCGGGCCGTCGGCTGGTGTGGCCTTGTTAACCGCCGCGTTTGCGCTGAAGTTGCTGGAAATGTTTCGCCTGCGCGATGCCTACGTGGTGGTGTTGCTGGGATATTTTGTGCTGGCCACCATCTTCCTGTTTCACCGCGGACTCTTCATGAGCCTGTATGTTGCCATCGGTTTTGTGCTGTTTACTGCCGTGCTGATCGGCATCAATCAGGCGGACGACAAGAGCAGCACCAAGCGGCATTTACGCTTGGCCCTGGTGATGTGCCTACAAGCTATACCACTGATGTTGGTGATATTTGTACTAGTGCCACGAGTGGCGCCGTTATGGGGTATTCCTCAAGACCAAGCTAAAACTGGATTATCCAGCAGCATGGCACCCGGTGAAATTAGTGATGTAGCTCAGTCAGCCGATCCCGTATTTCGGGTGACATTTGATGGCAAGGTCCCGCCTAGAGCAGCGCGTTATTGGC
>CAYVZZ010000131.1:0-5910 GCA_964456185.1 uncultured Alcanivoracaceae bacterium
CCGAAAGATCAGGTTTTTGCTCGTATCGACCGTCGCCGCAAGATTCCGGCAACCATCCTGCTGCATGCCTTGGGTTACAGCGACGACGAAATTCTCGAGATGTTCTTTGAGAACAACGAGATTACGTTCGATGGCGAAGTTTATCGCATGAAGCTGATTCCCGAACGGCTTCGTGGTGAAACCGCGACCTTCGAGATCAAAGACGGCAAAAAAGTCATCGTCGAGCCGGGGCGTCGTATTACCGCCCGCCACATTCGCCAACTGGAAAAGGCCAATATCACCAGCCTGGAAATCCCGGCTGAGTATCTCCACGGCAAGGTGCTGGCAAAGACTATTGTCGATACCGACACTGGCGAAGTGCTGTTCGACTGTAATACCGAAATTACCGAAGAAACTTTGACCGCGTTGGCGAAAGCCGGCGTCAATGATTTTGAGGTGCTCTACACCAATGATCTGGACAATGGTCCGTTCATTTCCGATACCTTGCGTAATGACCCCTCGCATAATCATCTTGAGGCATTGGTCGAAATTTATCGCATGATGCGTCCCGGCGAGCCGCCCACAAAAGATGCGGCCGAGAATCTGTTTAAGAACATGTTCTTCACCAAAGAGCGTTATGACTTATCACGCGTTGGTCGCATGAAGTTTAATCGTCGCCTACAGCGTGAAAGCGATGAAGGCGCGGGTATTCTTTACGATAGCCGCTACTTCAGCACGCGCACCGATAAAGAAGGTAAAGAGTTCTACGAAGAAATCGGCGAAGGCGTATCCGACATCGTCGATGTCATGAAGATGTTGGTTGCCATTCGCAATGGTAACGGCATCATCGACGACATCGACCACTTGGGTAACCGTCGTATTCGCTCTGTGGGCGAGATGGCCGAAAACCAATTCCGCGTGGGTCTGGTGCGCGTCGAGCGTGCTGTTCGCGAACGTTTGGGGCAGGCCGAATCCGAAGGCTGGATGCCGCAGGATCTGATTAATTCCAAGCCTATGTCGGCCGCCGTGAAAGAGTTCTTCGGCTCGTCGCAGCTGTCACAATTTATGGATCAAAACAACCCGTTGTCGGAAGTGACGCACAAGCGTCGTGTTTCCGCCTTGGGTCCAGGTGGTCTGACTCGCGAGCGCGCCGGCTTTGAGGTGCGCGACGTACACCCGACTCACTATGGTCGTGTATGTCCTATTGAAACACCTGAAGGGCCGAACATTGGTCTGATTAATTCATTGGCGGCCTATGCCCGTACCAATGACTATGGCTTCCTTGAGTCGCCTTATCGCAAGGTGGTTGACGGTAAGGTGACGGATGAAATCGAATACCTGTCGGCAATCGAGGAATCGGATTGCGTCATTGCACAGGCTGATTCCAAGGTAAACGACAAAGGTGCCTTCACCGACGAGTTTGTCACCGTGCGCCACTTTGGTGAGTTTACTTTGATGCCGCCAGAGCAAATTACGCACATGGACGTATCGCCACGTCAAATGGTGTCCATTGCAGCGGCGCTGATTCCTTTCTTGGAGCACGATGACGCCAACCGCGCCTTGATGGGTGCCAACATGCAACGTCAGGCCGTGCCTGTACTGCGTGCCGAAAAGCCCTTGGTAGGCACCGGCATCGAGGGTAGTGTGGCGCGTGACTCGGGCGTGTGTGTGTTGTCTCGCCGTGGCGGCGTGGTAGATAAGGTCGACGCTTCGCGTGTCATTATTCGCGTCAACGATGACGAAGTGCATGAAGGCGAAGCCGGCGTTGATATCTACAATTTAACCAAGTACAAGCGCTCGAATCAGAGCACCTGTGTTAACCAACGTGCCTTGGTGCGCATTGGTGACAAAGTGTCTCGCGGTGATGTCTTGGCCGACGGCCCCTCTGTTGATATGGGTGAGTTGGCGCTGGGTCAAAACATGCGCGTCGCCTTCATGACGTGGAATGGTTACAACTTTGAGGACTCCATTCTGCTGTCAGAGCGCGTCGTCAAAGAAGATCGCTTTACCACCATTCACATCCAAGAGCTAACGTGTGTCGCGCGCGATACCAAGTTGGGGCCGGAAGAGATTACGGCTGATATCACCAACGTCGGTGAAAGTGCTCTATCTAATCTGGACGAGTCCGGCATTGTTTATGTGGGTGCCGAAGTTAAGTCTGGCGATATTCTCGTCGGTAAGGTTACACCGAAAGGTGAAACCCAGCTGACGCCGGAAGAGAAACTGCTGCGTGCTATTTTCGGCGAGAAAGCTTCTGACGTGAAAGATACGTCATTGCGTGTGCCGACGGGCGTTAAGGGCACCGTTATCGATGTGCGTGAGTTCACTCGTGAAGGTGTTGAAAAGGACGAGCGTGCGCGCCAGATCGAAGAAGCGCAGCTGAATGAGTTCCGTCAAGACCTTAAAGACGAAGCCCGTATTCTGGAAGCCGATATTCTGTCGCGCTTGCGCAAAGTGCTGATCGGTAGCAAGGTCAATGGTGGCGCAGGCCAAAAGAAAGGCACTGAGCTAACTGCAGAGATTCTTGATGGGTTAGAGGCCGACGATTGGTTCGCCCTGCGTCCGGCCGATGAGAACGTGGCCGAGCAACTTGAGCGTGCTCAGCAATATCTCGAAAACTACAAGAAGGAACAGGAAGAGCGATTCCGCGAACAGCAGGCTAAGATTGTCGGTGGCGATGAACTTGCTCACGGCGTACTGAAGGTCGTCAAGGTTTATCTGGCTATCAAGCGTCGCATTCAGCCGGGTGACAAGATGTCAGGTCGCCACGGTAACAAGGGTGTGGTATCTCGCGTCGTACCGGTCGAAGATATGCCCTACGACGAAAACGGCGATCCCATCGATGTGGTGCTCAACCCCTTGGGTGTGCCTTCGCGGATGAATATCGGTCAGGTGCTTGAAGTGCACCTGGGTGACGCCGCTAAAGGCCTAGGTCGCAAGATCGGCGAAATGCTGGATGAACACCGCAAGACCGCCGAAGTGCGTGAGTTCCTGGAGCGCATCTATAACGAAACGGGTGCTGGCCTCAATAAGGAGACGCTTGATAAGAAGACATTTAGCGATGCCGAAATTATCGAGCTGGCCAACAACCTGCGCGGTGGTGTGCCCATGGCAACAGGTGTGTTTGATGGTGCGGAAGAGCATGAAATCAAGGCGCTGCTGGAGCTAGCGGGCAAGGACCCAAGTGGTCAAATGGCGCTTTGGGATGGCCGCACAGGCGATCAATTTGATCGTCCGGTCACCGTCGGCTACATGTACATGCTGAAGCTCAACCACTTGGTGGATGACAAGATGCATGCGCGTTCCACTGGTTCCTACAGTCTGGTTACCCAACAGCCGCTCGGTGGTAAGGCGCAGTTTGGTGGTCAGCGCTTTGGTGAGATGGAAGTTTGGGCACTAGAGGCTTACGGCGCGGCTTATACTCTGCAAGAAATGCTGACGGTGAAGTCGGACGACGTAAATGGCCGTACACGCATGTACAAGAATCTGGTCGACGAAAACCACAGTATGGATCCGGGTGTGCCTGAATCCTTCAATGTACTGTTGAAAGAAATTCGCTCGCTGGGTATTAACATCGAGCTAGAGAACGACTGACGGGAATTTGGCAGGCCGAGCCTGCCAAGCCGATTCGGTTATGCCGAATCAATTGATAAATAATGAGCATTGGCTCCAAGCGGAGGACTGGCCTTGAAAGACTTGCTGAACATGCTGAAAAGTCAGGGACAAGTCACGGAATTTGACAAAATTCGGATCGGACTTGCGCCGCCGGACCTGATTCGTTCCTGGTCACACGGTGAAGTGAAAAAGCCGGAAACAATCAACTACCGGACCTTTAAACCTGAGCGCTATGGTTTGTTCTGTGCCCGTATCTTTGGGCCGATTAAAGACTATGAGTGCCTCTGTGGGAAATACAAGCGCCTTAAACATCGCGGTGTAATCTGCGAGAAGTGCGGCGTGGAAGTTACCCTGTCCAAAGTGCGCCGCGAGCGCATGGGTCATATCGAACTGGCCAGTCCGGTAGCCCACATCTGGTTCCTCAAGTCGCTGCCTAGCCGCATTGGCTTGATGCTGGATATGACGCTGCGTGACATCGAGCGTGTGCTCTATTTCGAGTCGGTCGTGGTGGTTGAGCCTGGCATGACCACCGTGGAGAAAGGTCAGCTGCTCCCCGATGAAGAATATTTCGACGCCATGGAAGAGTTTGGCGACGAATTCGACGCCCGCATGGGTGCCGAAGCGGTGCAATACCTGCTGAAAAATCTGGATCTTGACGAAGAGGTCCAAGATATTCGCGATGGGATTGAATCCACCCGCTCGCAAACCAAGCTGAAGAAGCTGACCAAGCGCTTGAAGCTCATGGAAGCCTTCAAGCATTCCGGCAACAAGCCGGAATGGATGATCCTCAAAGTACTGCCTGTACTGCCGCCGGATCTTCGTCCCTTGGTGCCCTTGGACGGTGGTCGTTTTGCGACCTCTGATCTTAACGATCTGTACCGCCGCGTCATCAACCGTAACAACCGTTTGAAGCGCCTGCTGGATCTGTCTGCGCCCGATATTATCGTGCGCAACGAGAAGCGCATGCTGCAAGAATCGGTTGATGCGCTGTTGGATAATGGCCGTCGTGGTCGTGCCATTACCGGTTCCAACCGTCGTCCGCTGAAATCGTTAGCCGACATGATTAAGGGTAAGCGTGGTCGCTTCCGTCAAAACCTTTTGGGTAAGCGTGTCGACTACTCTGGCCGTTCCGTTATTACCGTGGGACCGACCCTCAAGATGCACGAGTGTGGTCTGCCCAAGAAGATGGCCTTGGAGCTATTCAAGCCATTCATCTACGCCAAGCTTGAAGCGCGTGGCATGGCCAATACCATTAAAGCAGCCAAGAAGATGGTTGAGCGCGAAACCGCAGAGGTGTGGGATATCCTCGCCGAAGTGATTCGTGAGCACCCAGTTATGCTGAACCGTGCACCAACCCTTCACCGTTTGGGCATTCAGGCCTTTGAGCCGGTGTTGGTAGAAGGTAAGGCGATGCAGTTGCATCCGTTGGCCTGTACCGCATTTAACGCCGACTTCGATGGTGACCAAATGGCGGTTCACGTACCGCTGACTTTGGAAGCCCAGCTTGAAGCGCGTGCCATGATGATGGCAACCAACAACATCCTGTCGCCTGCTAATGGCGAGCCGATTATCGTGCCAACGCAAGACGTGGTATTGGGTATCTATTACATTACCCGCGAGCGCGTTAATGCCAAGGGTGAAGGCATGATGTTTGCCGACACCAAAGAAGTCGCGCGTGCCTTGGCAACCGATAAGGTTGATTTGCACGCTCGCGTTAAAGTGCGCGTAAAAGAAGTCGTGCAAGATCGTGACGGCAACCGCGAAAAGAATACGCTGGTTGTTGAGACAACGCCTGGCCGTTGTCGTCTCTGGGAAGTTGTTCCCCGTGGCATTCCGTTTGCGATGATCAACCAGGAAATGACCAAGAAGGCACTGGGTAAACTGCTCAACAGCAGCTACCGGCTGCTTGGCACTAAACAGACCTGTATTTTTGCCGATCAACTGATGTACTTGGGCTATCGTGAGTCCACTCTGTCAGGTATCTCCATCGGCATTGATGACATGCAGATTCCCGATGCCAAGACTGAACTGGTCGCCAAGGCGGAAGAAGAGATCCACGAAATCGAGGATCAATTCGCAACCGGTCTGGTAACACGCGGTGAGCGTTACAATAAGGTGGTCGACATTTGGTCAAAAACCAATGAGCAGATCGCCAAGAAGATGATGGAGAACCTCAAAACCGAGCTGGTCAAAGGCGCCGACGGCAAAGAGGAAGAGCAAAACTCCTTCAACTCTATCTGGATGATGGCCGATTCTGGTGCGCGTGGTAGCGCGGCTCAGATTCGTCAGTTGGCTGGTATGCGTGGTCTTATGGCC
>CAYVZZ010000132.1:0-5900 GCA_964456185.1 uncultured Alcanivoracaceae bacterium
CCTTGTGATTGCCTGCTTTATGCCTCGCTGCGAACAGCTAGGACTTGTTCAGAGGGCTTGGCATGACACGACATAACGTCCAAAGGTCGACTTGTATTGCGCCTGCGTTTAATAAGACGCGTGTCGCTTCGTTGGCGGTACTACCGGTGGTCATGACATCGTCAATCAAAATGATGTGGCGATCAGTCACTGTTTTGCAGACACGGAATTGACCGCGAATGCCCGAACGGCGTTGCCTGCCGGATAAGCCTTGCAGCATGGGCGCCACACGCGGTTGGTTGAGTGCCTTGTAAAGTGGCACGCCGGTATGCTTTGCCAATTGTGCCGCAAAGCGTTCGGCCTGATTGAATCCCCGTAGTCCATGACGCCGCCAGTGAATGGGGATGGGAACTAAAAGGGAGTTGTCGGTTATGTCATGGAGCGGCAGGTAGGGGAGCCAGATGTCGGTGAGCAAGGGCTCGAGTGCCAGTTGGCCGTGGTGTTTGTAATGGTTAATGAGCCGGTTGAGGGGAAATCGGTATAGCCAGGTGCAGTGGCTGCGGCTAAATAAAGGTGGCTGCTCAAGACAGCGACCACAGAGCTGCCCCGCATCTGCCTCGCCACAGGGTAGGCTGCATCGACATACAGGGCGAGAGGGAGCTGGTAGGCGGGCCAGACAGCTGTGACAAATTGCCCGGTTGTGCGTTAAAGGCTGTCGGCACAGGCCGCAGAGTGATAGCTGTAAACAGTTGGTGAATCGAGTGAGACGCATGCAATTCCTTTTGCAGGGGGCGTGTCTTTTTTTAAAGAAAATCCGGTAGTTCGTCCATGCCGCCCCACATGTCGATACGGTTGTCGTTGAAGACGTTTAGTTCGGGAGCGAGCGCTTGAACGTATCGATCAAAATAGAGGAATTGCTTTAACAAGAGCGCAAATTCGCGGGGAAAACGGATGCCATGCTGCTCGCCAATGCGTATGAGGTCACGTAGCACATGGTTCACTTCCTGGTCGTTTTTGTCGGCTTGCATCAGGCTGATTGGGTCGACTTCGGTAAAACTGTCGCCCAGCTGGGACAGGTCGCGTGCGAGAGCCTCTTCATCTACTTTCTCACGCGTCATGCCGATAATGGCCATGCAGCGGGCAATTTCGCGGTGGTCGCCACGGCCAATGGCATCCAAGAAACTGGACAGGGCTGCCCAAGTGCTGTGCCGCACGCGCCCGACGATGCCGAAATCAATGAAGCCAACCCGACCATCCTCTAATAGCATTAGGTTGCCGGCGTGAACGTCGGCGTGGAAAAAGTCGCAGCTGATGAGGCTGGAAAACCAAGTATTTAGCGCATTAATTAGGGTTTGTGCCGGGTCGTCGGTATATCGCTTTAATACCGACAGGTCAGTCAGTGGCACGCCAAAGAAGCGTTCCATCGTAAGCACCTTTGCGGTGCTGTATTGATGGTAGGGGTGTGGGGCGACCGCGCTGGTGTTGCCCGTTTGCTGTAGAAAGGCGTTGAAGTCGTCTAAATGTTTGGCTTCCAGTAGAAAATCGCATTCCTGCAGCATGGACGATTGCAGTTCGTCGATAATGCCCGAGATGGCCTCGCGGGAAAAACCTGGCGTAAGGCTTTCAGTAATGCGTGATGCGAGATAAAGAAAGTTGAAGTCGGTGAGCAGAATATTGGCGACACCAGGGCGCTGCACTTTGATCACCACGTCACTGCCGTCTTTCAATTTGGCCGCATGCACCTGGGCGATAGAGGCCGATGCCAAGGGTTTGGGATCGACCCAGTGGTAAAGGGTTTCGAGCGGTGCGCCCAATTCGGACTCAATGGTCTGGCGAATGTAGTGAAAGGCAAGGGGCGGGGTTTGATCTAGGCACTTTTGAAACTCCTCGACGTATTCGGCAGGAAATAAAGACGGGGAGCTGGCAATAAATTGGCCTAATTTGATATAGGTCGTGCCCAGCCGTTCGACTGTTTCGCGCAACAGCTGAGGTAAAGGCGGGCGGGAGCCTAATAGCCAGGCGATGCCCGTGCGTCCTAACACGCTCATGGTCTGGGCGACGCGCAAGCCGCCTTTTACAGTATCTCCCGCTAAATGCCAGCCTTGTCGTGGTGTGGTTGTTGCCATCGTGTTGCGTCCCTTTTGAATACGCCGCCTATTGTCGCCATGTCGTCACATTGCGCAAGTATTGGCCGCTTTTTTGTGAGGCGATTTCTGGCAGATGGCCGCCCTGACTGTACGGCTTTTGTGTTGAGCCATTGTTTTTTGTCGTCATGCGCTTGTACCATTCTTCGACATTGGGTAGCCTTCGAAAGCCTCCAATATTGAATATTCATAAAAACCTACAAAGACAGAACAACAAGGGGACATCGGATGAAACCGTCATCGCTCCGTTCGCTATTCCGCCTACTTGGCGTGGCTGCCCTCGCGGTCGCCATGCAAGGCTGTGGCATGATTTATAAAACTACCGGCGACGTTCTCGTCAGTTACGGCAAATCTGCCATGATGCCCTATGTTATGACCCAAGGTGACGTCGGCATGGCGTGTGCGTTGGGGCTGGCGACCACCCCACTATTGATGTCGTTCCAGACAGTGGGTTCAGAGCCTAAGCAATTGGCTCCCATGGTTTATACCACCGCCGCAACCTGCAGTGATACCAAGAAGTTGGAAGCGCAGCTGCATTACATGCGCGCCATTCGCGCCGGTAATGTATCGGCCGCGCAGGATGCCCGCATCATGCAAAAACGTTGGGCAGCTGTATCGGCTAAGCGACAGTTGATCGCATATAACAGCATGCTTGATGTATACGGCCCCATGAAAAATGGCCAGTGCCCCGAGCTGGAAGATGACTTTGACCAGTTGGTTTGGTTGATCGGCAATCTAAGTGGCTTGCAGGCGTTGCTGAATGATACGACAGCTGGTGGCGCAGTCGGTGTGCCGCGTAATATTGCAGCTAACGCGGCTGATGCTGCCACCTGTGTTGATAGCGCAAAATGGTGGGGCGTGCCTAAGGGAATGCAGGCATCTGTTTGGGTGATGCTGCCTATGCTGGCTCCGGAAGGCGCAACTCCTTGGAAAATGCTGCAGCAATCTGCCCAGATTGGCTTCAGTAAAGGGGTGCGTCTAAGTAGTGCGCTCTATGCCATGGCTGCCTATAGTAAAGGTGATGATAAGCGGTTGAAGCAAGCTATCCGTGACTTTGCAGCGAACAGCGATCACGTTAATCCGAGTTATCGACAAATCGATGCCATTGCCAAATCGATGATTCTCGGTCTGTCTGATCGGCTTTGGACGAAAGCCACTGGCAAACGCACCCCTTATGGTGAGCTGGGTACCTTCTGGGATGACCCTAAGCTAGAACCAAAGATCGATATTCAAAGTCTGCTTAACTGATTGTTTTGTTGCCGGGGGTAACCCCAGCGTACTTTTCAGGAGAAAACTATGTATTACAAGAAACTTATTAGCCTGTTGTTTATGGCGGCGATGCTCGCCGTTGCGCCCTTTGCGTCGGCCGCACCGCTGGTAAAACGCACACTCTGTGTGTTTGACGTGGTGGGTGCCAATGGCGACATGTACAACATGATGAAAGACTACAAGGCGGCTGCCGTACAGTGGGGCGTCGACCTGCAACTGCAGCCCTACACGGATGAACGCATTGCCATGGAAGATTTTAAGTCCGGACATTGTGATGCGGTTGAGATAACCGGCATTCGTGCCCGCGCCTTCAATAAGTACATTGGTACCTTGGCGGCCGTTGGTGCAATCCCTAACTACAAGACACTGCGCACCGTCATTCGGGTGCTTTCTAGTGGTAGTCCTGCTATCGAGAAGCATCTGAAAACCGGCCCGAATGAAGTGGCAGGTATTATTCCCATGGGGGCGGCTTACCTGTTTGTTGATGACCGTTCTATCGATACAGTTGGCGAATTGTCCGGTAAGAAAATTGCTGTCATGAAGTATGACCCGCAGGAAGCTAAAATGGCGCGTATGGTAGGTATGACGCCAGTGCTATCTGACATCACCAACTTCGCCGGTCGCTTTAATAATGGCAGCGTGGATATCTGTTTTGCCCCCATTATGGCCTATAACGCCCTAGAGCTTTACAAAGGTTTGAGCCCTAATGGCGGTATCGTGGATTATGTGCTGGGTCAATTGGTTTCCACCATGCTGATCAAATATGATCGTTTCCCTGAAGGGTTTGCACAACACTCTCGTGAGTGGGCCTTTAGCCAATACGATCGTGCGATCAAGCTAATTAAAAATGCCGAGGATGCGGTTGATCCTAAATGGTGGATTCACATTCCGGACGAAGATCGCGTCGACTATAACGCTATGTTGCGTGAGTCTCGCATCAAGATGACCAAGCAAGGTTTGTATGATCCGGATATGACTCACTTGTTGTTCAAAGTGCGTTGTAGCCTTGATCCGTCACGCTTTGAATGTGCGGATCCGAAGGAATAATACGGCAGTAACCGGGTAGGGCAGCGAGTATTAGTGGTATATTCGTTGCCCTACCAACTGCATCTTCCCGCCCCGCTACCAGAGCAGGGGACACCAATAACAATGTGCCGATGACGGCAGACTGCGGCTAAAAAAATGAATCAAGAATCGTCATACTACAGAATTGGCAATCGTACTCTGCTTGAATGGGGTACATCTTGGCCAGGTATCATCATCCTCATCCTGACCATCTTCTTATCGTCAGGCACCATCATCCATTCGCAGTTGCTGAAAGTAGGTGAAGCCACATGGGATAATTATTTCATGCTGCGCGGTGCCGAGATGATGGAAGCACCTGTTTGTGACCAGTACAACGATCTTGATAAAGCCGTTGCGCGTATGGTCAAAAAGAAAAAAGCCAAAATTGCCAGTGATCCCTTGGCCGCGTTATTGGGCACAACGGTAGACAAGGGGGCGATTCGCGAATCCTTGGTAAAAAAGAAGGCTCGCTGCCTAGAAGACCAAGCGCAATATGAAAAATTACAGTCTCGCCTCACTCCCGAGATTAAGGCTTACGCCTCGTTTGAAAAGGGGGTTGCTTGGGTCGTCACCAAGCTCAATGAGTTCCAAAATCTGTTGCTCACATTGCTAGTACTAATTTGTGCTGCAGCGGCAGCCTTTACGCTGCACCACATTTCCATACGCCCCATTAGCGATAAAAAATCATATTATTTCTCTACGGCGGCACAGTTTGCGGCCAACGGCATACTGACCTTCTCGTCGGCCATGTATTGGCATTCAGACTGGCTCAGCGTGCATCAAGGCGTCGTGGTGAATGAGTTCTATCTGCATTACGTCTGGACCATTGGCTTTGGTATTCTTACGCTGATTTCTCTGCTTCAGCTGTTTAGACCACCGAAGCATCTGAAGGAAGGCGGCTCTATTGGTAATGCACTCTTGGCGATGCCGCTCTACGCCATTATGTGTTTCACCGCTAATATCCAGTTTTTCTCGGAAGGATACTGGCAAGGCACCGTGGTGTATCTCAACATGATGTTGGAGTTCTCCACATTGTTCCTCAACTTGGCGTTGTATGGCTGGGTTGGTATGTTGCTCACTCAAACCCGCATGATGCACTTGCTGTTTGACGTCTTGCGCCCTTGGAAGATGTCTCCAGAGCTGCTGTCACTTATCGTACTGCTCATTGTCGCTGTACCCACGGCCTACACCGGTGCCTCGGGTATCTTTGTGCTGGCGGCGGGTGCCGTGATTTACAACGAATTGCGTCGTGGCGGTGCGCGTAAACAGTTGGCCTTGGGGGCAACGGCCATGTCCGGCTCTATGGGTGTGGTGTTGGCACCTTGTTTGTTGATGGTGATTATTGCCGCGTTGAATAAAGACGTCACCACCAACGAGCTATTCAGCTCAGGATTCAAAATTTTCTGCTTGACTGCCATTATGTATTTCTTGGTGAGTCAGCTG
>CAYVZZ010000133.1:0-5846 GCA_964456185.1 uncultured Alcanivoracaceae bacterium
TGCCATTGCTCACGATGAAGACAGTTCCGTAATTATTGACGCTATCCGTGAAGTGAAGCCGCCATTTTCGCCTGAGAGCGTGGTAGAGGACTTTGCCAACGTTATGCGTGATTACCGTATCAGCCGGGTGACGGGCGACCGCTACGCCGGTGAATGGCCTCGGGAGCGTTTTGCTGTTCATAAGATTACTTATGATCCAAGTTCCAAGAATCGCAGTCAGCTTTACAAGGATACATTGCCCTTATTCAACAGCCGTCGGATTGAAATACCCGACAACCGCCGACTGATAACGCAGTTTGCCGGGCTAGAGCGCCGCACTGGTCGAGGCGGCAGGGACTCAATCGATCACGCAAGAGGCTCGCACGATGATTTATGTAATGCCGTTGCGGGTGTGGCCGCGATGGGCAAGAGAAAAAGCAGATACTCACTAGACAACCTATGAGGTGACTTATGAAATGTGACAAATGCGGTAAGCATGATAAATGCGACAAATACGGATGTCCGCTTGAGGGCATGATCGAAGACGGCGAAAAGCTATCCATCGGAGTGATGGTGATGGACGCCACCAAAACCAGCGCGCGACAGCGCTACCTAGACCGGCTAACACGAAAGGTTGAACACACTACGCCTAAGCGGCAGGGGAATGCACGCCAGCGTTACATCGACCGACTGACTCGGAGGAATACCCAATGACTAAACTTGAAGACGAGCGCAGAGCCAAGCAGCAGGAGTTAGATGCGGCAGTAGGTCGGCAACGTTACATTGACCGCGACCTACGACAAAAGGCGGCAGCCGAGGGCGATCTTGATGCTTTTCAACAGTTGGACAGCGAAAGCCGAATGCTGGAAGCCCGGATCGAATCGTTACAGCGCGAATTCAATGCACTGGATAAACAAGTGTTTAACGAGTTCAGAGAGAACGCGCCGAAGTTGATCGAGAAGGAATACAAGCGCCTGCCAGCGGCAGTGGCCAAAGTACAAAAAGCAGATGCTGCTTTGCGGGCGGCCTATGCTGAGTTGGATGAGCCGCTAAATGCTATTAGCTCTATCCGGGCTGCATTGAGATTTTATGGCACCGAGCTACCGGCAGCGGATAAGGACGCACGCGAGGCTTTTGCGGCGATAGAAAGTTGTTGTTACCGCCCCGGCGTGGTTGGGATTATGTCTCACCGCCATTTAAGCAAAACGATGCGCGAGCTACTCGGAGAGCAGAGCGCTCCTGCCATCCTGCGGGGTTAAATAGCGCAGGCATGGTTGACCGCACCCCATGGGTTAAAATTGCGGCTTGTTCACCCCGTCCAGGTATTGCGCTTGGGCGGGGTTTTTATTGCGCAACCCCAGCGCGGGGCGTGGCCATTCAGTTTTTCTCATTGGTCACACAAATGACCATAGCGGTCACATATTGGTCACACGGAAGAATGAGCCAATAAAAAAGCCGCTTGCCTGTTTTTATATTTGGCTATAAGCGGCTGATTTATAAGGTTTTATTTGGTAGACACGATTGGATTCGAACCAACGACCCCCACCATGTCAAGGTGGTGCTCTAACCAACTGAGCTACGTGTCTATAGGTTCGCGCATTTTATGGGGTTGTGTGGTACAAGGCAAGAGGGAAGCGAGCAACCGGTGTGATGACAATACCGATTGCCCGCTTTTTGCTCAGGCTTTTATGCAACTTTATGCACGTGAACCACGGCAGGGTCGTCGTTGTGCTCGGTGAGTAGGCGACGCACGCGGTCTTGCCACATTTCACCAAAAGCCGTTTTTTCTTCTGGTGTAGCCTGATTGTAGAGAATCTTGCCGAGCAACTCGCCTTGAGCCGGGTTGCCGGGAATGCTGCGGGCATCGATGTTGACTTCCACTGTCGCGCCCGTGTCTTTGCGGGTAAAGCGGATGCCTTCGACCTGCTGCTGGTTGTAGTGCAGCAACCCTTGGCGCACATATTTGCCGCCCAGACCATGAAAACCGTTTTTATCGGTGGCACCGGTCACCAGCGTCAGCACTTGACCAATCACACCCGTGACGCCTTCACTTTCACCGCCCGGCAGCTGCACTTCAATATCACCGCGTTCGGGCGTTTCGTCGCCATATAATGCATTAATAGCGACCACGGCAGAAAGCCAGGCACTGCCCACAGTGGGGCAGGAGTGGCCTGCGAGTTTAACGGCATCGGTGTAGTTGTATTCGACAATGCCATCTTTGGTGGCACCCAAAGTTTCTGACAAGCCATCATGCAGACGAATAGGCGGCACTTGCTGGAAAAAATCGGGAAAGCTCATATCGGTTTCCTTAATTAGCAAATCGAGAGATAGACAAACATACGAAATGGAGTCTACATAAAATATATTTAAAATGATACTTATGGGGTGAGCGAAAAACAACTGTTCTTATCCATCGTCGATAGTCAATTAGGCGGTTAGGGTAAGTTGTCGTAATTGCTCGATCTGGTCACGCAGGCGTGCGGCATCTTCAAATTCCAAATCGCGGGCGTGGGCGTACATTTTTTCTTCCAGCTCGGCAATTTGCTTAAAGAGTGCTTTGGGATTGTTGGTGTCGACGTCAAACTTCTCTTGAATGTCTGCCACTTTACGACGCGAACGCTTATCGTGTGGACCATTGTCTCCCGCAATATAACCGCCTTCGATAATATTGTTCAGGCGCTTATTCAACGCTTTGGGGGTAATGCCGTGTTCTTTGTTAAACGCCATCTGCTTGGCGCGACGACGATCGGTTTCGTCGATGGCACGTTGCATGGAATCGGTGATTTTATTGGCGTAGAGCAGGGCGCGGCCATGCAGGTTACGCGCGGCACGGCCAATGGTCTGAATCAACGAGCGTTCGTTACGCAGGAAGCCTTCTTTGTCGGCGTCGAGAATGGCCACCAAGGCAACTTCCGGCATGTCCAGGCCCTCGCGCAACAGGTTGATGCCGACGAGCACATCGAACTCGCCTGCACGCAGGGCTTGAATGATTTCCACGCGTTCTACCGTGCCGATATCCGAGTGCAAATAGCGCACGCGCACACCCTGCTCATCCAAATAATCGGTGAGGTCTTCCGCCATGCGCTTGGTGAGCACAGTGGCGAGCACGCGTTCTTTGCGTGCGGCGCAATCGCGGATTTCCGATAGCAGGTCATCCACTTGCGTATCGGCCGGGCGCACTTCGATTGTCGGGTCGAGTAGGCCGGTGGGGCGTACCACCTGCTCAACGATATCGCTCGCATATTTGTCTTCGTATTTACCCGGCGTGGCCGAGACAAAAATCATCTGCGGCGCCATCTTTTCCCATTCTTCGAACATCAAGGGCCGGTTGTCCATGGCGCTGGGCAAGCGGAAGCCGTATTCCACCAGGGTTTGCTTGCGTGAGCGGTCGCCTTTATACATGCCGCCTAATTGCGGCACGGTGACGTGGGATTCATCCAGCACCAAAAGCGCATCGTCTGGCAGGTAATCAAACAAGGTCGGTGGTGGCTCGCCCGGTGCGCGACCGGAAAACAGTCGCGAATAGTTTTCCACGCCGTTGCAATAGCCCAGCTCCATGAGCATTTCGATATCGAAGCGAGTGCGCTGTTCCAGCCGTTGCGCTTCGACTAATTTGTTGAGGTCGCGTAATTCGGCCAGCCGCTCATCTAGCTCGACTTTGATTTTCTCGATAGCGGCCAGCACCTTTTCACGCGGGGTCACATAGTGGGTTTTCGGGTAGATGGTGGCGCGGCGCACCTTTTCAAAGACTTCGCCGGTGAGCGGGTCGAAAATGGCGATTTTCTCGATTTCGTCATCGAACATGTCGATGCGGATGGCTTCTTTATCGGAATCGGCCGGGAAAATATCCACCACATCACCATGCACCCGATAGGTGCCGCGGCGAAAATCCATCTCGTTGCGGGTGTATTGCAGCTCGGCCAGGCGGCGTAAGAGCTTGCGCTGGTCGATGGTGTCGCCGACCACCAAATGCAGCAGCATGGCGAGGTAACTATCCGGGTCACCCAAGCCGTAAATGGCCGATACGGTGGACACAATAATGGTGTCGGGGCGTTCCACCAATGATTTGGTGGCCGAGAGCCGCATTTGCTCGACCTGTTCGTTGACCGAGGCATCTTTTTCGATAAAGGTGTCGGAAGCCGGTACATAGGCTTCCGGTTGATAATAATCGTAATAGGAAACGAAATACTCCACCGCGTTATGCGGGAAGAATTGGCGAAATTCGCCATACAACTGCGCCGCCAGGGTTTTGTTGGGCGCCATAATAATGGTGGGGCGTTGTAGCGTCTGGATGACGTTGGCAATGGTGTAGGTCTTGCCAGAACCCGTCACGCCCAACAGCGTTTGATGGGCCAATCCGGATTCCACGCCATCGACCAAGCCAGCAATGGCCGTTGGCTGGTCGCCAGCGGGTTGATAGTCGGATACTAGCTCAAAAGCCATTTAAGCCAACCTCCAAATCGGGTATCATATGCGCCCCCAGAACAGAGGCAGCGAGTGTAACGCAAACGCCGCCTCTCGTCTCGGTAGACCTGTTCTTTCACGAGAAAATAGAGGATTCCATGTCCGATATCCAACTTTCCAGCCGTGCACAAAGCATTAAACCTTCTCCCACCTTGGCCGTTTCCACCAAAGCCAAGCAACTCAAAGCAGAAGGCAAAGACATTATTGTATTGGGAACAGGCGAGCCGGACTTTGACACGCCCGACCACATCAAAGAAGCCGCCAAAAAGGCGATGGATGCCGGTCAAACCAAATATACGCCGGTAGGCGGCACGCCCGAGCTAAAGCAAGCCGTTATCGACAAATTCAAGCGCGATAACAACCTAGAATACACCGCCGACCAAATTCTCGTATCCTGCGGTGGCAAGCAAAGCTTCTTCAACATGGCATTGGCGCTGTTGAACGACTTTGACGAAGCCGTTATCGCCGCCCCTTACTGGGTAAGCTACCCCGACATGGTGAAAGTCGCTGGCGGCAAGCCGGTTATCGTCACCGCTACTCGCGAAAACCGTTTCAAAATTACCGCCGAACAACTGGAAGCCGCCATTACTCCGGCCACACGTTTGTTTGTGATTAACAGCCCGTCCAACCCTTCCGGCATTGCCTACACTGAAGACGAGTTGAAATCCTTGGGTGAGGTGTTGAAAAAGCATCCGCAAATCTTGGTTGCCACTGACGATATGTACGAGCACATTTCGTTCACCGGTAAGCCGTTTATCAACATCGTTAATGTGTGCCCCGAGCTAAAAGACCGCACCATTGTTCTGAATGGCGTGTCCAAAGCCTACGCCATGACAGGCTGGCGCATCGGCTATGCAGCCGGTCCGGCCAACTTGATTAAAGCCATGACCAAAATCCAAAGCCAAAGCACCTCGGGCGCTAGCTCAATTAGCCAGGCCGCTGCTACCGCCGCACTAAATGGCGACCAAGGCTGCGTGGCTGAAATGGTTAAAGCCTTTAAACAACGCCACGACTGGTTGGTAAGTGCTCTGAATAAAATTGACGGCGTCAAAGCAGAAGAAGCCGACGGTACCTTCTACGCCTTTGTTGATATGTCAGACGCCATTGCTAAAAAAGGTCTGGCAGACGACATGGAGCTCGCCAACGAGCTGCTGGAAGCTGGCGTTGCCTTAGTGCCGGGTTCGGCCTTCGGTATTAAAGGCTGCGTACGCTTGTCCTTCGCTACCAGCATGGAAAACCTCGAAAAAGCTGTCGAGCGAATTGCTGCTTATTTCGGCAGTTAATTAAAATGGCTGCAGAAGGGTGTTGACGCCCTCTGCAGCCATCGATAATATACGCGCCACATTCAATTCCGCCTTAGCTCAGTTGGTAGAGCAAATGACTGTTAATCATTGGGTCGCTGG
>CAYVZZ010000134.1:0-5816 GCA_964456185.1 uncultured Alcanivoracaceae bacterium
AATGCTCAAACCCAGCTTATCGGCAGGCACTTTCAAACCACTGTGATCAAACGCCAGATCGCTTAGACGATTACTGTCTTTGCTGACCTTCAGCAACAATTGCTGTTGTTGAATATCCTTAACAATTTCGCTTCGCAGACTGTCAAAATCAGGCATATCAGGCGTTTTAATGCCGGTCACTTTGACAAGATGATAGCCGCGCTCTGTTTTAATCGGATCACTGACTTGGCCTTCGTTCAAATCAAACGCCACCTTAGCCATGCTGTCCGGCAAAGCTGCTTTTAGCAACCAGCCCAAGTCACCGCCTTTATCTGCGGTAATTGGATCATCCGAGTACTTCTTGGCCAGTGCAGAAAAATCCGCACCGTCCTCGAGTTGTTGTTTTATTTGCTGCACCTCTTTCTCGGCAGCCGACGCCTTAGTGTTGTCGTTAATGGCAATAAAGATATCGGAGATATGCCGTTGTTGCATATTCTTCGTCGCATTAATACGCATTTGCTTTCGTGCTTGATATTCCTTCTGCACTTGCGCATCGGTGACGTTAATGTCATAGCTCTCAGGACTAATCTCTACCCATTGAATGCGAATCTGAGGTGGGCGCATATAGTTGGCCTTGTGCTCAGAGAAAAAAGCCTTAGCGTCAGCATCGCTGACCTCAATGGATGACACCACATCAGATAAACTCACCTTTGTATAGCTGATATCACGCGTTTGACTGCTTAATGTTTGCAGCGCTTCAAATTCGCTAGGCAACCCAAAGTCAGTTAAACCATAAGCAGCTCGCAATTGGCGGCGTAGCCCATCAGTTTGTAAGAGCGAGATAAAACCGGCTGGCGTATAGCCACGCAGTGCCACGCGTTGCTTGAACAAGGTAGTCGAAAAATTACCTTGATCGTCCTGGAAGGCGGGGACATTGAGCAAATCGCGACTAACCTGTTTTTTACTGACAACCATGCCCGCGTCGAGCGCAGCTTGTTGCAGTAAGGCGTTGTTGATCAGCCCTTGAAGCACGCGATTGGGACTGATCATTGTTGATACTTGACGAGAGCTTAACTGCGGATTGGCTTGACGCAATTGTTGGCGCCGCGATTGAACCGCATTTTGCAGCGCGTTTTTACTAATGCCGCTATCACCGACTTGAACGACTTGATTGGCACCCGCCCCACTGGAAAAGTAGCCATAGAAACCTGCGAGGACGAAGGGCAGCACCATACAAATGAGGATAACCTTCCCCAGTGTTCCTTCAGTAAAACGCCTAAATGCCTGCATTTCTTACTCCGTGTTAAACGTAAAAAAAGCGCACCCATCAGGGATACGCTTTTTTAATGGCAGCACTGCAATTAAATTGCCCGTACTGCCGGACAACTTTACTTGTTGACAGCGTCTTTAAGTGACTTGCCAGCTTTGAAGCTAGGTGCTTTAGAAGCCGGAATCTGGATAGTCTTACCCGTTTGCGGGTTACGGCCAGTGCGAGCAGCGCGCTGCTTGACAGAGTAAGTACCGAAACCTACCAAAGAAACGGTATCACCTTTCTTCAGTGTGTTGGTAATAGTTTCCAATGTGGCGTCGAGTGCACGACCTGCGTCAGCTTTGGTCAGGTCAGCAGTTGTTGCGATGGAATCGATCAGTTCGGATTTGTTCACGGAAGTCCCCTTATTGCTTTGGTTTTTTAAAATTGTTGTATCTGCCATGTGGCGAGAGTGCTTTATACCAACCGGCTATTCAGCACGTCAAGTCAGGCGACACAACCAGTAAGCACTGAGTCTGCACTTTATAGCACAGAATCAGTGCGTGCTAACACGATCTTCATCATTTTTCGTCAAGTTTTTCTCGAGACTGTGCAATTCTTCCTCAATTTCAGCGTTTGAGAGTGCTATTGGTGCCTCATTCAATGCGAGATCGAGTACTTCTTCGACCCATTTAACCGCTTTTATATCCAAATCTTTCTGAATATTTTGCGGAATATCTTTTAGGTCTTTGACATTATCGTGTGGAATCAACACACGTTTGATGCCGCCCCGGTGTGCGGCCAACAACTTTTCTTTCAATCCGCCAATGGGCAACACTCGACCCCGTAGGGTGATCTCACCTGTCATGGCGACATCGGGTCGCACTTTAATGTCGGACAGAACAGAAACCAAGGCGGTACACATGGCAATGCCCGCACTTGGGCCGTCCTTGGGGGTAGCGCCTTCAGGTACATGAATATGCACGTCTTGCTTATTCAAATGCGACTGACGGATACCTAGAGAAGCCGCCCGGTTTTTCACCACGGTCATAGCTGCCTTAATGGATTCTTGCATGACGTCACCAAGCGAACCAGTGGTCGTTACCCTACCCTTTCCTGGGAAGGATGCGCCTTCAATGGTTAGCAGTTCGCCACCAACCGAGGTCCAAGCAAGGCCGGTGACCTGCCCTATTTGCGGCTCTTTTTGGGCACGACCGAAATCAAATTTATGTACCCCAAGGTATTGAACCAAATCATCTGTGGTGATGGTCGCTGAGGCTGCAGCTTTGTTTGTTAAGGCTTCTTTTACCCGCTTACGACACAGCTTTGCGAGCTGGCGTTCCAACCCGCGAACACCGGCTTCACGCGTGTAGTAGCGCACCACATCGCGCATTACGTCGGTCGGCACGTCCAGCTCTTTTACCTTAAGTCCATTTGCCTTGCGCTGCTTTGGCAGCAAATATTGCTCGGCGATATGCACCTTTTCATCTTCGGTGTAACCGGGAATGCGTATTACCTCCATGCGATCCAGCAAGGCAGGCGGAATATTCATGGAATTAGACGTACAAATAAACAACGTCTTAGAAAGGTCATAATCGACTTCAAGATAATGATCGTTAAAAGCATCATTTTGTTCAGGGTCGAGCACTTCTAACAGAGCCGAGGCAGGGTCGCCGCGCATGTCCATGCCCATTTTGTCGACTTCATCAAGCAAAAACAGTGGGTTGCGCACCCCGACTTTAGCCATTTTCTGGACAATTTTTCCGGGCAAAGCGCCGATATAAGTGCGTCTATGGCCGCGTATTTCGGCCTCATCGCGTACGCCGCCTAACGCCATACGCACATATTTTCGACCTGTGGCACGTGCAATGGATTCCGCCAAAGAGGTCTTACCGACCCCTGGTGGCCCGACCAAACACAGGATGGGGCCTTTCACCTTGCCGACTCGTGCTTGCACCGCAAGAAATTCAAGGATGCGCTCTTTGACTTCTTCAAGGCCATAGTGATCCTGATCCAGAACCTGTTGCGCCTTGCTAATGTCTTTGCTGATTCGGGTCGTCTTTTTCCAGGGTAAAGACGTCATCCAATCCAGATAATTGCGTACCACCGTCGATTCGGCTGACATGGGTGCCATCATGCGAAGCTTGCCTAACTCGGCCTTAGCCTTGTCTTTTGCTTCTTTGTGCATGCCGCTGGCGTCAATTCGCTTGGCGATACCATCAAACTCATTACCGCCCTCACCGTGGTTCATGTCGCCCAGTTCTTTTTGAATGGCTTTTATCTTTTCATTCAAATAGTACTCGCGCTGACTTTTTTCCATCTGCGTGTTAACGCGCCCATGGATGCGCTTTTCAAGCTGCATAACGTCACGTTCTGCAAGCATAATAGCAACGAGCAACTCGGCTCGATCCAGAGGATCCGCCTGCTCCAAAAGCTGTTGCTTCTCATCCAGTTGCAGTGGCATGTGAGCGGCCAAGGTATCGGCAAGGCGTGAGACATCGGTAATGTCGCTAACTACGCTCTGCATATCTTTGGCGGGCTTCCCCGCCAATTTGGCATACTCAGCGAAATCTTGGCGAAGGGTTTTAACCAATGTATCAGCTTGAGTTTTTTCTGCCGGTGGCTCCAACATAATGGTGCCATCGGCGAGCTGATAATTGGCTTCGTCAACAAAGTGATTAATCAAAAAGCGCTGCTTGCCTTCGACCAGCACCTTAATGGTGCCATCTGGCAAGCGCAGTAGCTGAAGGATAGACGCCAGCGTGCCGACGTTGTATACGTCATTTACATCCGGGTCATCAATGTCGGCTTGTTTCTGCGTGACCAGCAAGATGTCTTCTTCCGAAGAGGCTGCCATTTCCAATGCACGAACCGACTTGTCGCGACCGACAAAAAGTGGAACCACAACAGAAGGATAAACCACTACATCACGTAGTGGCAGGACACAAACTTGCATTAAATAGAACTCCTTGGCGGATCAAAGGAAGGTAAGACCGCAAAGAAAATGGAAGCCAAAGCCGCTTTGATTAATCTGGAGCGGCTTTGGAATGCTCGTTGTTTTCGTAAATCAAGAGCGGCTCGGATTCACCCTTGATGGTGGCCGCATCAATTACTACCTTTATGACGCCATCCAGGCTGGGCACTTTGTACATGGTTTCAAGTAGTACATTTTCCAGGATAGAACGCAGCCCACGCGCACCAGTTTTACGATCCATGGCTTTTTGTGCTACCGCGCGCAATGCATCTTCACGGAAATCCAGCTCAACATCTTCCATCTCGAAGAGATGAATGTATTGTTTGGTTAAGGCGTTTTTAGGCTCAGTGAGAATCTGAACCAACGCATTTTCAGACAGCTCTTTGAGTGTCGCAATAACCGGCAGACGACCAATAAACTCGGGGATCAAGCCATATTTGCTAAGATCTTCCGGCTCGACATCAACCAGCGTTTCACCAACTTCAATAGTCGTATCTTTACTATGCACATCAGCGGCAAAGCCAATGCCACTTTTCTCGGACCGGTTGCGGATAATCTTTTCGAGACCCGAAAATGCACCGCCACAAATAAACAAGATATTAGACGTATCAACCGATACAAATTCTTGCTGCGGGTGTTTACGTCCGCCTTGTGGTGGCACCGAGGCAACCGTGCCCTCAATGAGCTTCAGTAACGCTTGTTGAACGCCCTCACCGGACACATCGCGGGTGATAGAGGGGTTATCAGCTTTGCGAGAAATCTTGTCGATTTCATCGATGTAAACAATGCCCTTTTGTGCCTTTTCGATATCGTAATCACATTTCTGAAGCAGCTTCTGAATGATGTTTTCGACATCCTCACCTACGTAACCTGCTTCGGTAAGTGTCGTGGCATCAGCTATGGTAAAAGGCACATTAAGCAAGCGCGCTAGTGTCTTTGCCAGCAAGGTTTTACCGGAGCCTGTGGGACCAATCAGCAAGATATTACTTTTACCCAGCTCGACTTCGCCCTCACCACCCTTGTGCTGCAAGCGCTTGTAGTGGTTATATACCGCCACCGACAGCACCTTCTTGGCTCTTTCTTGGCCAATAACATACTCATCCAGCGCAGCATTCAACTCGTGCGGTTTAGGTAGGCTGTTCTCTTCGCCGTCAGCATCTTGCTCTTGAACTTCTTCGCGAATGATGTCATTGCATAGATCTACACATTCATCACAAATGAAGACGGACGGACCGGCGATTAATTTGCGCACTTCATGCTGACTTTTATTGCAGAAAGAGCAACGCAACAGTTTGTTGTCGTCGCCTTTGCTTGTACGATCAGTCATGAGAAACCCCTTTCACTATTCCTACCTTCAAGATGCCGTCGACCATGCATTTTTTCAAGTCCGACATTGCGATGTTTTTGTGATTTGTACATAAAAAAGCCAGTATTTCTTCGTATTATGCAGGGCGATGCTCAAGAACTGCATCGACCAGGCCATAATCACAGGCTTCAGCCGCACTCATAAAATTGTCACGATCCGTGTCTTTTTCAATCTGTTTCAGTGGCTTGCCTGTGTGATCGGAAAGCAATTGATTCAATTGACGCTTAATTTTAAGAATTTCTTGTGCG
>CAYVZZ010000135.1:0-5673 GCA_964456185.1 uncultured Alcanivoracaceae bacterium
GGCGGTCACTTGGCGCGCCACACGACGATACATGGCAGCTTCGGCGCTATCTGGTCGTGCGGCCACAGTGGGTTTGCCACTGTCGGCGTCTTCACGAATACCGCGCGCCAGCGGCAAGTGGCCAAGCATTTGCGTGCCATAATCGGCGGCGATTTTGTCGCCACCGCCGCTACCGAAAATGGGGTCTTCGTGACCACAGTTGCTACACACATGCATGGCCATGTTTTCTACAATGCCCAATACGCCAACATCCAGCTTGTGGAACATTTCAATGCCGCGCACGGCATCCAGCAAGGCGATTTCCTGCGGCGTGGTCACCACCAGAGCACCGGACACCGGCACTTTTTGTGCTAATGACAGCTGCAAGTCGCTGGTCGATGGCGGCAAATCGATAATCAAATAATCCAGATCGTTCCAGATAGTCTGGCTCATCATTTGTTCCAAGGCACCGCTAATCATGGGACCACGCCACACCACGGCGGTTTTGTTGTCCATCATGTAGCCCATGCTCATGGTGTCCAGCCCCAACGCCGGAATGGGGACGAAATACTTTTCTTCTTTGACTTTGGGGCGCAGCCCTTCGGGCACGCCTAGCATCATTGGCTGACTGGGGCCGGTGATATCGGCATCCATGACACCCACTTTCGCGCCTTCATCCAACAAGGCCAGTGCCAGGTTGGCGCAAACGGTAGATTTGCCCACACCGCCCTTGGCCGACGACACGGCGATGATGTTTTTAATCTTGCGCATGGCGGGCATTTTCTTTTGATTGCGATGCCGCTTGATATCAAATCGTAAACCGATGTTCAGCTCGCGCTCGCCCGCGATAGGCAACAAGGCATTAGCTAGGCGCTGTTCATACTCCTCGCCCACGGTGGCAAAGGGGTAACCAAAGGTGAACTTGGCGGTGATTTGTTTCTCATCCACCTCAATGCCGTCAAACACCTTGGCGGTAATCAAATCACAGCCTAATTCTTCCCATTGTAAATCGGCAAGAATGGCGTTGGCCTGTTGCGCAATAGCGGCCTGATCGGTTTCTATTGACACCGTCTTCTCCAGTCGGGATAGTTTCAATTACTTTCCCTGCCCATTATCCGGTTATTGGCCGGTCACAACAACGGAGAAATCATGCGTGTTTTTCACCCTGTCCTACTTTTAGTCATCGTGCCTTTTCTATTAACCGCCTGTCACCATGATGGGCAAGCCCAACGCGACACCATTCGCGTAACCGGCGTGGCCGACGTGAAAGCCGTGCCCAACCAATTTGTGGTGCATGCCGCCGCCAGCCTAGAAGGTGACGATATTGGTGCGTTAAGTGATCGGGTTAATCAGCAGATCAATGGCGTGTTTGATTTGGCCGATGAGCTTGGCATCCCCGAGGATCATATCAAAGCCTTGTCGCTACAAGTCAGCCCACGTTGGAGCTATAAGCCCAAGCGACATCTTGCGGGTTACCAGGTTCAACGGGACATCACCATCGTGTTGGATGGCATGGAACATTACGGCCAGCTGCTAGAGGGGCTGGTGGATATTGGCATCAACCACATCAGCCGCACCCAAGCGCGTGTTGCCGATAGTAAAGCATTGCTGCAAAAAGCCTTGGTGCAAGCCATTAAAAATGCCCGTAAAAAAGCCGACATTATGGCCGAGGCTGCCGGTCGCGATATTGGCAAGGCGATTGCTATTCAGCAACAGAGCACACATCGTCCGTCGCCGCGAATCATGATGCGCGCGGCCACATTAAAGGCTGACAGCGCCCATTACTCCCCAGGAAAGACTACCTTGAGTCAGCAGGTTAGCGTGACTTTTACGCTGGAATAAGTTGCTACTATGGCGGATTTGGGAAGTATTTCCGGTCCAGCCCTCTATCAGTATCTCGTCAATGCCAAAGCGCTGCGCGTTGATACTGCCAGAGGGCTGGAGCTGGCTGATCTGGATGCCAATACTATTGCGCAGCCGGATGCTCGTATTGATGGTGCACAGTTCGAGATACTGCTTCGTTGGCTAATCAACGCCAGCAACGACACGGTGTTTGGACTACATACCTCCGAATACATTCAGCCTGGGTCTTATAGTGTGTTGGGCTACATCGCCATGAACGCTGCCAACATCCTCGAAGCTTTTACCAAGATGACCGAGTATGAAAAATTGGTTGGCGATATGGGCACCAGCCATGCAGAAGCCTTACCCGGTGGGCGCATGGCCATCCATTGGCGTTGTCGCTACCCTAATCAGCCGGTGCGTCGGCATTTGATTGAGAATGTATTTGCTTCTTGGGTGCGCTATGTGCGCTGGTTGGCGGGCGACAACGCGCTCAACCCCATTGAAGTTTGGTTTGAACATGCCGTCGCGCCGGGCGAAGAGGCAGTCTACGAACGCATTTTTCGCTGCCCGTTAAAGTTTAACCAACCACATTCGGCTATCGTCACCGATTTGGCCATGTTGTCGCACCCCATGCGTCAGCCCGACCCGCAGCTGTTAGCCACACTGGAATCACATGCACGAGCCGAGCTGGAACGTTTGTCACACAAACAGACCACCAGCGGGCGTGTGCGACGTCACTTACGGCAATCGTTAAGCCAGCATCTGCCCCGCAAAGAGCAAGCTGCCGAGGCGTTGGGCTTAAATGTGCGCACTCTACACCGCCGCTTAAAAGAAGAAGGCACCAGCTGGCAGACTCTGCTCAACGAGGTGCGCCACGACTTGGCGCTGCAATATTTACAAGACACCAACATGACACAAAACGACATTGCCCGTCATCTTGGCTTTTCCGATATGCGCTCCTTTCAACGGCATTTCAAACGCAACCATGGCGCCACGCCGGGCGAATGGCGTGAACAGCACAACAATTAAGGAATGTGTCGCTTGCCGCCATCGCCAAGTGCTGGTTAATATGGCGTTTTTGTTTCGGAGACTCGCATGCTTACCCGCTATTACACCGACGCCACAACGGACCTGCCGGTTACGGCTCGTCAGGCATGGAAATTTTTCTCGGCCGTTGACGACTGGAAGGATTGGTGCAGCGTTATCCGCTTTGTGAAACGTCCGGCTGGGCAATGGCGCGAAGGCGGTTTTTTTCTCTTTGTTGTCGATTTACCCGGCATGCCGCCTGCTCCCCTACCCGTTACCGTGCTCGAAGTAGAGCCGGAGAAAAAATTGGTCTGGGGCGTTAAAACCCCCTTGGGTAGCATCAAGCATCGTTTCAACTTTATCGATCTCGGCGACGGGCGTTCGCGCATTCATCAGGAAGAATGGTCCGACGGTGGCGCTACCTTATTAATGTGGCCAATGGGGCGACTGATTAATCGGTTTAACACACAGATGGCGCGCGAACTGGAAGCCATGTTTTAACCCATTCGCTTTCGCTTAATCGCACCGCCACCAAGGAACATCATGAGAAAAATCGCCCTGAATTTATACCGCAAAATCGTTTTGCGGCACCCGCTTGTTTGGACGCTGGTTATTATTGCCATCAGCGGTTTGGCTGCCATGCATGCGCGAGATTTCCATCTCGATGCCTCGGCCAACTCGCTCATCATGGAAGATGACCCGGCGTTGCAGTATTACCGCGAGGTTGGCAAGCGTTTTAAAAGCGGTAACGGCGACATTCTCATTATTTCCTATCGTCCCAAAGATGCGCCTCTGTTTACTCGCAAGGCGTTAAACCATCTATCGCAGCTAGAAGCCGATATTGGCCAGCTGGATGCGGTGAACTCCACCTACTCTCTGCTGGACGTGCCGCTGTTATTTAGCCCCAAACAAAGCTTTAGCGACATCGCCAGCAACCCGCGCACCTTACGGGACAAGTCCATTGATCCGGCAATCGCCAAGAAGGAATTTACCACCACCAACCCGGTGTATCGAAATTTCCTGGTAAGCCGTGATGGCACAACGGCAGCGCTGCTAATTACGCTAAACCGCGATACGCAATATTACGACCTGCTGCACGAGCGCAACGCGCTGTTGGACAAGCAACGGCATGAAGGGTTAAGCACGGCTGAAGCCGCCGAGCTGAGCCAGCTGCAAACCCGGTTCAGCGATTATTTAACCCAGAAACAAGCGGACAACACTCAGCTTATCAACAATATCCGCGACATCATGGGACAGTATGATGGCAAGGCCGAGCTGTTCCTGGGCGGCATTCCCATGATTGCCTCGGACATGATCACCTACATCGAGAACGATTTAAAAGTCTTCGGCACGGTGGTCGGGCTTTTCCTAATCGTGCTGCTGTTTGTGTTTTTCCGTAAGCCGCGCTGGGTATTTATCCCCATTCTTTGTTGTGGTTTGTCGACCCTCTGGGTAGTCGGTTGGCTAGGCTGGATGGACTGGAAAGTCACCGTCATCAGCTCCAACTTTATGGCGTTGCTGCTGATTATCGATATCTCGGTTACGCTTTACCTCATCGTGCGTTACCGCGAGCTGCAGGTCGATTTCCCTAAAGCCAGCACCCGCTGGCTGGTCGAGCAGGCCACCCTGCTGATGATTCGCCCCTGCTTGTGCATGGTGCTGGCCGCCATGGTGGGCTTTGGTTCCTTGGTGGTATCCGGTATTCGTCCGGTGATCGACTTTGGCTGGATGATGGCCATTGGTGTGGGGGTATCCTTGCCGGTTTGTTATTTGCTGTTCCCCTCACTGGTGCAATTGCTGCCCGAGGAGAAAAACCGGCCACGCGACTTGGAAGACGCGACCTTGACGTTCAGCCGTCTAATGGGTCGCTTCACCGACCGCTTTATTTACCTGCCCCCCATTATTGGCGCTATCGTTATCGTGCTAATCGCGCTGGGCGCAACCCAGCTTACCGTACAAAATCGCTTCATCGATTACTTCCGTCACAGCACGGAAATTTATCAAGGCATGCGCAATATCGACCTAAAGCTGGGCGGCACAACGCCGTTGGACATTATTATTGATGCGCCCAAACAGAAGGCACCGCCTGCCCCGGCTCCCACTCCCTCAAAAAATGCCACAGGTGATGGTTTTGATAGCTTTGGAGGGGGTTTTGATGACTTTGGCAGTGGCGGCAGCTTTAGTAACCCCTTTGCCTCGCCCACATCAGAAGACAATACGCTAACCAGCAGCTATTGGTTTACCCCCGACCGCTTGGCCAAACTGGTGAAAATCCAACATTATCTGGATAGCCTACCTGCCAGTGGCAAGGTGCTTAGTCTGGGCACCACTTACGAGCTAGCCACCAAGCTTAATGGTGGCCCGCTGAGCTACGTCAAACTCATGTTAATGGCGAAATTCATCCCTGATGCCATTAAAGATCAACTGGTCAAGCCGTTCTTATCAACCGATGGCCAGTCCGTTCGCATTATGATCCGCGTGATCGATTCCAAAGAAAATTTGAATCGTGATTTGTTGATCAAAAAGATTCGTCATGATTTGATTCACCAGTTTGACCTCAAACCGGAGCAGGTGCACCTCACCGGCGCCATGGTGCTTTACAACAACATGCTGCAAAGCCTGTTCGACTCGCAAATCAAAACGCTTGGCATTGTTATCGCCGTGATCTTCCTGATTTTGCTGCTGCTGTTCCGCTCGGTAAAAATGGCCTTTATCGCCATTTTGCCCAACACCATCAGCGCCACCAGTGTGCTGGGATTAATGGGCTTTTTGGGCATGCCGCTGGATCTCATGGCGATTACCATTACGTCTATCACCATTGGT
>CAYVZZ010000136.1:0-5584 GCA_964456185.1 uncultured Alcanivoracaceae bacterium
TGGTCCTTCTACTCTGGAGGTCTTAGCCATCATTGCTTATCGCCAACCCATTACTCGTGGCGAAATCGAAGAAATACGCGGTGTGGCCGTCAGCTCCAATATCATTAAAACACTGCTTGAACGCGGCTGGGCGCGGGTCGTAGGGCATCGCGATGTACCTGGGCGTCCGGCACTCTATGCGACGACCAAAACCTTTTTGGATTATTTTGATCTGCAAAGCCTAGACCAACTGCCGCCGTTGGCCGATATCCGTGATTTGGATGAAATTAATCGCGAATTAGGGCTGGATGACGCCCCTGAAAATGAAGATGGTGCTTTGATTAGCCAGCCCACTGAAGAGACGGTTCCAAGCATATCGGACGAGACAGTTGACGCAGCGACAGAGGACGACACTCTCGATGCGCAAGATTTTACGCAAGTTGACGCGGTGCTGGCCGACTTTGATGATAAATTTGGTCATCATGGCAAGAAGTCTAAATCAAAACCGGCGCCTCAGAGCGAAAACACTGTAACGGCTGACAACAGCACCGAAGGAGAAACACAGGATGAGTGAGAAGTTGCAAAAGGTGCTGGCGCGCGCAGGTGTCGGTTCGCGCCGCCAAATGGAAGGTTGGATACAAGCCGGGCGCGTCTCGGTAAATGGCCAGGTCGCTACCATTGGCGACCGAGTGGAATTAAAGGACGTGGTGCGTGTAGACGGCCACCCAGTGAGTATTAAATCAGCGGAAGAAGCCATGAAACGTATTATTATTTATCATAAACCTGTAGGCGAAGTGAGTGCCCGAAATGATCCGGAAGGGCGTCCTACCGTGTTTGATCACCTGCCGCGCCTGTCTGGCTTGCGCTGGGTGCAAGTCGGGCGCTTGGATATCAATACTTCCGGCTTAATGCTGTTTACCACGGATGGCGAGCTGGCTCACCGCCTGATGCACCCATCCAATGAGTTTGTTCGCGAATATGCCGTGCGTGCGCGGGGCACACTGGATGACAAACAGCTGCAAGCACTCCGAACCGGTGTATTGCTGGATGATGGCATTGCCAAGTTTGACACCATTAAAGATGCCGGCGGCAGTGAAGAGGGCGTAAACCATTGGTATAAAGCCACCTTGAAAGAGGGAAAATACCGCATGGTGAGGCGTTTGTTTGATTCACAAGGCGTCGAAGTGTCTCGCCTCATTCGCATTTCATTTGCGGGTATTGCATTGCCACCCGAGTTGAAGCAGGGACGCTGGGTCGATTTGGATCAAGCCCACTTTGACGAGTTGCTTGGCAAAGTAAAATTGACCGGGAAGCATTACACCGGGCTTTATGGCCGCGCCCGTTTGCGCCATAAAGGTGAGAAGCGCCGTGAGCGACGTCATGCAAACAGCCGTCGCCGTTCGCCCAAGAGCCCGTATCGTCGATAAAGTTTGGCGTCAAAGAAAGACTTCGCGCACGCAACTGTCTTCACTGGCTCTCAGCCAAATGGCATCAAATAGAGTGAGAAATTGCGGGCCGGCAGACTTGGCAAAATGGTCAAGCATGGCTGTCGGCCGTCTGATGTCGGGCTGATGAAACAGGTGAAAACGGTCACCCAGCCACCACTGTTTTAGAGCATGGTCGGCAGCATCACGATCATCGCATTGACGTAAGGCAACATGGGTCGGCAGGCGTCGGCGCAGACCAATCAGCAAGTGGCCATCTTCCAACGCATTTCCCAAATCATTGTATAAAACGCGCACGCGACTTTTGGGGTAATGGCGTATCAGCGCCAGTAGCGCACTTTTCACCTCGGTATCTTGGGGAAACTGGCTGAGATCGGCTAAAAATACCGCCAATTCACGGCGCGACGCTTCAATAACTGCCTTCTTGCCCGCAAGAAGCGGTTCGGCGCCGCTAATCCGCTTCATTGCAATGCTTTGACCATTTGGCGATGGGGAATGTCGGCCTCAAGGAAAATGCCACCATTGGTCATAAACCCAGCCGATTCATAAAAGCTGGTCGCGTGAGTTTGCGCATGCAGGAAGATTTCCTCTAGGCCGTCCTGCCGAGCTACCTGCTCGACCACACTTAACAACTCACGTCCTACGCCTTGGCTACGGAAGGGCTGCAGCACGGATAAACGACTTATCTGACCGCTCGGTAAGAGCCTTACGGTGCCGATGGGGTGGCCATCAATGTCCAAGGCCAGAAAATGCCGTGCTTCGGTATCTTGGCCGTCCCATTCCAAATCCTCAGGGACTTTTTGTTCGTCGATAAAAACCGCCTCGCGAATGGCCTTCATGGCAGTTTTGTTTACGTCCCAGTCTACTTCTACAACATCGCAATACATGATGATTTACTCAAAGCGGGTAAAGATACCCGGCCTCCAACCATTCTTCTAATAACCGCTTGGCGGCGGTGGCTTTCAGCACGGGTGCCAGTTCATTGTCGGTGACGAGGCGTTGTTTTGCCAGTAGCTTGGCCAAAGGGCGCGCCTCTTCTTCAATGGTGTATTTATCGCCATTTGCCCAAACCACGCCGCAGGATGCCTCCTCGGGAAGCAAGCGGGCACCACCGTGACGCACATATTTTGCCTCGGGTGCCAATCGGCGGATTTGATCACAGTCAACATCTAGTAGATGCAGGGTATCTTGTCGGGGGAGGCTAAGCCACTCCGACAAGTGGGACGCCAAGGGCAATTGCTTCAGTGTGTCAGTTGCCTGTTGAAGCAGGTGGTTAATGTCCTTCTCAGACAAGGCATTGGTTTGATCGGGAGCACGACCGGCATCGCGGTAGAGCTGTGGCTGACGCTTGCCGTCGGTTGCCATGAGCAGCCAATCAAGCAGTTCATACATGTCAGGCGCGCGAAAACCCACTGACCAGGTCGTGCAGTCATCACCTTCGGCAATGCCCCAGTGCGCAACACCCGGCGGCAGATACAATACGTCACCAGCTTGCAGCAGGTATTCTTCCTGGGTATCGAAATCAGACAGCAGCTTGAGTGAATCATGGGGCTGCAGCGGTGTGTCATCATGACAGTGCTGGCCGATTTTCCAGCGTTTGCTGCCTTGGGTTTGTATCAAGAAAACATCATAGTGGTCAAAGTGAGGTCCCACGCTGCCGCCATCGGCCGCATAGCTCACCATAATGTCTTCTAATCGCCAAGCGGGC
This sequence comes from uncultured Alcanivoracaceae bacterium, assembly GCA_964456185.1. Lineage (GTDB taxonomy): Bacteria > Pseudomonadota > Gammaproteobacteria > Pseudomonadales > Alcanivoracaceae > CAYVZZ01. Next base: position 3,133 of record CAYVZZ010000136.1, read on the forward strand.
AGAAAATCAAAGCTATCAAGCAGTAAGGACACGCCGGTGAGATAGTAATCAACCGATTGTACTAACAGCGTCCAATGGTCGTTGGGCAATACCTGGAATTTGGCAGGGTCGAAGGGACCTTGCTCAAGGGAATATTGGTCGTTGGCACTATAGACGAGGCGTGAGTCGACTTCATCTTCCAGAGCCAAACCGGCTAGGCGGTCGGCCTCCAGGAAGTCTGTGCCGCCTGCAGCGCCACGCATAATAAGCGGACGCTGCTGCCAGTATTCACGCAGAAAATCGGCAGCAGGAAGCGGCAGTGTAAATTGCGGTTTAGACACGTTTGGCTTGGTCGGTGGCATTGCCAATGTAGTTGGCCGGTGTTAGTGCCAACAGGCCTTGTTTGGCTTCGTCAGGTAGCTCTAGCCCATTGATAAAGCTGGCAAGGGCAGCCTGGTCAATGGCTTTGCCGCGTGTCAGTTCTTTGAGCTTTTCATAGGGCTTCTCGATGCCGTAACGACGCATAACAGTTTGAATGGGCTCGGCCAGCACTTCCCAATTGTTATCCAGATCCGCGGCCAATGATTTGTCATTGATTTCCAGCTTGCCAATGCCTTTTAAGCAGGCAGTGTAGGCAATCAGGCTGTGTGCCAAGCCAACGCCGACATTACGCAGTACGGTAGAATCGGTCAGGTCGCGCTGCCAGCGAGAGCGGGGCAGTTTGTTGGCGAGGTGTTGCATTAGCGCATTGCCGACGCCCAAGTTACCTTCCGAGTTTTCAAAATCAATGGGGTTGACCTTGTGTGGCATGGTCGATGAGCCCACTTCACCGGCAATGGTTTTCTGCTTGAAGTAGCCGATGGAAATATAGCTCCAAATGTCCCGATTGAAATCAATCAAGATGGTGTTAAAGCGCATTAGCGCGTGGAAATATTCCGCCACATAGTCATGGGGTTCGATTTGTGTCGTAAAGGGGTTGAACGTCAGCTCAAAGCTTTCCACAAAGGCTTTGGCTTGGCCTTCCCAATCTACATCCGGGTAGGCCACTAAATGGGCGTTGTAGTTACCCACTGCACCGTTGATTTTGCCAAGAATCTGCACCTGGGCGAACTGGTCATATTGACGCTGTAAACGCGCCACCACATTGGCGAACTCTTTACCCAGAGTGGTAGGCGATGCAGGCTGGCCGTGCGTATGAGCCAGCATCGGGACGGCAGCAAAGGCTTGCGCCTTTTCGCTGATGGCTTCAATAGTGGACTGCAGTGTAGGCAGCAACGCGTCGCGTGCTTGGTGAAGCATTAAACCGTAAGACAGATTATTGATGTCTTCCGAGGTGCAAGCAAAGTGGACAAATTCGGTAATCGCGACCAGTTCATCGTTATCGGCGATTTTTTCCTTGATGAAGTATTCAACCGCTTTTACGTCGTGGTGGGTGGTCTTTTCAAGCGTTTTAATGCGCTCGGCATCGTCCACCGAAAACTGATTAATCACTTGCCTTAAGTCATAAGCGGCTTGTGCGCTGAGCAGTGGCACTTCTTTGATGTCGGGATTATGACTCAACGTCTCCAGCCAACGCACTTCTACCGCAACACGGTTACGGATAAGACCATACTCACTGGTAATCTCACGCAGCGCGTCGGTTTTGGCGGCATAACGGCCGTCAACCGGAGAGATGGCAAGCAAGGGATTAAGCTGGGACATGATGACACGACTCCTCAAGGAAATGGCGTGCGCATGATACACGATTTCCTCGAGGCGTGCCTTTTAGATAACTTTAACTAATTATGTTATCTATTTGTTTTATAGTGGAGAAGCATCATCCGTTTGTGTAATGAGTGCATTCGGGTCTAATTCAGTCAGATGAGCTTGTGCTTTATCATCTGATAACCGATTACGGTGGGCAAGCCACATGATAAACACCGAGAAGAGCGCAACGACGATAATAGAACCTGCCACGCCTAAAAGCCCCAAATTACCTGCGTCTTTGGCCTGAACAGGGTAGTTACCCAAATAGCTAATCAGGGTCAGGCCACCAAGCCAGGGAAGAATCCAGAAGCCGGCGCGGAATTCTAATGTGGGTGTCTTGTCCCCGTGTTTGAGTTCATAGGCGATTAGCACCACATAGCCCAGACCGGTGGCAATCATCAATTTCCAAACCACGCTCCAGCCGGCCCAGTAGACGATTAGGTTGGACGAGAAGAAGGCCAAAAAGCAAAACAGATAAACCCAAGGCAAGCGGAAGGGGCGATTAAAACTAGGCAGTTGGCGACGCATCGCAAGCAAGGCTAAGGGACCTGAGCCAAAAGAAAGCACCGTCGCTGAGGTCACAAAGCCCACTAGCTTTTGCCAGCTGGGGAAGGGCAGCAGGAAAATGATACCGGCAAGGAACGTTAAAACAACGCTAACCCAAGGCACGCCTTGCTTGTTCACTTTGGCTAAACTGCGCGGGGCATTGCCGTTTTTGCCCATGGCA
>CAYVZZ010000137.1:0-5531 GCA_964456185.1 uncultured Alcanivoracaceae bacterium
TACCAAGCCACCACCTTCAACACCACGAATGGCCGCACACCAGCCAAAATCTTCAAAGGCTTTCGTCAGACGAGCGCCAAAGGCATAGGCAGTATTACACCAGAGATATTTGGAGTGGTCTGTGCCGTCAACATCTTCTGCAAAGTTGAAGCCTTCAACGGTTTCGCCATCCTTGGGGTTATAAGGCAAACGCCCCAAGAAGCTTGGCAGTGTCAGCCCAACGTAGCGCGAGTCTTCTGATTCACGCAGGGATTTCCACTTGATGTACTCCACGGTATCGAAGATCTTGGCCAGATCACGCGGCTTACCCAGATCAGAGAAGCTTTCGATGCCCATCAAACCCGGATCGGCAGACGAAATAAAGGGCGCGTGGGCAGCAGCGGCCACATGAGACATTTGCTCAACGAAGTACATGTCTTGTGCTTGGCGGCCAATGGCGTAATCGCCAATAAGCGTACCAAAGGGTGCGCCACCAAAGGTGCCAAACTCTTCTTCGTAAATCTTCTTGAAGAGCGTGCTTTGATCAAACTCGAGCGCCGACTGAAAGTCTTTATTAATGTCTTTCTTGGAGGCGTTGAACACTTTGATTTTCATCGCCGTGCCGGTAGACGTTTGGCTGGTCAGATAATGCAGCCCTCGCCAGCTGCCTTCCAACTGCTGGAATTCTTTGGCATGCATAACCTTGCTGAGCTGCTTGGAAATCATGTCATCCAGCTCGGCGATGCGCGCGTCGATAGTGCGGCTCAGGTTGTCTGATACGACAACAGTGCCTTCCATCACCTGACGAGCCAGCTCGGAAATCAGGTCTTTTGCCCGGTCGCGCTCACTGTCGGTATGAGCGACACGGCTCTTTTCAACAATTTGATCAAGCAGAGGTCCTTCAACCTCGGCTTCTGAAGTAGCCGCGGCGGCTTCAGTGGCTGTACTCATGATTGCTCCCCGTCATCATCGCTAGTTTCCGTCTTTACTTCAGCGCCGAGCTGATCAAGCTTTTCAGTGCTGTTCAGCACATCATTCAACAAGTCTTCCAACTTGTCGCTACCCGATAGCTTATTGCGCAGGTCAGCCAGCTTACTGCGCGCTTCTTGCAGCTTGCGTAGCGGTTCGACATTTTGCACCACCTGTTCGGGACGAAAATCCTCCAGCGAATTGAAGTTGAGCTCGACACCTATCTCACCTTCACCGGTAATGGTATTTTCAACGCGATAGGTAGCGCGTGGCGCCATGCCTTCCATGACATCATCAAAGTTGTCACGATCGATTTCGACAAATTTGCGCTCACGTAGCTTAGGCAGCGGCTCTTTACGGTTACCGCTATAGTCCCCCATTACGCCAACAACAAATGGCAGCTCTTTTTGTTCAATGGCATCGCCAATTTCAACGTCATATGACAATTGCACGCGCGGTGGCCGAACTTTCTGCAACTGCTTCTGGGTGCTTTCTTTTTTAGCCATGAGTTCCTCCGGTGTTGACTCGGGGTGTCAGGTCGTTTTTACAACGACTGGAATGGGTTGTAGGGCACCAAGGGCACACTCTTCTGTTCCTTCGAAGTAGCACGCTCATGATGCTGAACTGTTTTAGTGTGGTGCGTTGACGTGGCCTGCGGCGCAACTAGTGCGTCTTCGCTCAAGACATCACGCATTTGATTCGCCAGCTTTTCGGCACGCTGATAAACGGGACCCGATCCTGCGCCTTTATCCAGGTAATCCAAAGCTTCGATGGCCACACGCAAACCTGACACTGTCAGAATGCTTTGGGCATCCACATAGGACGGATCACGTTTCAGGGTTTCGCGTGCGCCTGTAATGGCACGGCCATATTCGTGACGCTCGAAATTAATGTAGGCAATCCGATACCAAGGCTCTGGCTGGGTGGAAATCAAACCCGCCGCCTTCTTGTAAAGCTTAATGGCCTTGCGTGTATTGCCGTCTGCATAGGCTGCTTTTGCCTCATTCATGGCATCGAAGTACTGCTGGGTGTACATGTCAAAGTAATGTTTCATTTCCTCTGACTTGTTGGACGCACAACCTGCCAGCCCCAAAACCAACAGCAACACGACCAACCAAGGTGCACGAAATACAACTGAACGCACTGTATATCCTCGTTTTTTAACTCACAATTTGATTGAAAAAGCCGCAATCCCTGTTGACTTTTCATGAATTACCGCACAAACGGCGCGAGAGATATTACATGGTTTCATTGTTTACTTGCAACTACTCGCATATCACAAAATTCACAGTAATGAGCGTCACAACATAACCCAGCTGTTTAGATAGTGTCCAGTTATGATTATCCCACCAGACAAGGGCAATCATATTCGATATTTTATCATTAAATATTCATGTCAATACTAAATATAAACTCGTATGAATGTTACTAGTACTCTCGATGTAAGCATTTGTCCATCACCCAAAAGATCTGATTGATGGCAATGCAAGTCGCTATTTCATAAACAGTTTTTCTTGCAATGCAACAACAATAAAAAACGACCACCTTACCAGAGCACTCTATCAACACCTTCCGCGCTTTTAGAATAAAGATTCATCAATGCCATACCTTAATCTGAAATTAAATTTACGAATAACCCACTTTTTGTGAACCTCATCTACTACTAAGGAGGTAATTCATCACACAGCTTCGTGACCTCTTCCCTTTCTTCTGCTAGCATACCGGCTCTTTATTAAGAGCAGACTATCAAGACATTTGATATGAATACTTATATCTTGCGCCTTCGCACTATTTCCGCTTTCTTCATTATTGCCATAACACTGGGCTTGGCCTCTTGCGCCAGCAGTGAGGCAAAGCCGGCTCCCAAGCCGAAAGATCCTTTAATGGTGGTATCGCCCACGTTGCAACAGAAACAGCAGCCAGCGAAACCACAAAAAGACAACAGCTGGACCGATTCGATTCTCAATGCGGTTGGCATTGAGACGTCAGATAAAGCACAAGAAAAAATCCAGCAACTTGAGCCTTATAAGTTGTTGCTACGTATCTTCACCGGCACCAATCTCAACGCAGGGCAAGGCAAAAAGGCCATGCCCATGGTGGTCAAATTCTACGCCCTGCGTGATACCAAAACATTCAAAATGACTACCTTTCAGGGATTTTTAGAAACAGACAAAAATAAAAACATCTTTGGAGACGCGTTGATACAGGCAAAAGAAATCCAGCTGCTCCCCGGAAACAGCTATGCCACGATTCGCACATTGCCGGCCGACACCATGTATTTGGGCGTAGTGGCCATGTTCCGTACCCCGGCCAAGCATCGCTGGCGCTTTATCTTTAATGTACCGGCCTCTATTGCATCCGGTATCACTCTGGGCGTGCATGGCTGCGCCCTGACAACCTCGGCCGGTCATCTGGTGACCAAGCTGGTTGAGCCGCCTTCATCGCTGGCGGGCATCAACTGTCCAGCCCCTTAATTTCTGGTAACGAGGCTAGTGTGAATCAATCAATGAAACTGTTATGGGGCGAAGGACTTTTCCTTTGCCCGCAACATTTCCAGCGCCAGGATGCTTATCATGAAAGCAACCTGCGTGAGACATCGCGCGCATTAAGCCCTTATGGTTGGGGGGTGCGTCATGTCCAGTTTGATGTCAACAGTTTGGCCTCAGGCGTGCTTCGCCCAGTCGAGTTGTCGGTTATCTTCCCGGATGGCGAGCTGTACCAAGCCCCCACCACCGATGAGCTACCGGCTCCCATCACACTTGACGATCTGCCGGCCGGCACACAAGAAGTTGTCATCCATTTAGCCTTGCCGCTTTTCCGCGAGCACGGCACCAACTGCAGCAGAGAAGATGACGACAATGCAACGCGTTACGTTCAAGAAGACATTTCGGCAACGGATGCGTATTCCGACGCCGACGATGCCAACATCACCTTGCTACGCAAATCGGTACGCTTGTTAACCGGCGACCAATCGCGTGATGCCTTTGTGACGGTGCCGCTCGTCAAATTAAAGCGATCGGGCAATGGCACCTTTGATCTCGACTCTCATTTCTTGCCGCCTTCACTTAACCTGCAAGCCAGCCCCGAGCTCAGCAACCAGCTGCGCAGCCTGCTGGATGCCATGCAGGCCAAAGCAGAATCATTGTACGAAATGCACCGTGAACCGACGAAAAATATTATCGAGTTTCGCTCGGGCGATGCCGCCTCTTTTTGGTTATTGCACACTTTAAATGGGGGCTTTTCCGGCTTGCTGCATTTATTGCAGCACCCTGATTTACCATTAGAGCGGTTGCATCAAGAGCTGTCCCGTATTGCCGGCAGTTTGCTTACCTTCTCTACCGAATATCGGCTGTCCGACCTGCCCAACTATGACCATTTGCAGCCTGCGGACGGTTTTCAGCTGCTCTTCGACATGATTCGTTCGCTGGTTGGCACAGTCATTTCGTCTAATTACACCGCCATTCCATTGACCGAGGTCAAGCCATCTTGGCACCAAGGCAATCTCAAGGCGGCCAATCTCAAACCGGGTTGTCGCTTCTATTTGGGCATCAGTGGCGACGTATCGGCTGCCGAGCTGGTAGAGATCGTGCCGTCACAATTTAAAGTGGGTGCACCAGAAGATGTCGACAAGATTGTCTTATCTGCCTTAGCGGGCATTCCGCTGGTTCACCAATCACAGGTGCCATCGGCCATTCCGCTCAAGCCAGGCACGACCTATTTTGCGATCGAAGCGCGTGGAACTCTCTACGAGCGCATGATCAAGGCGGGTGCCATCACCATTTACACGCCCACCAGCGTGCCCGATCTTTCCATTGAACTCATGGCAATTGATCCCTCATGACCAAAGTCGATACGTCTTCAACACCCAACGCCACTCCGGCTCCTGCCGAGGAGATGCAGCACAGCTTGCTGGATCTCATGTCGGATGGCTTTTATATGTTGCTGCTTATTCAACAAGGCCAAGTACCCACCGACATAGACGCTTTTGCCGACGCTGTGCGCCAATTCCTTACGGTGATGGAGCGCTCCGCACACCGCGAAGACATTGCCAACGAAGACATTCATGCCGCCAAATATGCCTTTTGTGCCATGGTCGATGAAATCATCCTTAGCTCGGCCTGTGACTTTCGCGAGGAATGGAGCCGCAACCCGCTTCAATTGGCGCTTTTCGGTGACCACTTGGGCGGCCAAAACTTCTTTGTCCGTTTAGAAGAATTACGCGCCCAGGGACAACCCCGTTTAGCGTCGCTGGAGGTGTACCATTATTGCTTGCTACTAGGCTTCCAAGGCAAGTATCGCATCGAAGGCGGCGAAGAGTTGGGCTATATCACAGCGCGCTTGGGCGATGAGATCATCTACCTAAAAGGCAAGCGCACCGATTTCGCTCCCCATTGGACTCGACCGGACAAGATTAGCCACGCCTTGCGGCGTACTGTACCGGTATGGGGCATCGCCTGTATTTTAGGAGTCGTCTCCTTACTGGGCTATTCCGTTTTGCTTTACTCGCTCACCACGCATACCCACCAGCATCTTAGCGCTTATCACCACATTATTAAAATGCCCGCCAAAACGGCCAGCATTAC
>CAYVZZ010000138.1:0-5283 GCA_964456185.1 uncultured Alcanivoracaceae bacterium
TTTATTACGATACTCACTCATGGCTCAACCCGTTTTTTGATGATTTGACCGCTTGCATCAATCTCGATCCCCATAGACTTCATTTGGCGGCGATAGGCGGCGTTGTTGTCCTCTCTGGATTCGTGGCGCGTTGTTGAGGTGGCCGGGATGCTTGATGGTTGCTGTGGGTATTGCTCCATTAATGAGGTAACGACCTGCTGGAGGTAGCGGTGGTTCTTCATTGGTTTGGCGGTTGGTTTGTTTCGGATGCTCTCGACTGTTTCAAGCATGGCTACAGATAATGTGTCATGGTCTTTGGTAAGTGATAGTGCATCTTGGGCGAGCGTCAGCGTTCGACTTAACGATAGGTCGCGTTTGTGTGGCCGAAAAAGCGTTAAATAAGTCAATAAGGCGCGATTCATTTTTGGGCTTAAACGGCTAATTAAAGCCAATAGCTCACGACCTGATTCGTCTTCCATCATGGACACCAGGTCTAAGCGTGAATGACATGTTGGGCATCGACCTATGTTCATTTCTCTATCACCGACACATCGGATTTTGCCGCCAAATTGTAATCGTGTGGCGGACCAAAATGACGACCAAACAACCGCCGTTCCAAGTCACGCAGGACGTTTTCCTGATTCATGGATAACGCTTCAAGGTTGCGAATGACCGGCAAGAATTTGTGGCGCTCCCAAGACGACAAATCGCGTCCCACCGCTTCATCAAAAATGGCTTCGACTCGCTCGTTTGGTGTCATTTTTATCACCTCACACGGCAGCCAGATCTAAAGAAATTGGCGCGTACTGATCCGTTTTACCAATGCGCTGGTACACGCGAATGTAGACCGCTGTGCTCGTCACCTGGATAGAGTCTTTTAACGCATCCATTGCGTTCAACCAGTCCGTATCATCGATTTCTAAGCGTAACAGCTCCAGAACGGCTCCAGTTTTAATCTGCCCTTTGCTATCGGTGCGAAACGCACGATCAACAAGCGCTTTAATATTGACGTTTGCACCCTCGCTCCAGCGCGTGATGCACTGATTGATAAGCTCCTTGGCAGCCTCCAGCTCTTCGGTAAACGTGATGCGATCGGCGTAATTGCGAATAACTTTGAATTTGCCGTCATACGTGCTCACCGTGACATTGCCTTTTTTTCCGCCGAGCGTCACACCGTATCGATCCGCCGCAATATTGATTAAGTCTTCAACATCATCAAGCGCCTTATGTTTAAAGGCAGCAAGCCGACGGTTCAGTTCAAGCGCCTCTTCAACCAGCTCACGCGCCACTTGGTCGCGCAGCTTATCTTGTTCGCGAACTTGACCTTGGGGCACAAGATGGCCAGCCGAGTTCAGCATAAAACCTTCGGGAATATGGATGTCAGACATAACAACCTCCTAAGCTGTAAATGGAAATGTTTCGTTATAAATAATGGCGAGCAATTGTTGCGGATGCGCGCCAGCTAAATGATTGAGACGGGTATATTCCGGCTCGTCTATGTGATGCAATTTTTCCAATGCATCGAGCGCACCGCTAACACAGCCCAGCATGTAGGACGTATCTTTTTTATTGACCAAATCGCGGCAGATGGGCGCAAGAATAAAAGCGGCATGTGGTGTCATTTCACACCTCCGTGAAACGTAATTGGTGAATAAGATCGGGCAATGCCAATTTACGCAACCGCGCTTCCAAGCGAAGCGAATGCATGGCGCGACGCCGCAAAAACCGGCAGCAAGTTTCCAGCTCTTCATTGCTAGACGCCATGAAATAGCCGCTTTTGGGTGTGGCACAAATCGAGTAACCCGCTTCGCGCAAATCGCTAATAATGTGGCGCACTCGTCGGTCATTAAGGTGTGTCTGCAAGGCCAGCTGACGAACACCAACACCTTTCGATGCACCCACATGATGGCGCAACACCCTCAGTAGCACTTGCTGTTCACGATCAGATGTATGAATCGTCATGACACACCTCGATTGGACTTGCCTGGCCAAGGAATAATTTGAGAACCTCGAATGCGCCGCACTCGCTTTTTGCTTGCAGGCGGTTCGGATTGCAGTCGTTCAATCAGGTCGTAACGACCGAGTCGCTCCATTTCTCGTTGTGCCTTTTCGCTAACCGCGCGCTGCTTCACCAGCAATGGACGGTGCGTGCTGTTAAAAATGCGTTTAATGTGCTCTCTTGGCGCATGAATAAAAGCCGAAAACGGCATGTACCGACGAATGTCGTAGGCGCAATAAAAATCGCCCCAATAATCCAACTCTGCATCAGAAATACGCATGTCATACCCCCTTGATCAAATCGGGTGTTAAGGTTGGAATACCCAGTCGCGCCGCCTCATTCATAGCGCACGTCAACACGTTGTGAATCGCAAGCGGATAAAGCAACGAGTAGCGACCATTACTGCCGGTTAACTTCGTTCGCAACGCCTCAATAGCCGACTCCGAGAGCAAATCGGGATTCAAGCCAGACAACTTAAAGCGATGGGTTAAATAAGGCTCAAGTTCATTGTCCAAAGGACGCAACCAAATCACCTCACATCGCTGCACAATCTCTCGCACCGACGGGTTGCGTTCATCAAGACGCTGTGCCAATTCGGGTTGACCAATCAGCACCACGCTCAATAATTTGTTAAACCCGTCCTCTAACTCATAAAAGCGTTTCAAGTGCTTCAAAGTAGGAACCGGCAAACCATGCGCCTCCTCAATCAACAGCACATGCTTGTTTCCCGCACGGCTACTTTCCGTCAGCGCTTTGTGAGCCTGGCGAAAGCGCGCCTCACTTGAAATGCGCAGCTTCTCGTCTGGCGCGATAGCATTCATGATGGCCTCGGCAATTTGCGCCGCCTTCAACGTCTTACCCTTCTTATCGTCCGACTCCATGCCCAGCACATAGGGCTGAATCAGCGTCACCTCTGACGCATCATTCAAAGCCCACTGCTCCAAGTCACGTCGTAGCGTACTTTTACCAGCGCCCGACTCACCGACGATGGCAGAAAAGCCGCCATGACGTGCCACCGCGCGCAAACTCTCACGCACATAGCGAGCATCTCGACTGAGAAAAACCTCATCAGCATTTCGCGGATCTGAAAACGGATCACGAAAAATGCTAAAAGCCCGCTTTGCCTCTGGCGTTAAGGTGTGTTTTTTTAGTAACATAGTTAACTCCTGCTTTTCTTCTTGGTTGGTTGAAACAGTGGGGGCGACGCCCTGGCTCACCAGGGCGTCATCTTTTTCAGGGAAATCAACACCCAAAAAAGCCGCGATCTGTTTTTTTAATTCATGCTTGTTTAATCGCACCGGCCAATAACCGTGATTCACCATCTGTGTGACAGATGATCGGCTCACGCCTAGTGCATCGGCCAGTTGCGCGTGAGTCACCTTTCGTTCGGCTAACACCTGTTTTAAATTCACGCCTCACCTCCCTTCACAGCGCGCAACGCCGTTGCACCAGAACGCAACTGATCAGCGATACCACCTAATGCATCCTCTTTCACGCCTTCGGGGTAACGTTGTGATAGCCAATCGTAATGATGCGGAGACCAAACATCGCCCAACACATCAGCGAGCTTCTTGGCTGCATCAAACAGCGGCAAAGTCGCACTTTCGATCTGTGGTAAATTCAACGAATGTTCGGTGCCACGGCTGGGCAGGTAAGAGGGCAAATCTGACTGCTCAATGTTTGCCATTGGATTGATTTCGCCATTCATGATTGGCGTTTTGTGTTTGCGTTTGGCGGCAGCTTCTTCCAGCGTGTCGGCACTCATTGCCAACAGTTCAAGTGACTTTCGATTGCGCTCCAAGATAGTATCGCCGGTGGATTTATACTCTTCACCAATCTGAGCGGCCGTTTCAAAAAACCCAAAATCTGTCTTTTGTTCGGGCAACAACGTAAAGCGTTGCTCATTACCTTTGTCATCTTCACGCAACACAATGCATGCATCTTCTTGCCAGGCATTGCTCGCCACCATCACCGTGTCACCCACAAACACCTCCGGCACATCCTTCACCGAATAAGTGCGCGAGTTGAAGCGAATCTCCAAGTGCTGATCCACCTTGCGAGTTTCCATTGCACTCACAGAAATCGCTCGCATCACATCAGCGGATGGTGCCAACACCAACTGATCCTCATTAATGCGTTGCCATGCCTCATAACGTGTCATGCCGTGCCGAGAATGCAGCCGTGTGCCATTAAACCAACGCATCCACGCCCAAGCTTGCTCATTAATTTGCTCAAGCGATGTCAGTGGTTTATTTAATAAAGCCAAGCGGTGTTCAAAGCTCCGCTCAACCATATCGTTCGCCTTTTCCACTTGGCCTTTCGCACGCGGATGACCCGGCACATTCACCTGCAGCCGTACATCCAGATGCCGGCACAAGTTTCTAAAAACAGCACCCGTATTAGCGCTACCCGGATCAACCATCACCATCTCGGGAATACCCTGGAACGGATCGCCATGCCCCTTGGGCTGACTCGCACCAATGAACGCATCCACCAAATTCTTGCCGCTCTCCGCGCCCAGCACGTAATGCACATAAATCAGGCCCGATGCATGATCTGTCACCACGTAGCGCCAAACCCGCTCTTTCTCGATCTTGCGAATATTTGCCGGTTTGTTTTTGTAAAACACCTTTTCATCCATCACCTGCAACCCCAACCCGTTATCGGTCGGCAGGTAATAAAGCACACACAGCGACGGATCAATTTGCCAAAGCTGGTTGGGATAAGCGGTTTTTAGATGCGCCGCAGGCTCAGGGGCGGCCAATTGGTCAGGGTGTAGCCGATACGCATGCAACGCACGAGAAATAGCAGACAGTGATAACAAGCGCAGCTCGCCCGTTTCTTCATCCACGCGTCCTGCCATAATCTTGCCGTCAGCACGCAACGTCTCCACCGCCATCTCCAAACTGGGCAAGCGCTTGGCATTGGCGCGCGTGGCCTCCTTGAAATACATCGCAATCAGCTGCGCCTCTTCAAAGCGCAAGCTGAGCTTGCCCGCATCGCCTCGCTTCTTGCGAGAGCGCCCCACCAACTCACGACGCCAGCGATACACCGTCTGCTTGCTCACCTTAAGTTGATCGGCGCAGGCCTGCCACAAAGGCTGCTTCTCGCAATGCCTCGCCTGCTCCACACGCTGCAGTGTGTGCATCACAGCCTGCATCTGCAAAGGCGTCATCATCACACCTCCCATTCGGGTGCCAGACTGGTGCGATTTAAACTAATGCCCAGCTCGTGCGATACCATCAACAGCGCATCATTGATTTGGTTCAACTCACCTCGACACCACGCCTCAATTTCAATGTCAT
>CAYVZZ010000139.1:0-5239 GCA_964456185.1 uncultured Alcanivoracaceae bacterium
CCGCCCAAGCATCACTGCTGAGGTCGAAGCCGTCACCACGATAGGCACCACGCTGGGCGCCGTTGTAGTCGATCAAATAACCTAAATGTAGGCCGCTTTGACCAAGCGAATGCTCAAGGTGATGACTGAGCTGGCCGGCGGCATCGTCGAGTTGCCAGCGACCTGCTGGGCTGTCATCCAGATGCTGTGTGTGGATGCCGGATAAAGTGCCGGGGTGATTGATGCCCGAATCAACGCCGGCGGCGAAAGTTGAACGGGCTTGCCCGTTGTAGAGTTGGCCGACGACGACGGGTTGGTCTATGTCACCGTGAGCAAATTCCACCAGTACTTCATCGCCAATACGTGGCACGAAGTGCTGGCCCTGGTCGGCACCAGCGGCAGCTTCGGCGACGCGCACCCAAGTGCCAGAGCGTTCATCGCTGGTGGCGTGGCCGTCGGGGTTGGCGCTGCTGGCGGTGTCAGTTTGACCTCCCGCTAGTGGCCTGTTGCCGCGTTGCCAGAAATATTGCACCCGCACCTGATGGTCGCGATTGCTGGTGACAGTGCTGCCGTCGACACCGACTACTTGGGCGCTAGCACAGCCTGGCGCTAACGGTTTGCGCTCAGCTAAGGTGACGATGCGGGTGCCAGCGGGTAGTGCCGTAAAGTGTTGCCGATAGCTGCCTTTGCCGAGTGCCTCATCATCGTTGTGACCGAGCAAGCGCACTAAGCGCGCACTCAGGTTGTTGGTGGCATGGTGGTGCAATCGATAGGGCACAAATTGTAGGCTTGGGAAGCTGGCATGCTCGGTTAGTAAATAGGTCTTTCCCGGCTGCAAATGACGTACTGCGCCTTGGCAGGTGAAGTAGCGAGACCAAAGGCGTTGATGGTCCAGTTGGCGAGCGGCGAGACAATTGGCCTCATCACGACTATTGAAAGCTTGCGCATGATTGGCTTCATATTGATCAAGCGTGGGCAGCTCTGGGGCTTGAGGAGATCCTGCCGCTTGCGCGTTACCAGCAATGGCTTGTACTTGATCAGCCGCCCAGCTAGAGGTGGTGATTTGGTCGACAACCACTTGGCGCTTTTCTGAGAAGCGCGTCAGGCTGTCGGTTTTTTCTGTGGCATCAAGGCGGTGAAAACGCACAGATGCGGGCGAGCCTAACGGTAATGATTGGCTGGCATCGGCATCAAAAACGACCAGCGTATGGCCGGCTTGACCGTCGTCTGGCGTAGCCGCTTGCAGGTGTTCAAAGCGATAGGACAGACCTTCTTCGGCCAGCAGTCGGGTGACAAACGCTAAATCAGTTTCTCGGTATTGGGTGCAGATAGGGCGCGCCGTGAGTGCAGTGGTGCTGTCGTTACGCCACGCCAGCTGCGGATGGTCGGCGAAAACGCTGCCGATAATGGCTAGTGCATTTTGGTCTTGGAAAATTAGGGTGTTGCGTCGTGTGTCAAGAAAAGCCAAGGCGGATTGCAGTACCAACCGATAGCGCGCTAAGCCACCATCGCCGCCAAGTGAGGCGGCTTGAGTAATGTAGGCATGCCAATAACGTCGTTCGCCGGTGTCGGTTGAAAGGCCTAACGTTGCCGGTTGGCCAATTAGGCTGTGCGGATCGGTGTGAGCGCTGGTGCTGACACAATCAACGTTGAAGTGGAAGTCTTGGTTGATGGCGTCAACGCCATCAAATTTCTCCACCAGTAAGTCGCTTGCGACGGGTGTGTTAAAGCGAATAAAGCGCGTGTCTTGTGATAACAAATCAACGATGTCGTTAAGTGCCGAGATGTCCATGGCGTATCCTTTTGTTGGAATAGCGTACACAGCTGCAATATCGAAAACACGACAACATTGTTACATGTAACTCAACCCATTAAAGAAACCTGCTGCTGAAGCATTGGTTGGTATCGGTCTATCTGCTACAGGCGGTGTTTGTGGCACGTAAGTACGTGCGGTGTTGCCTCCCATGTAAAAACGGCGGTAGCGAATGTAGCCTTCTGGCTCCCATATGCCCGCTATTTTGAAGCCGGCGATGGAGTCGTGCACATAGGTTTTGAATAGGTGTGCCTCAGCCTCAGATATTTTGGGGTGTGATTTCATGCGGGCCAACACGTCCGGCGCTTCGGGCGCAAAAATGCCCAGCTCATTATGATGGAGCTCATAGGCATCCACGACAGGACTGGCGTGCAATAAGCCATCGCCGACATCCTCCCAGAAACCTTGCTCCAACGTTTCAATACCTCTTAGCAACATCTCGTTAGCGCCAGTCACCTGCTTGGCTACAGCGGGCATGGCACGTTTATGCCAAGGTTCTTTGGTGTAGCTATGACGTACTTGATACCGCCAAGCTAGGTAAGGCATAAGCCAATCACCTTCCTGACGAGGAGTGTTCATGCTATGTTGATGGAAGGCTTCGTAGGCTTGCCTAACATTATCGGCAACCGCGAAGGGGTCGTAAGCATTCAAACCGCTTGCCTGTTGGACAATCCCAACATCTAAAGGCACCTTAGCTTTCTGAGCCACCTTTAACATGGCTTTCAATGAAATCTGCGACAGTTTTTCGCTATCTAGCGTGTTTTTGCTTTCTTTAATGGGCATCATACCGCGCCCTTGCTCAACCAAGCCGTAGCCGCCGCCCACGTCTGAATGCATGCCTGGAAAAGCGAATTCCATACAATTTGATGGCAGCACGCCATCTACCGCCACCCGATCACAAGGGAAAGTGGTGCGATTTTCGTGCATCGCCACCAAGTGCAGACAATTCACCACTCTTGCAGGCACTTTAAGGTGATCAGGCGTGGCCCAAGCGAAATGCCCGTCGGTAAGGCCGTTGGTTAAAGTTGGCAGGTTAGGTGCGCCCACTGAGGCGACGGTGTCAAACAAGCCTAGAAACCGAATTGTGGTTTCGGCGCCAAAGAGCTTTTTGCCGTTAAATTGCCGATCAAGCCAAGCGCAGAAAACACGCGCTTCAGCGGCTCCGCGGGAAAAACCGAAAATATCGACATACACATGTTTAATGCGTGGTTTCTTGCTGTTGGCGACTAACTGGGTAACTTGTTGAACTTTACTGTTGTAGCTGGCGCTGTCGGTGAGTGGGGCATCAGAAGAGCAGAGTGAAAGTCTTTCGCCTAGGTTGAACAATTCACCAGAAGTTGAGTTGGTTGAACGATAAAGCGTATTTAGTAGAACAAGTCTGGCGTATTTAATGCGGCCTGCTCCCCCATTGGCGAAAGCAGCACCTGTGGTAGATCCTTCCAGCTCGCCAATTTGGTGAAAAGGTGTGCCAACGCCGGGAACGTAATAAGCGTAGTAGCCGTGTGGATGATCCTGCGGATAAGCAAAAAATAAACGCGCTACATTGCTTTCGGCGCGTTGTTGTAACTGGGTGCCGCCACCCTTTTGGCCAATCTTCCCATCGTTCCAGTCTTTGTTGTTGCATGTGCCATCAAAGAAGAAGCCAATATTAAGGTGCGTTTCGCAGGCGAGGCTGCTGGTTGAAGTTAATAACAGCGGCTTTACGGTTGGCGTTGTGCCTAGCGGAAAAGGTTTTAGTAGGGGAACTTGCGACATGAGAATATCCTTTTCGGTTTATTTATACAGTTGTGGGCAGTGTTTTTTTAAAGGCCACTTTTTCCAAGGGTATTTTTTGGGGATTTGGCGTTTTATAGGATAGGGCGAGCCGGGTTTAAGTGCATCTTCTGGATAATATCTAGACGAAACAATTTTTACCTTGTTACCAGGTAAAAAACTGACGTAAATATCATTAGGCTTGCTGTATTTCATAATTGATACGGTGGTTTCGTGCATGGTGCCATAGCAATCTCGCCAGTTGGTAACATTCCATTTCACATGAATTTTGTAATTGGGAGTCCATTTTACTGGGATCATAAAGCAGCAAGAGTAGCCACTTCCTTTCCCTGCTCGACCAATATGATGCCCATTAAGCGAAAAGCTTTGGACGCTCACATAGTTGGCCAAATAATCCACACCAGATACTGCAGCACCGACCATCTTGTCTTTTTTATCTTGGCAGCCGGATAGACCGAGCGCGCTTGCTAGCACAATGGCAAACATGACGAAATAAGTTAAGAGGCGTGCTGATCTCATACTATTGGGCCTTTGGTCAGTGGCGTGTTGACCCAATCTATTAGGTGCATTGGGTCATTAATTTCTCGTGCATGTTCCACCGCTTCTTGAAAGGGATGGTGGCGGATAAACTGATCACCATGGGTGATAACGGCACCTAAAATAACGCTTTGATGATCCATTCCGGTAATGGCGCGCTCTTGGCACCATTTGTTAACCTGCTGGAGGTGTTGATGTTGCTCAACGAGCGGCTTCTCATTGATTGCCGGAAAGTTTTGTTGTGTGGTAACCAATAAATCACCCAACCGGGCTTGATCGGCCATCGCTTTAAATTGGTTGCGGCGCAAGGTAAGCAGACTGGTCGCCGGCAATTCAGATGCATCGTGTTTCAAGCCGTGCTGTTTATCTGTTAAATCATGCCACTGCCAGTGTGTGATTGGCCCAAGCAACTTGGCGCGTTGCTTATCGTTAAGCGTGGGCACAAGTGCAGCAAGAGCGCGATTGTCGGCATAACGCAAAAAGAAGCGTTTGGTGATGTTTCTTGCTGGTCGGACATAACGAATGGCATGAAAATGCTGAACGAGTTGCGCATTATTGGCTGAAGTGTGTAGAAGATTGCAGCCGAAACAGGCTGTGGGCTGCGTTTTTTTCCATTGCTGAATGATCTTACTCGTAGAGTCGTTTGCAGAGACCAACAAAGGGCCGAGGCGCGCGGCCTCTTCGCCCAGATCGGCGTAAAGCGTTGCAGCGGACGTTACTTCACGCAATGCGTCACTGTGCTCTGGTGCCTGATTAAGTAGCGCACCGTCGATAAGCCACCATCGGTTGGGAGTGCTTTTGGCCGTCATGCCGGCACCACTCCACCACCAGAAGCTGCCGCCTTAAGGAAGCACTCAAGGCAGAAGTCATTGTCTGGACGTGGTGTTGGCGGTTCGGGGCCAATAGGCGTGGCGGCATTCTCAACTTTAGGCATGGCAGGTGCTTTGGTAATGCCGTATTGACTGGCAATTCCTGCAACCGCCTCACTCACGCCTTCAGCCAAAGGTGGAATCAGCGGAATGGCCTGCGCCGTACCACTCGGCAAGGCAGGCAACGTCGCTGCTTGCGCCTGCCCTGAGGCGAAGTTATGCGTGGCCGTTTTCACCGCAAAGGTGCCGGGGCAGGAGATGGTGACGT
>CAYVZZ010000140.1:0-5144 GCA_964456185.1 uncultured Alcanivoracaceae bacterium
TAATAAAGCGCAGCAATCCCTTTTCTTCGTGTGCCTTGAGATAGGCGTTAATGTCTTTGGCGATTAGTTCGGATTGATGTGCCATTAGAAATATCCTTCCTGTTTCTTCTGTTCCATGGAGGCATTGCTGTCGCCGTCGATAACCCGTCCCTGACGCTCAGAGGTGTGGGTCAGTAACATTTCCTGGATAATGGCGGGCAGGGTGTCCGCAGTAGATTCGACCGCGCCCGTCAGCGGGTAGCAGCCCAGGGTGCGGAAACGCACGCTGCGCATCATGGGCAATTCACCGGGGCGTAGCGGCAAGCGCTCGTCATCGACCATAATCAAGGTGCCGTCACGCTCGACCACAGGACGTTCGGCCGAGTAGTACAGCGGCACGAGAGGAATCTGTTCGAGATAGATGTACTGCCAGATATCCAGTTCGGTCCAGTTGGAAATCGGGAAAACACGAATCGATTCGCCTTCGTTGTGGCGTGTGTTGTAAAGCTGCCACAGTTCCGGGCGCTGATTCTTCGGGTCCCAGTGATGCTGGGCATTACGGAAAGAGAAAATACGTTCTTTGGCGCGCGATTTTTCTTCGTCACGACGGGCGCCACCAAAGGCACAATCAAAACCGTATTTATCCAGAGCCTGTTTCAGCCCTTCGGTTTTCATGATGTGCGTATGGGTAGCCGAACCGTGGGTGAAGGGATTGATGTTTTTCTCTATACCTTCGGGATTGACGTGCACAATCAATTCGATGCCGGTTTCTTTGGCAATGCGGTCGCGAAACTCATACATGGCCTTGAATTTGAACCGAGTATCCACGTGCAGTAGCGGGAAAGGCGGCGGATTGGGCGCAAACGCCTTGCGCGCCAAGTGCAGCATAACCGAACTGTCCTTGCCGATAGAGTAGAGCATGACGGGGTTTTCGGTTTCGGCAACCACCTCGCGCATAATTTGAATGCTTTCGGCTTCAAGCCGCTGCAAGTGGGTTAGTGATGTCATCTTCCTGTCCTGTCTGATGAGTTATTGCGTAAAAATCGCCGGTAGCGGCACCAGCCAAAAGCTGTCTTGCGTCGCTAACCAGTCGCTGATATGGGGGTTGGCAGTGAGGTCAGCCCCCTGAAATGCCAAGCCGCAAGGCTTGGTTTGAGCTAATACGTTGAGTGCGGTCAGATAATCATCCGCCACCGGCGGCTGCCGAAAGCAACGTAAATAAAGGCGATTCCAAGGGCCATGGAAATACAATTGGTAGCCCTTGTTTTTGCCGAGTTTGTCTTTGCCAAGAATGCGCAAGCCGCCTGTCCAGCGTTGTTTGGCGCTTGGCAGACGTCTCCATAATGGTGCGATGATGTCGTTGTAATAGGCGGACTGAGCCTTTGAAAAGGCGGTCGGATCGGCCAGTGGTGTCTTTCGCTGTAAGCCTTCTTGTTCCAGCCAGTGAGACACAAGCCGACGGCTAACGGGCTTGCCGCTTTTCTCACTTAGCACAAGCGCTAATTGAGGCGCACTCCAACCTGGCTGATCATCGATTGGTGCTTCATGGAGCAGGGCGAGCGCAGTGTGTTGCAAGGACTCGTTTAGCTGTTCTGATGCATTGCGAGGGCGACCGCGTGGTTTCACAGCAACAGCTGACCAGCCGCCTTCTTTAAAGGCTTTCCATGCAGCTGACACGGTGGGCGGAGACAGCTCCGCCAGCCTCGCCGTTTCTGCCACTGTTTTCCCGGACAAGCGCAACCGCACCGCATTCATACGGCGTTGGTTGACTAGTTCTGGCGAAAAATGTTTAGTGGTCATTGTCTTTGCAAGTGATTGAATATAAGCATATAACTAAATGAAATTAATCATCGCTTCGTATATAACGGCAGACATTGTAAACTCGCTTTCCAGAAATTTACAAGGTTAATCGATAAGGATTTCTTTATGGTGGCATGGCTAGTTTTGATATCAGTGATTGCCTTGCTAGTCATTTTGGCTAGCGGCAAGATGCAGCCCGCCGTGGCGTTCACTGGGCTGGCTGGTGCTTATTTATTGTTTGGCTGGATTGATACCAGCAGCTTTTTAATTCAATACACCAACCCGGCGTTGGCCGCTTTGCTGTTGTTGTTGCTGGTTTCTTTGGCATTAGAGCGCTCGCCAATGCTTGATTGGCTATCGGCACGTTTGTTAAACGGTTCGGCACGGATTGCCACCACCCGGCTCGTGGTCAGCAGCGCAGTAATGTCCGCCTTTGTAAATAATACGGCGGTAGTGGCAGCGCTATTAGGCACCATTTCCCGCCAAAAACGCTTTGCGCCATCACGCTTACTCATTCCGTTGTCTTATGCCTCGGTATTGGGTGGCATCACGACCTTAGTGGGCACATCCACCAACTTGGTGGTTAACTCGTTTTATGTAAATACCAGCGGCGAGTCGCTGGGCATGTTTCAGTTTGCCTGGGTGGGCGTGCCGGTTGCGCTATTGACGATGATAGTGCTAATTTGGCGCTCATCGCGTCTGCCCGTCAATGTGGCAGAAGATGACCGGGAAACGCAGGATTATTTTCTGGCGGCACGCCTAGAGGCGGATAGTCCATTGGTGGGGCATAGCATTGAAGAAAACGGAATGCGCCAACTGGACGGGCTTTACTTGATGGAAATCGAACGTGATGGCCGCCTGATTAGTCCAGTGACACCAGACGAATTGTTGTTGGCCGGTGATACCTTGGTATTTACCGGCGAGGTAGATCGAGTACAGGTGCTCCGTCAATTTGCTGGCCTGACATCATTTGGCGACGAGATGGGCGGGCTGTTGGAGAGTAATCTCGTTGAGGCCGTTGTTTCTCACCGCTCCGTGTTGGTGGGCAAAACCCTGCAAGACGTGGACTTCAGAAGTAAATTTGATGCCGGCGTGGTCGGCATTCGTCGTGGTGACAAGCGCCTTAACGGACAGCTGGGACGAATTGAATTGCGCATTGGCGACTGTCTGCTGTTGGCGGTGGGCGGTGACTTTAGCCAGCACCGCAATCTGGACCGTAACTTTCATCTGCTGGATAGCCGTGTCACACGTCCGCGCCTGACCCCTAAGCAAAGTATCCTGTCGATTATTGGTTTTGCCACGGTCATTGGCCTGTCGGCAGCAGAAATTTTACCGCTGTTTCAAGGGCTGGTGTTGTTGCTGGGCGGTCTGCTGGCCACGCGCATATTGGGGATCGCCGAGCTGCGCCGGCGCTTTCATTTTGATTTGTGGCTGATTATCGGCTCGGCGCTGGCCATTGCCCATGTCATGTCCACATCCGGCGCGGCGGACTTACTGGCTAATGGAATGCACGGGTTGTTTAGCGATTACGGCGTCTACGCAGCCTTTATTGGCTGCTATCTGCTGACCATGATTTTCACCGAGTCAGTCACCAATAACGCCGCAGCCGCCTTGGCCTTTCCCATCGCTTGGAGCACGGCGCACGCCATGGGGGTCAACCCAATACCTTTTGTCATGGCGGTGGTTTATGGTGCCAGTGCCTGTTTTCTTAACCCCTTTGGCTATCAAACCCATCTGATGGTGTATTCGCCCGGACGTTATAAATTAATGGATTTTGTGCGCTTCGGGCTGCCGGTGAGCGTGACTTACTCGGTTGCTGTGCTGGTGATTACGCCAATGGTTTTTCCGTTTTAGTCGACTTCCTCGAAACTGAGTGATACGGAGTTCATGCAGTAACGCAGGCCGGTGGGTGCGGGTCCATCGGTGAAGACATGACCTAGATGACCGTCACAACGAGCGCAGCGGGTTTCGATGCGCTGCATGCCATGGCTGTTGTCTTCAATTTCACGAATATGTTCAGGCTTGATGGGCTGATAAAAGCTGGGCCAGCCGGTGCCGCTGGTAAATTTGTGCTCAGAGCTAAACAGCGGCAAAGCGCACAAGCCACAGCGATAGATGCCGTTTTTATGATTGTCGAGTAAATCGCCACAAAATGGTGCTTCGGTGCCCTGATTGAGTAGTACCTTCTTGGCTTCATCACTGAGTGGCTCGGCGAGAGTTTGTTTCTCTTCGTCGGTTAGCGGTGTGAGATCGTTGTCATCTAGCTGACGCATGGTGTCTCCCGAGGTTATGAGTGGTCGTTTTTTAATAGGTTGGGGTAGGTTTTTTCCAGCTTTTTCAACTTGGGACGTGCCACACAGAAAATATACGGTTGCATGGGGTGCTTGCGGGCAAATTGCTGGTGGTAGTCTTCGGCATCATAGAAGGCTGTAAGTGGCTCCAGCGTGGTGACGATTTTGCCCAGCGAGCCTTCTGCGTTTAGCGCATCAATGCGTGATTGCGCATAAGCTTTTTGTTGCTCATCTGCGTAGAAGAGGGTGGAGCGGTACTGCGTGCCGACGTCGTTACCCTGGCGGTCTTTTTGGGTGGGGTCGTGTGCCACGTGGAAAAAAACATCCAATAGCGTATCGACATCAATGGTGGCATCGTCGTATTCCACTTTTATGGCTTCGGCGTGCCCGGTATCACCACGGCAAACGGCATCATAGTTGGCGCTGTCGGCACTGCCACCGGCATAGCCACAGGTCACTTTGTTTACTCCCTGAAGCTGTTCAAAAACGGCCTCGGTGCACCAAAAGCAACCACCGGCAACGACGAGCGTGTTTTGTGACATGACGGCTCTCGATTGAAATGCGTTATCCAGTGTAACGCTTTTAAGGGCCAATTAATGTAAATGGTTGCTTAATTGCCGAGCAATGGCCGCACACTGACTTTGGGCAATGGCCTTTCTGTCGTTGGCTTCATGAGTGGTTAGTGAGGCTTCCCAG
This sequence comes from uncultured Alcanivoracaceae bacterium, assembly GCA_964456185.1. GTDB lineage: Bacteria > Pseudomonadota > Gammaproteobacteria > Pseudomonadales > Alcanivoracaceae > CAYVZZ01. Next base: position 4,767 of record CAYVZZ010000140.1, read on the forward strand.
AGGAGCTTTTCATTCAAATTGAACAGTTGCAATTCAGCCTGTTGCAGCCGTTTGTTAGAGTCATTTGTTGAATCGTCGCCCAACTCAACCTGCCAGTTGTCTGTTTTGCGCTGCGACGCATCATAATGGTTAATTGAGATGATAGAAGGGGGCTTGGCTGCGGCTTGTGCGTACGGGAGCAGCAACGCGCTGATGTCGATTTGCAAAACGGCACCCAGGTGCTGCTGCTTGGCCGTGGCAATCAGCGCCTTAAGCGGTGCTGTCTGCAAGCTGCCTAGCCACTGGCTGGCGGGCTGTATGTCCAGTTTTGATGAAGACAAAGCCGCCTGACATTGCATCTCCCAAATTTGACGGTTATGTGGCTCGGGCGTTTTGATG
>CAYVZZ010000141.1:0-4904 GCA_964456185.1 uncultured Alcanivoracaceae bacterium
CGGCAGGCTTTTGACGTGACCATCAAACACCGCTTGCCGGAAGCGTTCGCAATCCTCGCCGCCGTCCTTGAAACCGAAACCGCGATAGATCACCGGCACCCGCAGATTCGCCGCCATCATGGCTTCCTCGAACTCGCTTTGCCGGTAACGGTCACCGACGATACAGGCCGGGGTCTCGCCATCCAGCCGGTCCATGATCGCTTTCAGGAACTCGGGAGCGGGCACCACTTTCTGGCCCATCGTCGACAGTTCGCCCCGTTCCGCCATTTGAACGTACCGGTCCCGCACGCCATCGCGGGCACCCCGGTTCGCCAGTGACGGCGCTGTCGGGAACGCACCGACGCACTCCAGCCGCCCGGTTTCGTACCAATACAGCGAAGCCGCCGACATGCTCGCGGATCCACCAAGGTCGATACCGACGACACAAGGCCCTTTCCGGGGCGGCAGCTCGGACACTTCCGCGCCCAGCCAATCATCCACCGTCAGTAGCACATCCCGATTCTCACCGCTGACACGCTGATTCAGGTTGTACAGGCGATAGGACGACAGGGCGCTACCCCCGCGAGCAATGGCCCGCTGCGCTTGCGCCTTCAGCCACTTTGGTGAGGCCCCGATACCGTGTTTTGCGCCAGGGTTTGCCGCCGTGATGCCCTTCGGGTCGTCCGCCGGCAGGCCGTCCGGTGCCCGGAACTCCATCACAAAGGTGCCTTCCGGCGGTTCGTCAATCCACTTTGACAGGCTCGCCGCATCGCTGGGGGCGGAACTGGAAATAATCACGCAGCGGCCCGAGCGCTTGCCCAGACCCGACAGCAAGGCGCTTTCCAGATCGTCACCTTTTTCATCCGGCCAATGACCGCGTTCGTCCAGAATCGCCAGGGTGGGTGCGGTGCCGAGCGCGTTTTTCGGGTCAGCGGCAATACACCGGATAATGTGTCCGCCGCCATCACCGTCATATTCGATTTCAACATGAGGGGCGCGCCGAAAGGTCAGCATTTCCTGGACGTCATCCGGCAGCGAGTTGGCCAGCCCTTGGACGAAGTGAAAAATGATTTTGGCTTGCTCTCGCGTCCGCGCCGCACACAGAATTTCCCTTCGCGGTTGACCACCGAATACGCCAAGCAACTCAGCCAAGGCCAAACCGGCGGTCAAAGCGGATTTGCCATTGCCCCGAGCAACCGACAAAACCGCCACCTGCGTAGACGCCTTGAGAGCCCCCTTGATGAACTTTTTCTGAAAGGGGGCAAGCCGGATGCTCTCACCTGATTTCGGCCCCTCAGGGATCGCCAGGCCCTCGATAAACGCGATTGCGGACTGTGCTGCCGATGTGGATGTCATGGAATACCTCGCCGGACTCGAAAAAATAACTAGATAAGCAACCCCCACGAAGGCTCCCCCTGAAACTATCGCCGCCATTGGGACCATTTCTCACCAGGTGCCCGCTTTCTTGCGTGGTGCCGGCTCAACGCTCACCCAATAACGGATTATGTGTTTGCCGACTTGAACGCGCTGGTCTTCAAGCTCCTTGAACTCACGATCAGGATGCTGTTGATGCTGCTTGTTGCTGGTCTGTTTATCGGTCATTTCACTGCTCCGCCGTTTGCTGTGTGCTGCTCGGGATGAGTTGGGTTTCGCTTGGGTTATCCATCATGTGCCTCCTGTGCCGCCAGTCGGGCCAGCGCCTCATCATCCTGGAACAGCTTCCGTGCTGCCTGACCGTCAGCGATGTGATTGCCCTCAATACGCAACACGAAGCCATCACAGCGCCCGCATGATCCGCACCGCTCGTAGGTCAGGATGGCCGGGCCGCGTTTGTTTCGTGTTGATGTTGTTACGGTTCCACAAGAGCAATTAATTGCGTGGGCCCCCTGGCTGATAGCGCGACCGCGCCCAAAATGAACTTCAATTGAGTGGAACCAGAGGACTGAAAGGCGCACAACAATAAACCAGCACCCCTTGGTAACCTATCTGTGTGTTCACCATGTACACCGCGACACGGATGATTCAGGGGTTTGCGGTGTACGCCATGTACACCGTGAAGGTGTTTTCGCCTACCAGATTTGGGGGTGCGGTGTTCACCACGTACACCGGCGGTGTTCATCATGTACACCGCGCTTTTCTCCGGGGACCAGCTCATAAAGTCTTTTGGAGCAGTTGCGCCGTCCGCGTCCGTCAATGGCTCATTGGTTATGGCATACTCGGACGCGTGTGGGCACTTCCGGCTGAAACTGCCCACTGTCACCAGGCGAATAAAGCCACGATCCAGTAATTCATCTCGGGCCTTCTCGGCTCGCCTGCGCCCAACATTCAGCCGTGTTTGCATCTCGCGCAGGCTCAGATATACCCGGTTCTCACCGCCGGAATATAGCGCCCGAAACTCCACTAGCAGAGCGCGGGCATCCGTACTGAGTGAGCGATAGGCCGGGCTGGTGATCTCGTGGCGGTACAGGCGGACGTGAGCCTCTGCCCGCCGTTTCGTGCTGCGTCGGTTCATGGCGTCACCCAATATCGCTTAACCCGGCAATCGGAGCCCCAGCGGGTAGGCACGCGCTCCCAGTGACTGAGGATCACATAGCCGGATTTCTGCAAGCTGGACACGGTGCTGTGTAGGCAGTGATCGCCGATCCGCTCCGCTTCAAACCGATTCAGGGAACCAGCGCGCAAGGCTTCAAGGATGCGCTGTTTCTTGGTAGGATGACGGTGTTTCGTATTGGTTTGATTGAGCCCGGTTGCCGCCGGGCTTTTTCGTGTCTGGCTCATAACGGTACCTCCGCGCGCGAAGCTTCCCAAGCTTCAAGCTCGGCCAGTTTCCAGCGGGTGCTCTGAGGTGCCAGACGAATCGGCGAAGGGATCCTGCCTTCGCGATGCCAGCGCCAAACAGTGTTACGCGAGACGTTGTAGCGCTCGGCCAGATCGGTATCACGTAGATAATAAACTTTTGCAGGTGTATTCATGTTGTGTATCTCGTGTTGACGTGTCACGAGTACACATTGCTGTGAAGTAAGAGTGCCGCAACTGTTTGTTGTCGGTCATTTTTTCCGAGGTGGCGCGACCCTGGACGAGTCGATGATGCCACCGAGAAAACCGTCGCTGTAATCGTCTTTGAGCATTTCCAAGTATAGCTCGGCATTGCGCCGGATCGTGTCATCGGCTTTGATTTGGGCGCGGGCCGCGTAGTACAGCTTCCGTAAATTTTCACCGTCCCGGCTTTCGCCCTTGCCGCACGACGCCTCATACTCCCACTCTTCGCCGCGCGGGTAACGCTCAACCTTTTCGCCGTCGATCCACTCAACTGAGTAGTGAGGCTCATGCTGTTTTCGGCCTTTTACAAGCGTGAACTTCATACCCTGCTCGGCCAGTCGCTCACAGGCATGGCGGATAGCACAATCGTCACGCCACTTCACGAATTCCACCTTAGCCCAGGTAATTGCGTAGACGCTATTATGCCAGCGGATCGCGTCGCCTCTAGGCATGGGTCGCTCCAATGCTGGCCACCTTCGGGCTCTTGGTCGCCGGTTGGCTACAGAATTGTGCCCATCGCGTCATCATCCATTTGCGAGCCGGTAGTAACTCATCACGAGCATACGCGGCTCGGGTTGCGTCGCTATTGACGTGTGCCAAGGCAAGCTCGCTGACTTCATCGGCGGCACCGCTCAGGTTCCGCGCCCAATCCTTGAAGCTGGAACGAAACCCGTGGACCGTCGCGTCAACGTCCATGCGGCGCATGACGGCAGTCAAACTCATGTCGGATATTTTCCCGCCTTTCGCACTGGCAAACACATAATCAGCCGTGCGCGGAGTGGCGCGTAGAACGGCAATAGCATCGTCTGACAGCGGCACCGTGTGCGGTTTGCCGGCCTTCATCCGCTCGCCCGGAATACGCCAGACCTTGGCGTCAAAGTCGATTTCGTCCCAGGTGGCGCCGCGAACCTCACCGGACCGTGCCGCCGTGAGAATGGCGAACTCCAGCGCGCGGGCGCCAATGCCGGCCCGCTTGCGTAGCGCTTCCATGAACGGGGCCATCTGCCTCCAAGGCAAAGCCCGGTGGTGTGACACCCGGGCCACTTTGTTTGGCTTCGGCAGCGTCTCTTGCAGGTTGCCCTGCCACCGCGCCGGGTTTTCCCCTTTGCGGTAGCCAGCGACGATAGCCCAATTGAACACGGACTCCATGCGTTGCCGGATCCGGGTTGCTGTCTCGGTTTTCGTCGTCCAGATTGGCTCCAGCACCTTGAGGATGTGGGGCAGCTCGATCTCGTCCATGTCCAGCTTGCCGATGGCCGGGAAGGCGTAGCGCTCCAGCGTCGAAATCCACTGTTTGGCATGCTTGGCGTTTCTGAACTGCTCGCTAATAGCGGCATGCTTTCGTTGCGCCGCTTCGGCAAACGTCATCTGTTTGGCTTGGGTGGCGACCAGCGCCCTCCGTGCTGCCTGTCGCTCGGCCACCGGGTCAAACCCTTGGCGCACCTGCTCACGCATCTCGCGTGCGGATTCACGCGCCATGCTCAGCGTCACAGAGGGAAATGAACCCAGACCGATGTCGCGGCGTCTGTCACCAACCTTGATGCGCAGAATCCAGGATCGGGCCCCGGTTTTCGCCACCTGCAAGTACAAGCCCACTACCTCGCCGACAGCATAGAAGCCCGGTGCCGTCAGCCTTCGGACTTGTACCGCGCTTAAAGCGTCCGCCATCCTCGGCATACCAACATCCAACCCAACATAAGAAATATGATTGGACGATACAGGATGAAACGGCCCGATACAACTTCTTCAGGGAAATCAGCAGGATACGGAAATAATGAAACGGCCTGATATGGCGTGATACTAGGCGGAGGCCGACACCCCCTCCGCCATCCATAAAGGACCCGGCCTCGTGCCGGGTTTTTTATGGATGGCGCCGGGGGTGGCCA
>CAYVZZ010000142.1:0-4853 GCA_964456185.1 uncultured Alcanivoracaceae bacterium
ACCAACCCCAGTCGACTACGTAAACCGTGCAGTAGTTTGCCAAAGCGCCCGCTTTTAGCCGGCTTGACTTTAATTTCCACGGCACTGGTCGCACGATTATCCAGAATGCCAATTATCGCTGCGGCATTAAGAAAATGAGTTAAAGAATGGTCACTGCATTTGGCTAAGCGTTTAATTGCATCATAGGACAATGCCTGGCGCGTCAGTAAGGCGCAAATTGCCAAGCGTTCGCGATCTCTCGGTAGGGCATTAATAAACGGCCAACGAGTCAAACGGAAAGTGGCATTTTTATCTAACCAAGGGGCGAGCGACATTTCGGGTATGTCGGCAAGATACCATCCTAGTAGGAAAAGGGGCTGCTCAATCAGACCCGGTGGCGGAGTCTCAACAGAATGTTGAAACTCATGAAAGTGCACATCGCCATTTTGTAATTTACGCAAAAGTAAGCGGCTGGCGTAAAAACGGTGATTTTTGGGCTGTAGGTAAATCGCACCTACGTTGCTCAAAACGGGCATGGTGCCATGACAATCACATTCATTGGCCAGTAAATTCGCTAATTGCTGTGAAAAAGGCTGGTTGGAAGCCATGGTGTTGGATTGCGGTGGTGTTGCGGTGACGTCATGTTGGGTAGAGGGAAAATGCTTATCCATAATCTGCTTCAGCAGATCAATCAGTGGCATGGCACGAAACGGGTGCGATAAACAATAATTGGCATCCGGTTTTGGCTGACTTTTTTCGTATACGACAATGAAAGGTTTGTTGGCAGGTGCCTGATCAAGCTGTTGGGGTGTTAACATGACCACATCAGCTTGTTCCGGCCGACTGGGACGCCATTGAACATTGGCCATGTTGGCCATGATGCCGAGCATGGAAAGACACGCTTGGATGCAACGGTCGCTTAGGCCGATGAAAGCAATGTGATGCACATCCATGGCAAACCTCCCGGAAGCCTGTCGAATCGTCGAAAATGTAATTTTGACACAGATCAAGTAATAGCTTTTTCGTAGAATGGATAAAAGGGGCAAACAGATGAGTGGTAGCAAATATCTGATAAACGGCGTCTATTTATCTAACTGGTTGATTCATTTGAATTATTCATAACTTGTTGATTGTATGATTGATTTGTTGTTTTTGCTAGCTATCTTTTGCTTTTTTGTAGCCTGGTGGCATCAGCGTGGCATGAAGGATATTGCGCTCCGGAAAATACGAAAAAAGTGTGAAGGGTTACAGCTACAACTGCTTGATGAAACGGTGCAAGTTTACCGTTGGAAGATAAAACGCAATCAGGCGGGTGACTGGGTATTACAGCGGAGCTACCAGTTTGAGTTTACTAGCTTGGGGGAGGAGCGATATCGAGGCGAGGCGGTTTTTTTGGGATTGGCGTTTGAAGGATTGCACCTGCCGCCTTACCGGATTCCCAGCGAGGATCCGTTGGATGATCCTTTTTGAGACATGCTAAAAATTGAGGCAATAAAAAAGGCTCCCAAAAAGGAGCCTTTTTTGCCAAAGCAGTACTGATTACTCAGCAGAGACGTTGGCAGCTTGAGGGCCTTTGGGGCCATCTTGAATGTCAAAGTTGACGCGCTGGCCTTCAGCCAACGATTTGAACCCTTCAGATTGGATTGCGCTGAAGTGTACAAATACGTCTGCGCCGCCGTCGTCCTGAGTGATGAAACCGAAACCTTTAGAATCGTTAAACCACTTCACTGTACCTGTTGCCATGGAGCTAATACCTCAAAAATCTAAATAGTTGTTGCTTGCAGGTGTGAAATGGGTTGAAGGGTGGATCTTCATGAAGAAACTTGCCTAACGTACCACTGCCACAAGCTGCAGCTTGTTATATGATCAAAATGACCACATACCGGCAATGTACATGGCTTTTTTGTACAACGCTACTGTTTTTAGCAATTTAGCCGATTTATTTTAAATCGGCAGCGATTTCCAGCTCGCGCAGGCCTTTTTCCAGATAATCCAACATGCGCTGCATGGAGGGCAAGGTACGTCGGCAGCCGATTAGCCCGAATTCCAGTTGGTCGCAATAGCTGGTTAAGGTGATGTTGAGCGCCATGCGATCCAGCGCAATGGAAACCGGGTACATGCCGCTCAGGCGGGCACCATTCCAATAGAGTGGCTCACGTGGGCCGGGGACATTAGAAATCACCACGTTGAAGGCTTGCCATTTGGGCGCTAAACCGGTGAGCAGATTCAAGCCGGTGGGTGCCAGTGTCAGCGCAGTGAAATTGAGAATGTCGTTTTTGCTCATTTGCTTGTAGCGTGTTTTGGCGTCTTCTACGCTGGCTTTAATAACGCGTAAACGATTGGCCGGGTCGGCAATGTGCGTGCCCAAATTGGCCAAAATCATGGCGATGTTATTGCCACCGGCACTGTCATTATCACGCAGAGAAACCGGCACCATGGCAATCAGGGGCTTATCAGGTAACGCATTAAGACCAATCAGGTATTCGCGCAAGGCGCTGCCACAAATGGTGAGCACGATGTCGTTGACGGTGCAATTATAAGCTTTGCCAATGGTTTTGATGCGTGACAGTGAGTATGACTGGGCGGCAAAGCGCCGAGAGCCGGTAATGCGTTCATTCAAGACGCAATGAGGTGCTTGGAAAATAGAGACAAAATCGTCGTTTTTACGCGCTTTTTGGCTGACCTTATAGACCTCGCGCAAGAGGCCGGGCAGAGTGGCCACCTGTTTACCCGTGCCCGATGCTAACCGCGCCAAGCCACTGACTGCATCCACAGGAGTGGGGGCGGCACGCTGAAATTTCTTGGGTGTATAAGCCCAAACGGGTGGCAGGTCGCGTTCATCTGGGTCTTTGGACAGGGCACGCATGCCAATGCGCATGGCCGAAATGCCATCCATCATCGAGTGGTGCACCTTGGTATAAAGTGCAAAGCGTTTGCCGCGAATGCCTTCAATCAGGTGGGCTTCCCAGAGCGGCCTTTCCCGATCGAGCAGGTTGGAATGTTCCGCTGATACCAACGAAAGCAGCTCGCGAATGCGCCCCGGCTTGGGTAGTGCCTCATGACGAAAGTGATGGTCAATATCAAATTGATCATCTTCAATCCAAAAAGGTCGCCCCAAATGGCGCTGTAAACGCTGGCTGAAAGGCGGTTGCGGATGGGAGAAGCTGCGCATGGACTCGGCCAAACGGCTGACGTATTTGCGGTCGGCCCCTTCGGGGTAATCAAACAATTGTAGGCCGGCTACATGCATAGGCTGCTGACGCTTTTCCAACAGCAGGAACATCTGATCGACTGGGCCGAGTGCTTTCACGATGGCTCCAAGAGTTATTATTTTATTAGGTACGGTTTGTCATTAATGTGCCCAAAGGCTTGGCAAGTATTCAGTGCTTGCCTCGCCAATGGCGCATGGAACCCGAAATACCGGTGCGTTTGGCCACTTCGTCCCAAATGGGCCGGGGCAATACGCCTTTGAACAGGTCGATGCTGCGCACCATGGCGGGCTCTTGCACAATGGACGCCTTACGGCGCATGCCCCGTAAGATGGAATCGACAATTTTTTCCGGCGTCAGCATGGGTGACATCATCGGGCTTTTTACGCCGTCAAACATGCCGGTGGAAATGTAGCTGGGGCAGATGGTGGTGACGCAAACATTGTCGTGACCGCGCTCTTTCAGCTCCAAGCGTAATGATTCGGAAAAGCCCAGCACGGCCCATTTACTGGCCGCATAGCTGGAACCAAATGGTAGGCCAATAAAGGCTGAGGCACTGGAAATATTCACCAGCCAGCTTTGCTTGGAATCAATCAAATCTTCCAGGAAGGTGTGACTGAGTGCGACCACCCCAAGGGTATTCACTTTCAGAGTGTCCAAGTGCTTTTCTTGCGGTACCTTTTCGAATTCGCCACCAAAAACAACGCCGGCATTATTGATAAGAATATCAATGGGACCGATTTGGTCGTGGAGTGTCTCGCGGAATTTTTCGAAAGAACCCACCTTACCGACATCAAGCGTCATGGCGTGGGCGCGTCCACCTTTGGCTTTGATGGCATTGGCCACGGGCGTGGATTTGGCTTTACTGCGCGCGGTAACAATGACTTCGGCACCCTGTGATGCCAACTTGTGGGCGAGTAGTTCGCCAATGCCACTACCGGCGCCGGTAATGAGTGCACGTTTTTTGGTGAAAAGTTGCATGCTGTGCCCTTATTGTTTTGTGCGTTTCAGGCTGTCAGATTAGCACGCGAGGCGTTTTGTGCCACGCTTTTTGAGAAACAAAGCGCGGTGTGCGGCATCAAATTGCCGCACACCCTGGCGATGGCTTACTCGTAGTCGAAGCTGAAGTTGTCCGGCTCCAATTGCATGGTGCTCTTGGTGGGTTTCAGCGCAGCCGAGGCATGGCCTTTAGCTGCCGGTAACATACGGTCGAAGTAGAACTCGGCGGTGGCCAGTTTGGCCTGGTAGAACTCCGCCGGTTGTTCGCCGCCGTTAGCCAGCTTGTCCTTGGCAACAGCCGCCTGTAGTGCCCAAGCATAGGCCATGAAAGCATAGCCGGAATACATCAGGAAGTCGTAGCTGGCGGTAGCGACCATGTCGCGGTCTTTGGCCGCCGTGAGCATGATACGCGTGGTCAGCAGGTTCCACTCGCCAGCAATCTTGATGAGTTTCCAGGCGAAGGGACGCAGAGTGCTATCGGCAATGTGCTTGCGACCAAAGGCCAAGAGTTTGCCGCTGAATTCGCGCACACACTTGCCTTTGGTACCTAACAGTACTTTACGGCCAAGCAGGTCGAGTGCTTGAATGCCGGTGGTGCCTTCATACAGTGTAGAAATGCGCGCGTCACGGGCGATTTGCTCCATGCCGTGCTCTTTGATGTAGCCG
>CAYVZZ010000143.1:0-4849 GCA_964456185.1 uncultured Alcanivoracaceae bacterium
CCGGTGAGGGCGATTTTGCGGGCTTGGGTGAGGCCGATGCGTGTGACGACGAAGGGGGCGATTTGTGCCGGGATGATGCCGAGGCCGGTTTCGGGTAGGCCAAATTGGCAGTCGGGTGTGGCGATGGCGATGTCGGAGACGCAGGCCAGGCCGAAGCCGCCGCCGAGTACGGCGCCTTCCAATAGGGTGATGACGACTTGGGGTTGGTGTTGCACTTGTTCCAACAGTTCGCCGAAACGGCGGTTGAATTGGCTGTAGGCTTTATTGCCTTCGCTGGCGGCGAGTTGACGGGCTTTGGCCATGTCGCTGATGTCGCCGCCGGCGCAGAAGTGGCCTTCAGCACCGCGTAGTGAGATGGCGCGGATGTTGGGGTTGTCGGCTGCGTCATTCAAGGTTTGTGACAGCTCTTCGACCATGTCCAGGCTCATGGCGTTGCGTTGTTTGGGCCGGTTGAGGGTGATGTGTAGGAAGGGGCCGTCTTCCTGGATGAGTAGTGTGTTGAGCTGGGTCATGGTGGTTGCCTTTGGTGTGTCGTTGTCACTGTTTGAGTCGCGGGATGGGTGTCTTCTCCAGGGTTCCGTCGGCTTTGCCTCCAAGTCACCCTGGAGAAGGCACCCATCCCGCTATCGTCGTCATCCCAGTTATTTCTTCTTGCTGGGCAGGATGCCCATGGTTTTGCAGATGATGCCGAGCATGATTTCGTCTGCGCCGCCGCCGATGGAGCCTAACCGGCCATCGCGGAATAGCTGGCTGGCGGGGTTGTCCATCATGAAGCCGTTGCCGCCCCAGTATTGCAGGCAGGCGTCGGAGACTTCGCGTGACAGGCGGCCGACTTTGAGTTTGGCCATGCTGGCGAGCCGCAGGGAGTCGGGTTCGTTGTTCATGTATTGTTCGCAGGCGCGGTAGGTGAGGGCGCGCAGTAGCTCGACTTCGGTTTTGAGCTCGGCTAGGCGGAAGTGCACGCTTTGGTTGTCGAGCAGGCTCATGCCGAAGACTTTCCGCTGGCGGGCGTAGTCGATGGTTTCATCAATGACTTTGTCCATGCCTTTCAGGCTGGAGGCGGCGGCAAAGAGGCGCTCTTCCTGGAACTGCATCATTTGCATCATGAAGCCCATGTTTTCTTGGCCGATGAGGTGGCGTTGCGGTACGCGCACGTTGTCGAAGAAGACTTGGGCGGTTTCCGAGGAACGCATGCCGATTTTGTCGAGGCGCTTGTCGACGGTGATGCCGCCAGCGTCTTTGGGGACGACGATGAGCGATTTGTTGTAGTGGGGTTTGCCCTCGCTGGTGTTGGCGAGCAGGCAGAAGAAGTCGGCTTTGGGCGAGTTGGTAATCCACATTTTGGTGCCGTTGATGACGTAGTCGTCGCCGTCTTTTTTGGCGGTGGTTTTGACCATGGCGACGTCGGAACCGGCTTGGGGTTCGGAGACGGCGATGGAGGCGACCATGTCACCGGCGATGGCGGGCGCGAGGTAGTTGCGCTTGAGTTCGTCGCTACCGAAGCGGGCGAGGGCGGGGGTGGCCATGTCGGTTTGTACGCCGATGGAGAGGGGCACGCCGCCGCAGTTTGCTGTGCCGCCGATTTCTTCGGCGAGTACCATGCCGTAGGAGTAGTCGAGGCCCATACCGCCGTATTCTTCGGGTTTGGTGACGCCTAATAGGCCGAGGTTGCCCATTTTTTTGAAGATGTCGTGAATGGGAAATTCGCCGGCGGCTTCCCATTCTTTGACGTGGGGGTTGATTTCTTTTTCCACGAAGTCGTGGGCGGTTTTGCGGAGGGCTTGGTGTTGTTCAGTGAATTGCATGTTGGGCTCCGTGGGGTGTTTCTAGTTGGCTTTGGTCGTGAGATTGGAACCTTATCCAAGGCTCCGTCGGCTGCGCCTCCAAGTACACCTTGGATAAGGTTCCAATCTCACTTTTAATGCGTGAAGTTGGTGGTTGTTGATTGTCACCAATTTGTTGAGTGTGCGTGGGTATCTTTTGGTAGTTGCTGTTGGGTGTTGTGGCGGTATTGGGATGCACTCCAATGCTCCGTCGGCTTCGCCTCCCAGTGCGCTTGGAGTACATTCTAATACCACTGGCAGAACGTAAGATTTCCCACCTAACTAGGCACTGGACCGGAAGCTTTTCCTGAGTGACTTGGAGGCGCAGCCGACGGAACACAGGAAAAGCTTCCGGTTCAGTGCCGGACCAATACCGACGGAACACAGGAGAGACTCCCTGTTCAGCGCCGAACCAATGGTTCCCAAACAATAAGCCCATCATAACCTCGCCACTCCAAAGGTGTTGGGGCGCAGCGTCCGCCGTTCGGCTTCGTCACAAATGCTCAGGCATTCGGCCACCACACGCCGGGTGTCTCTTGGGTCGATGATGCCGTCGTCCCAGATGTGGGCGGTGCCGTAGAGGGCGGTGGAGCGGCTGTTGAGTTTCTCGGCGGTGGCTTTCGCGAGCATGTCGAGCATTTCTTCGTTGGGCTCGATGCCTTGGGATTTTTGTTTGGCCTCGGCCACGATTTTCAGCACGGTGCCGGCTTGTTCGCCGCCCATGACGGCGACGCGCGAGTTGGGCCAGGCGAAGATGAAGCGCGGGTCGAGGCCGCGTCCGCACATGGCGTAGTTGCCCGCACCATAAGAGCCGCCGATGACGATGGAGAGTTTGGGTACGGTGGCATTGGCCACGGCTTGCAGCATTTTCGAGCCGTGTTTGATGGAGCCGGCTTGTTCGGCTTGGGTGCCCACCAAGAAGCCGGTGGTGTTGTGTAGGAACAATAACGGACGGCCGCTTTGTTCACATAACTGGATGAATTGCGCGGCTTTGGCGGAGCCTTGTGGGGTGATGGGGGCGTTGTTGCCGATGATGCCGATTTGTCGCCCTTCGATGGCGGCGAACCCACAAATGGTGCCTTGGTCCCAGTCGTATTTGAAATCCAGAAAGTCGGAACCGTCGACAATGCGGGCGATAATCTCGCGTACGTCATAGGGCTTGCGGTTGTCGCAGGGCACAATGCCCAAGAGTTCTTCGGCGTCGTATAGTGGCTCTTCCCAATGGTGTTCCGGGGCGGGGGCCAGTTGCTCGTTCCAGCCCAGTCGTCCGACCAGTTCGCGGGCTTGGCGGATGCCGTCGGCGTCGTCGGCGGCTATGTATTCTGCGGTACCGGCAAGGGTGGCATGCATTTCGGCACCGCCGAGTTCTTCATCGGTGGCGATTTCGCCGGTGGCGGCTCTTAGCAATGGCGGGCCGGCAAGGAACATTTTGGCTTTGTTGCGTACCATAATGAGGTAGTCGGACAACCCCGGTTGATAAGCACCGCCTGCGGTGGCGTTGCCATGCACCACGGTGATTTGCGGGATACCCATAGCCGATAGGCGCGCTTGGTTTGCGAAGGTGCGCGCGCCTTCCACAAAGATGTCGGCAGCATAATTAAGGTTGGCACCGCCGGATTCCGAAAGGGAAATGGCCGGTAATTTGTTTTCGCGAATGATTTGGTGCAGTCGCAGGGTTTTCTTCAAGCCCGCAGGCGTGATGGTGCCGCCTTTGATGGCAAAGTTGGAGGCGCTCACCAAACAGCGCACGCCATTCACATAACCGATGCCGGAAATGATGCCACCACCGGCTTCGGTGCCGTCTTTGTCGTCGTCCATCTCGTAGCCGGCGAGATTCAGCAGGCAGAGGAAGGGCGAGCCGGCATCCAGTAAATGGGCGATGCGGTCGTGGGGCATCATTTTGCCGCGTTTTTCGTAACGGGCGCGTTTGCTTTCGGCCTTGTCGATGACGGCTTTTTCCACGGCGCGAAATTCGTCCACGCAAGCCTGTATGGCCTCGCGGTTGGCGGCAAAACTGTCGCTGTTGGGGTCAATGTGCGATTCAATCACCGGCATGGATTAGTCCTCGTCGTCGAACAGTTTGGGTTTGATGGCGCGGTGAAAGCCCTGGTAGGGCTTGGAGTTATTGTGGTCGGGCAGCGGATACACGGCGGTGTTGCCTTGGCTGGCTGCGCCGTCGATGCGTACACAAGTGCCGCTGATGAAGGCCGCGCCCTCACTCAATAAGAAACAAATAGCACTGGACACTTCGGCTTCTTCGGCGAGGCGTTTGAGTGGCACGGCGCCTTTCAGTTTTTTAATCACAGCCTTGAAGCCATCGGGGTAGGTATCCATACCGGATGAAGCCACCCAGCCGGGGGCGACGGCGTTTACGCGCACGCCAGAGCAACCCCATTCGTAGGCAGCGGTTTGGGTGAAGTTCACCATGCCCGCGCGGGCGGCCCCTGAGTGCCCCATGCCGGGCATGCCACCCCACATGTCGGCGACAATGTTGACGATGGCCCCGCCGTGGCGGTTCATGCCTTGGGTATAGACCTCGTGTGCCATCAGGAAACCGCCGGTGAGATTGGTGCGCACCACGGTTTCCCAGCCTTTTTGGTTAATCATGGCTAAAGGTGAGGGGTATTGGCCGCCGGCGTTGTTCACTAAGCCGTGGACTTGGCCGCAATCGGCATAAATGGCTTTGACGGTGTCTTTTACCTTCTCTTCATCGCGGATGTCGCAGGTGTGGTAGCTGACCTTGCCGCCGTCTTCGGTGATTTCGGCAGCGACTTTTTCCAGTTTGTCGGCTTTGCGACCGAGGATGATGACGTGTGCGCCTAGGCTTGCCAGTTCATGCGCGGTGCAGCGGCCGATGCCGGAGCCGCCACCGGTGACGATGATGTTTTGGTCGGCGAAGAGGCCGGGTTTGAGTACGGATTGGTAGGGCATTTATTTGTCCTGGTTGTGTCTTGTGTGTTTTGTCGCGGACAAGGTCCCCACCAACAGGACGGGGGCTGTGGTGGAGCGGACCCAGTGCCCGCCAA
>CAYVZZ010000144.1:0-4752 GCA_964456185.1 uncultured Alcanivoracaceae bacterium
TCGGCAGACAGCTGTTGCCAGCGTATGGCAAATTTGGCAGCAAATTCGGCGGGTGGCTTACTGCCCCGCCCTTCACTGGCGTCAGGTGCGGTGTCGCTGGCCGCCAAGCGCGATAACCAAAATCGTAATGCTCCCACGGCTAAAGCAAGGGGTAAGAGACTGGCCTGCGGTAAGGCAGTCACTGACAGATAGCCTGTCAGCAATGCATTTTCCAATGCGGCGTCCGGCTTGCCTTTTTCATCCAATGCCCAATCATTCAGCGCCACCGCGACATCATAAATCGGCAGGTCATAGCAGGCATGATAGAAATCCAGCACGCCCTGTAATTGGTCACCCACAAACAGGGTGTTGTCACGAAAGAGGTCGGCGTGAATCAATCGATAAGCGGCCTTGTCGGCGGTTGCTTGCCATTGTTTGAGCAGCTGTCTGGCAGGCGTCTGCCATTCTTTGGGTAGCTGAGTGATGTGTTCGGCAAGTGACATCAAGCGCTGTCGTTCATCCGGCAGAGGGGCTGGTGTATTGATCGAACACTGATGCAGTCGGGCGAGAAAGCGCCCGCAGGCTTGGGCTTGTTGTAAGCGCGGCACACCAGGGTGCTCGCCCGCGACACAAGGTGCCAGCGTAACCGGTTTGCCGTTGAAGGCCTGTAGCTCACCCAGTGGTGGTGGCACAGGCAGCCCTTGGTCGGCAAGTTCTGTAAGAACATCCGCAAACCAGCTCGCTTCAGCGGCAGACAGTGTTTCCAAGATGGTAAGCACTAACTTACGATTATCACCAGCCGTCGTATTTGCGGTGACAAAAAAGTTGCTGTTTTCGATGCCTTCGCTGGCGGCAGAGAAACCCACCAGCTGCAGTTGATGCGCATCAAGCAACTGTTGCATTTGTGCTGAAGTAAGCGGAGTGAATACGGACATGGCTGTATTATCGCGTTAAAATGCTTGTCATGCTATAAAGAGTGTCCGTTCGCGCAAACATGACCACACTATAATAATAAAAGGCACCACAAAGGAAACTTTATGAAATCCCCGCTTTCTCTAGGCTGTGCTTTGTTGGGCGTTTTGGCATGGCTGTTTAGCCTGCCTGCGCTGGCCGCCGACGAGGTATCCGTTTACCAGCAGCAACCGCGTTCTTATGTGTCTGGCGGCATTGGTCAGGTCACCATGACATTTGACGATTACGAAGTGAAGCTGCCCATTTTAAGTGTGGGGGCTACCGCCATGGTGAATGATTATGTCGGCGTGGGTTTTCGCTTGGCGCGTTCGGTAGCGCGTGACGAATATCATCACACGGCTTTCTCTCTTGATCATCTGGCGACAGCTTATGCCACGGTAAAGGTGCCGGTGTGGAAATTTTTCTATGCTCAGGTATACGCCGGTGTGGCGGATGCCAAGATGAAAACCGCCGGCCCGTCACCGCGCCGCGACACCGAACGTAACGATGACACCTCGATAAGTTATGGGCTGGATCTTGGTATCAAGGCCACGCCACGAATCAACATGGCGTTGGGTTACAGCCACTATATTGATGAATCCTACTGGGAAGTCAGCTCGATTGAAGGGCGTTTGCAGTACCTCTTCTAGGCTGCCGGATAAAGGAAAACACCATGTTACGCCTCGCAATGGAACGACTTACCTTACGTAATTCGCTGGCCATGCCCGAAGGTGTTTGCGGCTGGCTCGGTGAAAAATTTGCCGGTGGTGTCGACCGCTCCATGTTAGACCCTCGGCTGCGTTTTTTACTGGCGGCCAATCGCACCAAGAAACCTCTCAACGAACGCAGTTTGAAGCAGGCGCGGCATTTTTATAATGAGATGTTCCGCATGATGGACGTGGCGCTGCCCGATACCGTCACCCTGCGCGATCATTACCTGCACGTCGATGGCGTCGAGCTATTGATGCGCAGTTATCATCCCCAAGCAACACAGCACACGGCGGCAATGCCGGGTTTGCTGTTTTTTCACGGTGGTGGTTTTACCATTGGCCGTGTCGACGATTATGATGGCGTGGTCGGTTGGTTGGCCGAGCAAATGGATGCAGTGGTTGTGTCGGTAGACTACCGGCTGGGCCCCGAATATCCCTTTCCGACTGCCGCCGAAGACGCTGTTGCCGCCTGGCAATGGTTTGTGCAGCACACGGATACCTTGGGACTTAACCCGGAGCGCCTGGGCGTAATGGGGGACTCTGCCGGTGGCAATCTGGCTGCCGTGGTGAGCCAGCAGGCCGCTGCCCGCCACCTGCCGTTGCCGGTGATGCAGTGCCTGATTTACCCCACGCTTGATCTGCGCATGCAAACCGAATCCATTAATACCTACGCCGAAGGTTATGGCCTTACCCGTGATCTCATGGGCTGGTTCCTCGACCATTATTTGCAAAGCGAAGATGACGCCAAGCAGCTGTTGGCGTCACCTGGTTTGGCCGAGACGGAAACCCTGGCCAATCAGCCGCCCACCTTGTTGGTGACGGCAACTGATCCCTTGCGTGATGAGGGTCTGGCCTATGCCGCCAAGTTGCAGCAGGCCGGCGTCGATGTAACCCATATGGATTTCCGACAGCTGGTACATGGCTTTATCGGCATGGCGGGTGTGTTGCCTGCCGCCAAGGTTGCTCTGCAGGAAGTGAGTCAGGCCGTTGCCGCGCGGATTTGACCCAGCCGCAGCACACGGGGATACTCGCAAACCAGTCGCACCTCACTCTGGGGTGACGCTACCGTTTTAACCTGAATAACCCGGATATGCCTGTGACCCACCCTGCCGTAATACTTGTCGATGGTTCGTCTTACCTGTTTCGCGCCTTTCACGCGCTGCCGCCACTGGCCACCAGCCAAGGCCAGCCCACCGGCGCCATTCGCGGGGTCATTAACATGCTCGGGCGTTTGCGCCGTGACCACCCCGACAGCAATTTGGTGGTGGTGTTCGACGCCCCAGGAAAAACCTTTCGTCACGAACAATATAGCGATTACAAAGCCAACCGTCCGCCCATGCCGGACGACTTGCGGGTGCAAATCAAACCCTTGCACCAGTTTATCGAGGCCTTGGGGCTGCCGCTGATTATGGTGCCCGGTGTCGAGGCCGACGATGTTATCGGCACCCTGGCGAAGCAGCTCGCCGCCGACAGCAAAGATGTGCTCATTTCCACCGGTGACAAAGACTTGGCACAGCTGGTGGACAACCACATCACCCTAGTCGACACTATGCACGACAAGCGTTATGACCCGCAATCGGTGATGGAAAAGTTTGGCGTACCGCCGGAGTTGATTATCGATTACCTGGCGCTCATGGGCGACAAAGCCGACAACATCCCCGGCGTGCCGGGGGTCGGCAAAAAGACTGCTTGCGCGCTGCTTAATCAGCTTGGCTCTATTGACACCATCTACGACAATTTGGACAAGGTGCCGACGCTGGACATTCGCGGTGCCAAAAGCCTGGCTAAAAAGCTGGCCGATCACGTTGAGCAGGCCAAGCTGTCCTATCAATTGGCCACCATCAAGCTGGACTGTGAGCTACCCCCCGAGGCACAAAATGCGCAGCTGGGCGCGCCCGATGAAAAGGCGTTGGCCAAGCTGCTGCAACAACTGGAGTTTAAAAGCCTGGGTGCAGAATGGGGCGTCGAGGCCGGTGAATCCGAGACACCCGCCCCCGCCGTGGCCGACTATGAAACGGTGTTGGAGCAAGCCGCGTTTGACCAATGGCTTGTCCAACTCAAACAGGCCGAGCGGTTTGCGTTCGATACCGAAACCACCAGTCTCGATTACATGCAGGCGGAAATTGTCGGTGTCAGTGTGGCTCTACTTCATGACGGCGTCATCAAGGCGGCGTATATCCCCGTCGCCCATGACTACCCGGGCGCGCCCGACCAGCTGGAACGCCAAGCCGTGCTCAAGGCTTTGCAGCCTTTGTTGGAAGACCCGCAGCAGATCAAAATCCTGCAAAACGCCAAATACGACATGAGTGTCTTGGCCAATTACGACATTGCGCTGGCGGGCATCGAAGACACCATGTTGGCCTCTTATGTGTTGAACTCTACGGCCAGCCGCCACGACATGGATTCGTTGGCAAAAACCTATTTGCAGCGCAGCACGATTTCCTTCGAAAGTGTTGCCGGTAAAGGCAAGAAGCAGCTGACGTTTAATCAAGTGGGGTTGGAAGAGGCCGCGCCTTATGCCGCCGAAGATGCCGATATCACCCTGGCCTTGCAGCAAACACTGGAAGCCCAACTGGCCGATGAAGGCGGCCTGAAGTCAGTGCTCACTGACTTGGAATTGCCCCTAGTTCCTGTGCTGAGCCGCATGGAGCGCCATGGCGCTTATATCGACCAGCAAATGCTGCGCGAGCAAAGTCAGTCGCTGGCCGTGTCCATGCAAACATTGGAGCAGCAGGCTTACGAGGAAGCTGGTGAACACTTTAATCTGGCCTCGACCAAACAATTGCGCGAGATTCTTTACGACAAGCTCGAGCTGCCGGTCACCAAGAAAACGCCCAAGGGGGCACCTTCTACCGCCGAGGCGGTGCTCAGTGAGCTGGCACAGGACTATGCCTTGCCACGCATCATTTTGGACTATCGCGGCCTCGCCAAATTGAAGAACACCTATACCGACAAGCTGCCACTGTTGGTAAATCCGCGTACGGGACGCTTGCACACCTCCTATCATCAGGCGGTGGCGTCTACCGGCCGTTTATAGTGCAGCGACCCCAAATTGAAAAATATTAAGGTGCGTATTGAATAATGCCGCAAAAAACGCCAGGCCATTTTTGAG
>CAYVZZ010000145.1:0-4667 GCA_964456185.1 uncultured Alcanivoracaceae bacterium
GATGAAATGCTGGTGGCCTTGGGAAGTGGCAGGCTGCAATTACAGCGTATCAGCAATTTGTTGCAGACCGAGCTGGCACCGCCATCACAAAAGGCCTTTGAGTTTCCGCAAGCCATACACACCAATAGTCGCCAGGATAACGCCGTGCAGGTTGCCGGTGCCGACCAAATGCTCACGCGTCTGGCCGAGTGCTGCCGCCCGGTGCCAGGCGATGCCATTATGGGCTATATCACCCGCGGGCGTGGGGTAACCGTACACCAAGCCGCTTGTTCCAATTTATTGGCCTTACAAGCCGATGACCCAGGACGTACTATCGAAGTATCCTGGGGCGGAAGTAACAACATTGCGTACCCAGTGGACTTATTTGTTAGGGCAGGAGATCGCCCCGGTGTCTTGCGCGACTTGCTCTCGGTACTCGCCAGCGAAAAAGTGAATGTCACCGCGCTGCATACAGACGTGCATAAGACAGATGATACGGTGACGTTTTTAATGACCATCGAGATTGAGTCGTTAAGTGGTTTGGGCAG
This sequence comes from uncultured Alcanivoracaceae bacterium, assembly GCA_964456185.1. Classification (GTDB taxonomy): domain Bacteria; phylum Pseudomonadota; class Gammaproteobacteria; order Pseudomonadales; family Alcanivoracaceae; genus CAYVZZ01. Next base: position 528 of record CAYVZZ010000145.1, read on the forward strand.
TCTGATCGCACGGGTTGATCAACTGGAAGACGTGTTGGAAGTGCGTCGTTATAAAAACGGATAAAACGGCAAATGAATGGCCACTAATTCGCTTATTCATCCCCCTACAAACAACTGGCTGCAGCAGGCCAACGCACTGCTTGTCCAGCTTGAGCAGTGGCTCAATGCCAACTGGGCGCAACTGGCGGCGCTATTTGTCCTGTTTTTGGCGATCGGCACCACCATTCACATTGTATTGCACAAACGTGACTCGCGGGCAGCGGCCGCTTGGGTTGGCCTAGTGTGGCTGGTACCGGCCTTTGGTGTGGTGTTGTATCTGTTGTTGGGTATCAACCGCATTCAGCGCCGCGCGCGCATCCTCATTGGCGGCGAGCTGGATACCGTAAAAGGCTGGCGGGCAGCCGCCGAGCCAAGCCATGCCTTGCCGCACTGGGAAGGAATGCGTGAGTTAATCACCCAGCTAACGCGCACGCCGTTAACTGCCGGCAATGATGTCGAGCCCATGTCGCCGCCAGAAGCCATGGATGCCATGTTGGCTGCGATCAATGCCGCTACCGATTGCATCTACCTAAATACTTATATTTTTGGCAACGACGCTGCCGGCAAGCCGTTTATTGACGCGTTGGCAGCCGCCAAACAGCGCGGCGTCGCCGTGTATGTGCTGCTAGATGGTTTTGGCAGTTGGTATTCGTTGCCGCCCGTTACTTGGCGCTTGAAATTCGCCGGTGTGCAGGTGCAGCGCTTTCTCTATTCTATTGCCCCTTGGCGCATGCCCTATATGAATTTGCGTAATCACCGCAAGCTGCTGGTCATCGATCGTCATCTGGGTTTTGTTGGCGGTATGAACCTTCGTGCCGGTTACCTGCGGCATCCGCCACGCATGAATGACATCCACTTCAGGGTGCGCGGTCCTGTGGTGGGGCATTTTATGCACAGCTTTGCCACCGACTGGCAATTTGTCACCGGCGAGCTATTGGATGACAGCTACACCGGCTCTGCCCATCTGGGCAACATGCTTTGCCGGGGGATTAGCACCGGGCCTGACGCCGATTTTGAAAAACGGCGTCTCGTGCTGCTTGCCGCCATTGGCCTAGCTGAGCGCTCCATCCGGTTAGTGACGCCGTATTTTGTGCCCGACCAAGCATTGCAAACTGCCTTGCAGCTGGCTGCCTTGCGAGGCGTGCAGGTGGATATCGTTCTGCCACAAAAGAATAACTTGCCACTCGTTCACTGGGCGAGCTTGCACCTCTTGAGCTGGTTGGCGCGTGATGGCTGCCATATATACCTGACGCCACCTCCGTTTGATCACAGCAAATTGCTGACCGTAGATGGTCAATGGTCATTGATCGGCTCTGGTAACTGGGATGCTCGCAGTCTACGGCTCAACTTTGAATACGATATGGAATGTTATGACGCTGATCTGACCACCCGTATCAATCACCAAATTGATCAGCGGGTCAGTAACGCGAATCGCCTGACGCTTGACGCACTAAAACAACAACACCAGCTGACTCGATTGCGTAACGCATTGGCACATTTGCTAGCCCCTTACTTGTAAAAGGGTGAGGGTGATCGGTATCGGGTTTACCACGCGGCCAGCAGGCTTTTGTCGCAATGCCAGGTGAGTTGTTTTTGGGTGCCGCCGGGCAGGGTAACGAGCAGCTGGTGTTTGGTGCCTTCGCCACTGAAAGCGGCGAGGCGTGGTGGCTGAGTGAGCAATGGCTTGAGTAATCGCACCGCCGCTTGACGATTCGTGGGGCAATCGGCAGTGAGCGATAATACGTCGATAGCGGCAATTAGCTCATATAAAGCCGATCGGCTGGCGACTTTAACGCTTTGCGTTAGCTCCACCCAAAGCGCCTGCCGTTTTGCTTCTAATGAAGCATCTAGTTTTCCTTCCAATGACTGCAAGCGTCCTTTAGCGGCAAGAAAGCGGTGTTGCGCAATGTCGACTCTTGCCTCGGCCAGCATGAGATGTGTGGCCATGAAATGATGCCAACGGGTTTGTTGGGCGCGGCTAGCATTCGACTGTTTTAATGCCTTTTTCAGCTGTAATTTTGCCCCAAGAACATCACCATTTCGAATCAGCTGGCGTGCCTTGTGTAGCACCGGATAAGTAGCAGTGACATCCAGTGTTTTAGTGACAATGCCACAGCCGTTGTGTTGCTCGACGGTGACTTTCCATTGACCCGCACCGTCATGCTTTATTGGGTAAGCCGACCAGCCACGCCAAAGACCTTTTTGAGCCTGCAACTGCGTGGTCTGCACGACTTTTCCATCATGATGCCACTGAAAGGTGAGTGTCTGCGCATGGGCGAGTTGAAATTCGCCGTAAAAATATAGTCGTCCTGATTCCTGCAGGGCCTGATCACTAATGGCGTGTGTAGGAGTAAGCTGGAAATGGGCAGAAAACCGAGTGGCGTTTACTACCGCATCAGAGCAGGCCGCCAGGCTGGTCAACGGCCAGCCTAGCGCGAAAAGGAGAAGTAGCCAGAGTTTAGCCACCCGACTTTTTCCCGCTGTCTTGGGGCATGTCAGGTGCGTTGAAATGCAGGTAAAGTTCTTCTAATAAAGCAGGAATACCCATGGCCATCTGACGCATGAGTTGGGCGTTGTCCCAAATGGTGTCTGCTTCTTCGTCATCCAGCACGCCGGAAATCAGGTTAAACGGCAACAAAAACTCCGCAACCGTTTCATTGTCGGCGGCTTGCCAGGCATCAGGGTCGCAGAAGACGGCAGCCATGAAACCCACACACCAGGAAGTTAAATCGCTGCCTTCGTCATCCTGATAAGGATCAAGACGGCACGGCAGGGTAACGCCATCGCCCAAGCCTAATCGGCTAGCAAGGCGTTGTTGATACTGTGTGAGTTGCTGGGTGAGTTCGCTGGGCAGCGGAAAAGACTCGTCAATAAATAACGCGTCCTGCCAATTATCGATAGTTTGCGGGCCGCAAGAGAGTGCGCATAGTAGGCCGTGAGTTTCTACCCAGGTAAGCAGGCCGTCGTGTTGTTGCAGCTGGTGTTTAATGCCCTTAATAAGATCAGGGTTGGCTGGAGAATTCATTGAACTTCATCGTGTTGGGAAACCAGCGCCTATAATGGCGCTTAGGGACTCTCTGAACAAGTCCTGGCTCAAGTCACCAATTGATCATTATCCTGGCTCAAGTCACCAATTGATCATTATAAAGTCGGACGCAATTGCGCCCGTGGGTTTTGGCATCGTACAAGGCATCATCGGCGCGAGCGATGATGGTGTTGGCAGTGTCTCCAGCCTGCCGACAAGCAATACCGGCAGATAACGTGATGGTCAGCCCCTTGGCAATATCATTGAATTTGTGGTTGCCAAAGTTGTCGCGCAGTCGATTGACAACGTCTTCAACGGCAGCTTCATCGCCCTCTTGGAAGGTGATGATAAATTCTTCTCCGCCATAACGGCTGACAAAGTCAGATAGACGCAACTGATCGTGCGCCACTTTGGCAAAATGCACCAAAACCGCATCGCCAGCAGCATGCCCGTAGGTGTCGTTAATGCGTTTGAAATGATCCAGATCAATCATCGCCACATGCAAGGGCTGGTTATGGCGCTCGGCCAGATTAAGTTGCTCTTCCAGTCTTTCGAGTAAATGGCGTCGGTTGTACAAGCCGGTTAGTTCATCTCGTATCGCGATGCGTTCCAGCTTCTCGTAGGCGTGTTGTAACCGCTCGTTGGCATGTTCCAGTTCGCCGCGAGTTAATGTCAGGCTTTCGCGCTGATCACGGATGCTGTTTTGCAGGTTGTGGATATAGCCGCCGACATACACAAACCAGGCTAATCCGAGGACCAGTACGCCGGACACACCCACAATGAGCTGTGGATTTTGTCGGTAGCCGGTGTACCACTCAATGCCTTGTAAGATGCCAAAACAGGTCGCGACAAAGGCCGACATGAGAATCATTTCGCGTCGTGACAAGGCGAAAATGCCAAATGTCATGATCATAAAATAGATGCTGATCATGACGCCACGGATCGACAAGCAATAATGCAATAAAAAAGTCAGCATGATGATGCCGGCGATCATTTGCGGTTTGGTTTGGCTTGGATCGCGAAAGATTTCTGTCCAGCCGTAGCGGATGGTAATGAAAATGTAGATATTAAAGAGG
>CAYVZZ010000146.1:0-4666 GCA_964456185.1 uncultured Alcanivoracaceae bacterium
ACATCATGCAAGCCCGTCCACTTACCACGTCGATCACTGATACCAAAGCGCGTAAGTTTTTAAAAGATGCGAACGAGCGCGCTACCTTGTGGTGTGATCGAGTTACCGGCTTCCACCTGCTAAAGCTAAAAAGCGGCGGCTCATGGCGTTATCGCTATCAGGCTGATGATGGTCGACGGCGTGTTGCTACTATCGGTAAATATCCCGCATTGATGCCTGAGCAGGCTGCAAATAAAGCGTTAGCCTGGCGCACTGACAATCAGGACGTGTTAAAGGAGAAAGCGGCACGACGAAAGCAAGCCAAGTCAGAAGCAGAGCGGGCAAAAGCTCGGACGGTATCGACTTACCTAGAAGGTGACTATGCGAAGTATCAATCGCGCAAGCGTTCAGGGACGAACACGCTGCAAATGATTCGGCAATCGTTCCCGGACTTGCTCGATAAGGATATGGCCACTATTACGCCCGACATGATCAAACGCTGGCAGGCAGAACAAGAGGCCAAGAGACTGGCTCACGTCACCATCAAGCGTAAATACAGCGCTCTAATCACAATGCTCAATCAGGCAGTACGGGATGAGGTACTGGATGCCAACCCACTGAAAGGTCACAAGCTGGACGATCCGACAGCCGAAGAAGAGGATGCCATGCATAGCCCCGAGCGCAAGCAGAAACGCCGGATGCTCACGGATAATGAATTGCAACGGCTTTATGTTGGGCTTGATGGATTTGCAGAACAAAAACGCGCAGAACGTCGATCTAGCCGAGCGCATGGTAAAGGCTTTCTGCCCGATCTGGATGCCGTGGCATACCCGCATTGGTTTATTCCGTTTTGCTTGTTGGCGTTGCACACAGGGCTACGTACTGGCGATCTAATCGGCCTCACTTGGCTGGAGCTAAATATCAACTTCAAACGGCTGGACGTAGTGCCTACAAAGACAAGGCACCACAAAAACCCGGCGGTAGTACGCATGGAGTTGCCTGAGTCAATTCATAGGGTGATGCGTGAATGGTGGGAACAGCAAGGCAAGCCGACAAGTGGCCTAGTGTTTCCATCACCTGTTACCGGGCGCAAGATGGACAAAAAAGCGCACATAAAGGCTTGGCGACGCGCTAAGAGTTTGGGCGGCCTCGCCCCTGATCTGGACTTCTACGCATTCCGCCACCACTTCATTAGCGCATTGGTAACAAGTGGCTTACCGTTGCTGACGGTGGCCAAGTTAGCCGGTCACAAGAGCGTAGCAATGATTGAGTCACACTATGGTCATTTATCCCCGACTCAATCCAAGGATGCCTTGGCCGCCTTCTCAGCCGGGCTAACCAAGGCCAAGCTGGAGGCAGTGCAATGACACAATGGGATTTACTTTTAGAGCTTTATGAAGATTGCGAATTGTATAAACAGGATGTTGTTGATTTGTTGCGCTGCGGTGTGACGCCTCCACCTGAAGCCCTGCCAATGATCGCGGATATATTGAGCGATGGCGGCAAGCCGTTGAAAACAACCAAACGGGCGGAAATGTTGCTGATAAAAGGCGAGGGATTTATTCCTAAAGCTCCTTATGCGGCGGCACAGGTTAGCAAGCTTCATGCTATTTATGGAATGAAAAAAATCGATGCTGAGACCTATGTTTCCAAGGCGTTTGGCGTAAGCATTGACCACTTGCGGCGCGAGCGCACAAAATTACAGCCACCCAAGGAATTAAAGGCTCGTGCTAAAGCGGCGCGTGATGCTTACATCGAGAGAATAACTAACGCATGGAAAAGTTAGTCATAAGGGCTTGGCCAATGACGAATAACAGCAAAGAGTAAAAAAATAACCTGTCTGCATGTTCACGAATGGAGATAAACATGCAGGCCATACTACGACCCCCACAAGCTGCTGAGTATATCGGATGCAGCACGCGCCAGCTTTATAACATTGCTGAGCGTGACCCCGGCTTCCCCCGCAAAATTGTTTTTAGCCCCCGATGCGTTGGCTATCGCGTTGAAGCAATCGACGCATGGCTAAAGACAAAGGAGGGCGCAGCATGAATTACCCAAAAGAAAGCCCCAAGGCGGCAACCATCGGGGCTTCAAATACCATTCATAAGGCGGCGAACGGTAATACCAATTATAGCCGCATCACTCCCCGCGAGCAAAGATTGCTTGCTGCCTTGCTGCAAGGTGCTGTTACCCGTGAACAGGCCGACAAAATATGTCACGCCAGCAATAGCCCCGGCGTTGTTCATTCATTGCGCCATCGGCACCTTGTCGAGATCAAGACGGAATACATTTCATTCCACGACTATGACGGCAATGCCAGCCGGTATGCCAAGTACTGGATTGATGACGAGGACAAACCAGCCGTGCGGGTGTTATTGCGGAGGACGACTAATGGAACCCATTGACGTGTTACTCGACCGTCTGAGCAAGGTCAAAAGGACGAAAAAAGGTTGGCTGGCATGTTGTCCTGCGCATGACGACCGTCATCCCAGCATGAACATTAAAGAAACGCCGGACGGCACTGTATTGGTGAAGTGTTGGGTAGGTTGCACTGCTGATGAAATTGTTTCGGCTGTTGGCTTGCAGTTGCGTGACTTATTCGTAAAAAGCCATCGGCCACAACGCAAACCGGCAGTACCTGGCTTTAGTCGTGCTGAGCTGACGCGAATTCTGGATGAAGAGAAAGCTATTCTCTTTGTTGCCACCTGCGACATGCGTAAAGGCAAGTTCAAGGAATCTGATGACGACCGCGTCAGGCTCGCAGAAAGGCGCGTCAAAGAGGTTAGCAGGAGGTTGGCACAATGACATCATTACCAACCGAAGAACGCTTAGCAGAGTTGGATACGCTTTTAGCAGCCAATCCTATTAAAGAAAAAAGCGAGCCACGCTCATACGCTGAAATGATGGCCGATGCCGAGGCACTGGACGAGGACAGCGAGCCGGACGTTATCAACAATCTTGTGGCCGAGACTGGCGCACTTGACGCGATGGCACGCCGCATGGTGTGGAACGTCATCAAGACGAAAACCAAAATGCCACTTGGCGTTATGAAAGAGGCGTTATCTGCCAGCCGCAGTCATGACGAACAAGACGACCTAGACCTTGCCCGTGAGGTGGTAAAGGTCATCGGTGCCGACAACGTACTGGCAGCTCAATCTTTTGTGTGGCGATGGAGTGAAACGGGAGTCTGGCGCAAGTGTGAAGGCCGGACGGTTCGCCAATGGGTGCAAGACACCTTGAGCGAGTCGGAAGAGGTCAAAAAATCGCTGGTGGATTCCGTCACCGACCTATTCACCACAGAGGTATTCAAGCCAGCCCATCAATTCGACATCGGCAACGCTGATGTTGTGAATTGCCTGAATGGTGAAATTACCCTGTTTGGCGAAGACATAGTGCTAACGCCGCATAAGCGGGAAAACTACCGCACTACACAGATTCCGGTCGAGTTCGACCAGAACGCCACGGCACCAAGGTTCACACAGTTCCTTGAGGAAGTCTTTCCCAACGACAAAGAGCAGCAAACCGCACTACTCGAAATGATGGGCTATTCCCTGATGGCGCACTGCCGTTATGAGCGGTTTATTATCCTTATCGGCTCTGGTGCTAACGGGAAATCTGTCTTGTTGCGGGTGCTAGAGGCGCTGGCAGGTGCTGAGAGTGTGGCAGGTGTTCAGCCGTCACAGTTTGGCAACAAGTTCCAGCGTGCCCACCTGCACAACAAGCTAGTGAATATCGTCACCGAGGTTGAACAAGGTGCCGTGATTGACGATGCCGCGCTGAAAGGTATTGTCTCGGGTGAGCAGGCGACAGTCGAACACAAGTTCAAAGACCCGTTTCAAATGACGCCGTTCACCACTTGCTGGTTCGGCACCAACCACATGCCACACACCCGCGACTTTTCCGACGCGCTATTCCGTAGGGCGCTAATCCTACAATTCGACCAAGTATTCAAGCCTGAGCTGGGCAACTGCGACCCCCAACTGGTGCCGAAGCTGCTGGCCGAGCTGTCCGGCATTCTCAATATGGCGCTGATGGCCTATGCAAAGGCAGTCACCAATGGATTCACGATGCCTAAGCGTAGCCAACAGGCTCGGGAAGACTGGCGACTTGAGGCCGACCAAGTGGCTCAGTTCGTAGAGGACGACTGCATCACCGGCGACCGGCACGAAATCAAGGCGGGCGTGTTGTACGACCATTACAAAAAATGGGCGCTAGATAACGGCATTCACCGCACCCTGAGCATGAAGTCTTTCCGCGACCGGCTCGACAGGTTGGGCTTTGGCAAGCGCAGAGACCGCAATGGCCGTTACGTCACAGGGATCGTCCACGGTAGTAGCGTCCATGCCAGCGATTATTTTGCAGCGAAATACGGCAATGCGTGACGGGTGTGACGGGTGTGACGGGTATTTCGACATGGAAAACAAGCTGACAGAACAATGTTTTTTAACCCAACCCGTCACAGAACATTGTTTTTGTGTAGTAGGGGTAATGTGGAATAACCCGTCACATGCGTCACATGCGTCACAGACAATTAAAAAATGGTGCGAATGGTGTGTAATTCATGGAAGACGACGTACGCAGGGTGGGGTTCTGTATCTTTGTGCAAGGTTTTGCAAAAGCGGCACCCCGTACCGTTTGGCTGTGTTGAACCATAGAACCCTACTATATTATGGTGGGTTTAATTGTG
>CAYVZZ010000147.1:0-4621 GCA_964456185.1 uncultured Alcanivoracaceae bacterium
ATTTCCACACGTGCGGCATGATTTCCGGCGTGAGCATATCCCAGCGCAACGACTCGGCCACCAGCCAGACGATGTTGGGCGAGGGCGCATTTTTCTGCAGGTGAATCGGATTTAGCGGGTAGTGCAACCGGCTATAGTGCGCCACATGTTCCACTTCAAAATCTTGGTTGCGCGCCGGTTTATATCCCATGTCCATCAACTGGGTGGCAAAAGTTGCCGGTTGGTAAAAGGGAATACCATTGGCGGCTGCCAGCACCGGCCGGTAGCTCACAAAGTGGCTAATACCAAAGGCGACACGCTCACCTATCATGGCCAATACGACCACAATAATGGCACAGGTTAACCAGCGCGGTTTACGCACTTGGAAGGGGCCTGCAAAGTGCGTAAGCGCCCAAAGCAAAACACCTTCGGCCACAAAAATGGCAGCGCAGATTAGCCCCACTACCACGTAGGTGGCATCACTACTTTCTAACGATGCCAAGCCGCCAGGTGTGGTCACCAGATTCCAGACAAAGCCATTAAAATGATAGCCATACATCTGGTAAATCATGCTGTCGCCGTAAAAGAACACCAGCAGCGCCGACATGCCGATAACGGCCAAGAACGAAGCCAGCCAGCGCCCGCCAGGCAGGTGTTTCAATAACCAACACGCAACCATTAAAGGCAGCATGAAGGTCAAGGTGTAACCTAGCGCGGCGGCAAACATAAAGCCGCGTGACGAAGTGGTCGGGTCTAGGGTGGCGATGTAAACAATCAACGCCAAAAACACGATGTAATTAATGACCCAAAAACGACGGCGAGCAACGGTAAAGCTATCGGGCACGGTGACCTCTCAACATAACTGCAAAAAAAGAAAAGTCGACGTTAACCGGCCGACTGAGTGGTGTCTTGCTTGGTCTCTGCTTTATTTGCGCCGGATTTAACCTCAGTGCGCTGCACCACTTTAACCAACTCCCACGCCAAGCGAGAATGGTTGGGGTTTTCTTGATCAGCAGCCTGCTGCTGAACCTTCAGCTTGTAAGTAAAGCCGGGTTTATAATCGAAGCCTTTAATGTCACTGTACAACAGCTGCCAAGGCTCGCTCTCTTTGAAACGCACCTGCAAACAGCGCTGCTTGGTAATGCCGGTACAGGCAACTGCCTGAGGAGCCACTTCGACTACAATAGGCGCATGGCGAGCCGACTCACCGCCACCACATGCCGCTAGCATGGTGGTCAACGCAGCCACCAGTACAAATTTCATCATGACTTTCTTCCTTTGTTTATCCATAATGCAGCGCATGCTGCACCTAGCCCTTTTCGAACCGCGCATCCCGCCCAACACCGGCAATGTTATCCGGCTGGCCGCTAATACCGGCGCCCAGTTGCACCTCATCGAGCCACTAGGTTTTTCCATTGACCATAAACAGGTCAAGCGCGCGGGGCTGGACTATCATCAGATGGCGCATGTGGCGACACATGTCAACTTTGCCGCTTTTCAGCAGGCCATGGGGCAGCGGCGCTTATTTGCCATCGAAACCTGCGGCACCAAACGTTACGACCAGGTGCGCTACCAAGACGAAGACGTGCTGCTATTTGGCGCAGAAACTTACGGCCTGACGCCAGCGGTGCTCGAGCAGGTTGAGCCGGGCAATACCTTAAAGCTGCCTATGTATCCGAACAATCGCAGCATTAATTTGTCCAACAGCTGCGCCATCGTGCTCTTTGAGGCCTGGCGGCAGCTAGAGTTCCCCGGCGCTGGCTGATAACGCTTTGCTGTGACGCATTTTAGCCTTGCAATGAGCTTTTTGTACAATCGCCCCACGACTTTTGTAATCATCAACGAGCCTTATTCATGACCACACCCAACCAGCCATCTTCCTGGCGGCCTCGTTTGCCCGTTGCCCTGCTTGCCGTTTTGCTCACGGCCTATTACCTCATCGTATTTAACCACACCATGTGGCATCGCCTGTGGTCATTTACGGCCAGTGGCGAGGACATCAGTGTCGAGTTTTTCGCCGTTCTTTGCGTCATCATCTTTGTCTATGTGCATTTGGTGATGACGTTATTACTTTGGCCGAGGTTCAGTAAGTTTATCCTTTGCCTGCTATTGCCCACCTCGGCGTTGGCAGCGTATTTTGTCGACGCCTATCATGTCTTTATCAACCCGGACATGTTGATTAACGTCTTTCAGACCAACCCGGCAGAGGCGATTTCCTACTTCACGCCCGGGCTCGCCATTAATTTTCTGCTGGCGGGTGTGTTGCCCGCCATTGTCATTGTCTGCTGTCGCATCACCTATCCGGTGTGGTGGCGTCATCTGATCTACAAGGCGCTAGTCATCTTTATTTCGCTGGCAATCGCGGCGGTGGCCTATACCCAATACAAGAAAGACTATGTCTTTTTTGACTACAACCATTCCAACCTGCGTGAAACGCTGGTGCCTTATAATTATTTAAACAGCCTTATTCAATTGGCGAAAAACACCGTCGAGAAAGAAGACATTCCACTGCAGCCACTGGGCACTGACGCCCACTTTGCCAACACCAAGGCTAAGCAAGCCAACAAGCTAGTCGTATTGGTGCTGGGCGAAACCGCGCGGGCACAAAACTTTGGATTACAAGGTTATGAGCGACCAACCACCCCTCTATTAGCTGCTCGCAACGACATTCACTATTTCCCTGATGCCCACTCCTGCGGCACTGTGACGTTTATTTCCGTGCCTTGCATGTTTTCGCGTATGGGACGCAGCCACTACGATCGCGTCAAAATAGAGAATACCGACAACATCCTCGATATCTTGCAGCGCGCCGGCGTCGCGATCAACTGGATTGATAACGACAGCGGCTGTAAAGATGTATGTAACCGTGTGCCCCATCAGAACATCACTGGCTCGACCATTCCCGGCTTATGTAAAGACGGCAGCTGTTATGATGCCATTCTGTTACGTGGTCTGGATGAACGGTTACGCAAACTGGGCAAGCCAGGTTTGCTGGTGCTGCATCAAAAGGGCAGCCACGGCCCTACCTATTACAAACGCTATCCAGATCGATTCCGTCAGTTCACACCGACTTGCAATACGCCAGCGCTACAAAACTGCAGCTATCAGAAAATCGTCAACACTTATGACAATACGCTGTTATACACCGACTACATCTTGAATGAGGTCATTAAACGGTTGGAGAAACTGCCCGACAGCATGCAGGTTGGGATGATTTATCTGTCAGATCATGGTGAATCGTTAGGAGAAGACGGTTTCTTCTTACACGCGGCCGATTATGCCACGGCACCCAGTCAGCAAACCCATATTCCCATGCTGATGTGGTTTTCCGACAGCTGGCAAGCGGCCAACCCGACCAGTGTCGCCTGTGTGTCACACTACACGCAGCAGCGCGTTACGCAGGACAATCTGTTCGACACTTTGCTGGGGCTATTTAATGTTGACACCAAGGTATATCGGCCCAAAGGCGATTTAACCATCTGCCAAGATTCTGCTTAAGTATCTCCAGAAATAGTCTGGCAACAAAAAAGGCCTGTCCGATGCACACTCATCGGGCAGGCCTTTTTTATGGCGACGAAAACTCAGTTAATGGTTTGCGATTCGCCGTTTTGTTGCGCTTGCTGCGCCTGCTGTTGTGCCAGCTTTTGCTGATACAAAGCTTCAAAGTTAATTGGCTGAAGCAACATCTGCGGGAAGGTGCCCTTGGCGGCCAAGCCTGAGAGGGTTTCACGCACATAGGGGAACATCAGGTTGGGGCAATAGGCGCCCAGCAAGAAATCGCGCTCTGCGTCTTCCATGCCGGTTAGCGTGAAAATACCCGCTTGCTTCACCTCTACCAAATACACGACGGCATCACCGTTTTTGGCCGTCACGGTAACCGTCAACTCGGTTTCATAATCATTACCGCCGTTCAACTGGCGTGATGAGGAGTTCAGCTGCACATTAATGTCAGGCTTCCACTGCTCGGTGAAAATTTGTGGCACGCCAGGTGCCTCAAACGATACGTCCTTCAGATACAGACGCTGTAATTGCAAGCCTTTCTGCTGGTCTTGTCCGTTTTGTGTATTTTCTTCTTCTGCCATGATGACATCCTTTTTAATGGTGTAAATAAATGGTGGTGTGCGCTAATCAACTGTTCAGCAAGGGCACCAGCGCGTCTTGGCGATGCAATTCAAACAGTTCATCACAGCCACCCACGTGTTGCGAGCCGACCCAAATTTGCGGCACGGTGCGCTGGCCGTTGGCGCGCTGAATCATGTCACGCAGTTGCTCAGCGTCCTGCTCGACATCAATTTCGGTAAAATCCACTTCAAGTTGATCCAACAAGCGCTTGGCGCGTACACAAAAGGGGCACCAAGACTTGGTGTAGATGGTGACATCTTGCATCGTTATTACTCCTTAATGAGCGGCAATGATTCACCACGCCAAGCGTCAATACCGCCTTTTAATCGATACACATCCTTCAGCTTACGAGCCAGCAGCTTGCGGCCGGCCGCACCAGCTTGCGTGCCAAGTTCGCAGACTAGCACAATAGGACGCGTTTCACCTTGCTTGACTAGGCGCTCCAAGTCATCATCAAACTGCTCGTTGGGGATGTTTTCGCTGCCACTTATATGGCCTTTACGAAACGCGTCGCCTTCAC
>CAYVZZ010000148.1:0-4466 GCA_964456185.1 uncultured Alcanivoracaceae bacterium
CAAGCCATCTGGTCGCTATTGAAGCAGTTCGATGCGAATTATTTATTGGATAATCGGATCTATTTCGGCGGTGGTACACGCATCGCGCTGGAATTGAATGAGTTCCGCGAATCAGTTGATATTGATTTCTTTTGTGTTGATAAAACGGCCTATCGGGCGGCGAGAGGGCAGGTGACGCAAACAACATTTGGCAAATTGCTGAAAGAACCTAATGAGTTAACGCTTCTTCGTGATATTCGTGCAGACCGTGATGCGGTTAGAAGTTGGGTTTGCACAAGAACACACGCCACGCCAATTAAATTGGAGTTTATCCATTTTGATTTGCCAGGATTGTACAGTGAATTTGATAAAACTGTGTGGCCGGTGCCCGTAGTAGACAGAACAACGTGTTTTTTTACTAAGCTTCTCGCTAATGCCGACCGTTTCGCCAATCCGATTAAAAAAGATATTTATGATCTTTGCATGATGCGTCTGTCGTGGGGTGAGATTCCAGCGTTGGCTTGGCAATTAGCTGATGAAGTTTATGGTGAGGCGACTGTCAAACGCGGCCTTTATAATGCCCTTAAGGGAATACAAGACAACCCTAAGGTAGCCATAGACAATGCAGTGAGACAGCTGGGCATCATGCCAACCTTGGCTGAAAAATTGGTTAAAGACGTTGCGCCATTGCTGTTTTCTGAGATTTGACCTCAACTCGACAAATCAAATAACAACACTTCCGCATCCTCCTTCACCGTCAGCTGAATCTCCACCGGATTCGTCCAGGAGGCGCTGTCGCCCTCGCCGAGTTGTCGCCTGCCGTTGATTTCGATCGCACCGTTAACCACTTGCAACCACGCCATGTGGCCTGATGGCAGGGGGTAATTTAATGCGGTGCCGGCGGAGGCTCGGGTGGCGAGCATGTCAACATATTGGTGCACGGATACCGAGCCGTCGCGTCCGTCACGCGAGGCAATTAAACACCAGCGGTTGCGCAGGGCGTTGTCGTCAAAGTGGGCCAGAGCATATTCGGGAGCCAGCCCGCGACGTTCGGGGTAGAGCCAGATTTGTATGAAGCGGGTGGTTTGCGGGGCAGCGTTGTGCTCTGAATGGGTGATGCCGGTGCCGGTGGTGAGGCGCTGGATGTCGCCGGGGCGGATGATGCTGTGATGGCCGGCATCGTCCCGATGTTCCAGTGTGCCTTCGATTACCCAGGTGAGGATGTCGCGCTCTTGGTGTGAATGGGGCGCAAAGCCGCTGTTGGCTTGTAGACGGTTGTCGTTGATGACGCGCAGGCTGCCAAATCCTTGGTGCCTGGGGTCGTGATAGCCGCCAAAGGAGAAGGTGTGGCGGCTATCCAGCCAGTCGGTTTGGGTGTGACCACGGTTTGTGGCGCGTCGTAGTTTGGTCATTGGTTACCGTCAGCGACTGGGCGGTGCCAGCAGGTCGAGCTTGGGCCCCAGCGGCACGATGCCGTTGGGGTTGATGGTGTGGTGGCTACGATAATAGTGTTGCTTGATGTGGTCAAAATGCACGGTGTCGGCAATGCCGGGCATTTGGTACAGCTCGCGGGTGTAGCTCCACAAATTGGGGTAGTCGACCAGGCGTTTCAGGTTGCATTTGAAATGCCCGTGGTAAACCGCATCAAAACGAATCAGCGTAGTGAAAACCCGCCAATCGGCTTCGGTTAGCCGGTCGCCCACGAGCCAGTTTTGCTGCCCCAGACGTTCTTCCAGCTTGTCCAATGCAGTAAACAGCTGCTGCACTTCTTCTTCATACACCGCCTGCTCGGTGGCAAAACCCACTTTATACACGCCATTGTTGATGCGCGAGTAAACTTCGGCGTTGATGGCGTCGATGTCACTTAGCAAGTCAGCAGGGGCATAGTCACCCGGCTTGGCACCTATGTTGTCGAAGGCGCTGTTGAACATGCGGATGATGTCGGCGGATTCGTTGCTGATAATGGTGTTTTGTTGCTTGTCCCACAGCAGTGGCACGGTGACGCGACCGGTGTAATGGGCGTCGGCGTGTTGATACACCTGATAAAGATAATCGGCGTGGATGACCGGGTCGGGCACCACCTTGGGGTCGGCGGCAAAGGTCCAGCCGTGCTCGCCCATGTAGGGGTTGACCACGGAGATGCTGATCATTTCTTCCAGGCCCTTCAGCGCCCGAAAGATGAGCGCGCGGTTGGCCCAGGGGCAGGCCAGCGAGACGTATAAATGATAGCGTCTCGGCTCGGCTTTGAAGCCCGGCTTTCCGGTGGGGCCGGCGCTGCCATCAGGCGTAATCCAGTGACGATATTGCGATTCGCTACGCACAAAGCGGCCGCCGTTGCTTTTGGTGTCATACCATTTGTCTTGCCACTTGCCGTCAACTAGCAGTCCCATGAGGTGCTCCTGATTATCGATTATTGTCCAACTGAGGCCAGTCTAGCTGCCGGTGATTTGCCGATAAACCGCAAAAATGCGATAACACTGTTTCATTTATGAAATAGTGACGCTGATGCCGAAAACACCGCTGATTGCCGATGATTTGATTTTGTTTGCCCGCATTGTCGAGGCCGGCAGTTTTACCAAGGCCGCCGAGCACACCGGCTTGCCAAAGGCCACCTTGTCGCGCCGCCTGAGCCAACTGGAAGAACGTTTTGGCGAGCGCTTGTTGCTGCGTACTACGCGGCGTTTGGCGCTAACTGCCTTTGGTGAACAAATGCACGGCTATGCGCAAAGCCTGCTGGTGGAAGCCGATGATGCGGCGGATTTTGCTTTGCAGCAGCAGGATGAACCCAAGGGCACGTTGCGGGTGTCCTTACCGCCGGATTTCCACGAATACGCCTTGAGCGAGGTGGTAAAACAATACAGCGAGCAGTGCCCCAAGGTGCAGCTGGAGCTGGATTTGTCGCCCAGACGGGTGGATTTGATTAGCGAAGGCTTTGATGTGGCGGTGCGTGCCGCTCCTGCCTTGCCGGACGATAGCCAGCTGGTGGCAAGGCGCATTACCACCTTGCGGGGCGGCTTATATGCCAGCCCGCAATATCTAACCCGCTCGCCGGTGTTGAAGGCACCGGCCGATTTGCAGCATCACACCGGCCTGCGTTTGATGACCAGCCAGGCAGAGCTGGAGCCTTGGTTACTGCAACGGGGAAACGAAGAGTATTTGGCACAGCCACAATTGAAAACCCAATCCAATTCGCTACGTTTGCTGCAACAGCTGGCCGTAGACGGGCAGGGCGTGGT
Organism: uncultured Alcanivoracaceae bacterium; assembly: GCA_964456185.1. Classification (GTDB taxonomy): domain Bacteria; phylum Pseudomonadota; class Gammaproteobacteria; order Pseudomonadales; family Alcanivoracaceae; genus CAYVZZ01. The sequence continues at coordinate 3,216 of CAYVZZ010000148.1, forward strand.
GGCCTTGTCCGGGCGTTTTGCCGCCAATGCCGTCACGCGCGGGCATTTGGTGCGCGTGCTGCCCGAGTGGCATCTGCCATCGACCGTGGTGTGGTGTGTCACAGCAGGTCGGCGTTTGTTGCCCAAGCGTACCACGGCATTTATTGATGTGCTGCGGGCGGTTTGGGCTGAATAGCTGGCCAAAAAAAGCCCCGCGGGGGAGCGGGGCAAAAAAGGAATGTAAAGCAAGAGGGTTAGTCTTCGATGCTGATTTCCGTGGCGTTGATTGTTGTACCCACTACATCTGCCTCAGCCTCTACAATGGCGCCCACTGTGATGTCGCTGAATGAGTCGCCTGTGTCATAGGTGGCACCATTGGTGTAGACAGTGACGCCCAGCACGGTGTAGCTTGTTCCAGTGACGTTGGTCACTTTACCTTGCAGTGTGACACCCGAGTCGTTTGCGACACGCACCAGTTTAGTGGCCACAATATCGCCTTGGCTATTTTCAAAGGCGTGGATTTCAACACGGTCGCCTGCATGTAAATCAGCCAAGGTAAATTTATCGGTCTTACTAACTTGGCCGGTCTCATCAATTCGGCGAGTGTTTTGTTCATCCAGTTGAACGGTGATGTTCAGCCCAGAGAAGGTGATGGCGTTGTTGGCGGCTTCGATGTTGCCAATATTGCCTTCAATATCAATATGGCCGATTTCCTCACGCTCGACTTCCTCGGCAATGATGGTGCCGTTAGCGTCAATTTGACCTTCGACTTCGACTTTTAATTGAGCGGGCGTGCTGGCTAGTGCCTGCAAGTCAGCCTTAATGCCATCTTCAAAGCTGGCACCAGAGGCATCTACCTTAATGCCGTTGACAGTGAAGCTGGATAGCGACTGGTAATCACCCACAAACCCTTCCAATTCCACGTCATCATCGGCATCGGTTTCCTGGATGAGATCGGGCAGGTCACATTCGACTTTGGTTGCCGTTAAGGTAGCAGGTGATGCAGTGTAGCCGCTGGCATTACCTTCCACTTCAACGCGCGGACAATTGCTCAGATTGGTGTTAACAGAATAATTAACCGTTAGCCCATTGATCGTTAGCTGACCCGGGGTGCCTAATACTGGCTTGCCGATAACTTCATAGCCCAAGTCATGAGTTTTTTCGATATGAGTCGCCGCAATGCTGCCATCGGCGTGACGGAAGCCGGCCACTTCAATGTTGCCACTATATGAACCCAAGTTGGTTAAAGTTAGCCCGTCATCAAGCACTGTG
>CAYVZZ010000149.1:0-4385 GCA_964456185.1 uncultured Alcanivoracaceae bacterium
GGTAGCGCGTCTTTTATGATGTGCGAATTGTGTTGTGGCAAGTCGTTAATTTATGAACTTAACGGGCTATAATAGCCCGCGAACCGCCTGAACTAATTGAATGAGGTGAGACTGTGGAGATGTTATCCGGCGCGGAAATGGTTATCCGCGCGTTGCAAGAAGAAAATGTGGAGTATTTATACGGCTATCCGGGTGGTGCCGTGCTGCACATTTATGATGCGCTATTTAAGCAAGACAAGGTTCAACATATTTTGGTGCGCCACGAGCAGGCTGCTGCCCATGCGGCAGACGGTTACGCGCGCTCTACTGGCCGACCCGGTGTTGTTCTGGTGACGTCAGGGCCTGGTGGCACCAATACGCTGACAGGCATTATGTCGGCGTATATGGATTCAAGCCCGATGGTTGTTATTACCGGTCAGGTGCGCTCTGACTGGATTGGCGATGATGCCTTTCAGGAAACTGACATTATCGGTGCTTCACGCCCGATGGTGAAACACAGCTTCCAGGTACGTCGTACTGAAGATATTCCTAAGCTGATGAAGCAGGCATTTTATATTGCCACCACTGGGCGACCGGGTCCGGTTATTGTCGATATCCCGAAAGATTTGACAAGCCCGCTGGTTAAGCTGCCGTTTGACTATCCCAAGGACGTTAAGCTGCGCTCTTATACGCCGATTACTCACGGGCATTCTGGTCAAATTCAGAAGGCGGCCGAGAAGTTGTTGCAAGCCAAGCGTCCGGTGATTTATGCCGGCGGCGGCGTGATATTGGGTGAGGGCAGCGAGCTGTTGACCAAGTTGGCACAGCAGCTGGGTTACCCTGTTACAACTACGCTGATGGGCTTGGGCTGTTATCCCGGTACGGATAAGCAATTCCTTGGCATGCTGGGAATGCACGGGGCTTATGAGGCCAACTTGGCAATGCATAATGCCGATTTGGTTTTGGCGGTTGGTGCGCGGTTTGATGACCGGGTAACCAATAACGTCGATAAATTCTGCCCGGATGCATCCTTCATTCACGTGGATGTCGATCCGGCGAGCATTTCCAAGAACGTCAAGGCCGACATTCCTATTGTTGGGCCGGTTAAACAGGTGCTGACAGAAATGCTGAAAGACTTGTCGGCACTGGATACCAAACCGGACGCGAAAGCGTTGGAACGCTGGTGGACAGAAATTGACGGCTGGCGCGCGAAGAAGAGCTTCTCGTACACGCCGCGCGAAGACGATTTGCTGAAGCCGCAGCAGGTTATTGAAGCGTTGTATCGCGTGACCAACGGCGACGCCTATGTGGCGTCAGATGTTGGCCAGCACCAAATGTTCGCGGCACAACATTATTTGTTTGATAAGCCACGCCGCTGGATCAACTCGGGTGGCGCCGGCACCATGGGCTTTGGTTTGCCTGCGGCCATGGGGGCGCAATTTGCGCATCCCGATTCGCCGGTTGCTTTGGTCACGGGTGAAGGCTCTATCCAGATGAATATCCAAGAGCTGTCGACTTGTAAGCAAAACCATCTGCCGATCAAGATTATCAATTTGAATAATCAGGCATTGGGCATGGTACGCCAATGGCAAGACATGCAATATGGCAGCCGCTATAGCGAAACTTACATGGAAAGCCTGCCCGACTTCGTCAAGTTGGCCGAGTCTTACGGTCATGTGGGTATTCATGTCAGCAAAGCCAGCGAGCTGGAAGACGCCATGAAAGAGGCGTTTAGCCTCAAGGATCGTCTGGTGTTCCTGGATATTGATGTTGACCAGAACGAGCACGTTTATCCCATGTTTATCGGTGACGGTAGCATGCGCGATATGTGGCTGAGCGAAACGGAGCGGACTTGATCATGCGTAGAATTATTTCAATCCTGATGGAAAACGAGCCGGGCGCTTTGTCGCGCGTGGTGGGGTTGTTTTCACAACGTGGTTACAACATTGACACGCTGGCGGTAGCACCAACGGAAGATGAAAGCTTGTCACGTCTGACGTTGACAACTTATGGCGATGAGCACGATGTTGAGCAAATCACCAAGCACCTTAACCGCCTCATTGAGGTGGTTAAGCTGGTCGATTTAACCGACGGCAGCTTCGTCGAGCGCGAATTGATGCTCATCAAGATCAAAGCCGCGGGCGCGCAGCGTGCCGAGGTGAAACGCACGGTCGACATCTTCCGCGGTCAGGTGGTGGATGTGAACCCGAGCGTTTACACTGTGCAGCTGACTGGTGCCTCCAGCAAGCTGGATGCCTTCATTAATGCGATTGGTGAAGCACAGGTACAGGAAGTGGTGCGCTCTGGTGTATCCGGTATTTCCCGTGGTGACAAGGTATTGGCGCTGTAATTAGCCCATTAAGTAACAATGGCCTTCGGGTCAACAACAAGGTGATAAATAAAATGCAAGTGTATTACGACAAAGACTGTGATCTTTCTATTATTCAGGGCAAAAAGGTCGCCATTATTGGTTATGGCTCGCAGGGTCATGCTCATGCCTGCAACCTGAACGATTCAGGTGTTGACGTGGTGGTTGGCTTGCGCGCCAACTCGTCTTCCATCAAAAAAGCAGAAGCGCATGGCCTGAAGGTTTCTACCGTGAAAGAAGCGGTCGCCGGTGCCGATGTCGTGATGATTCTGACACCAGACGAGTTCCAATCGCAGTTGTACAAGGAAGAAATCGAGCCGAACATCCAGCAGGGCGCGACCTTGGCCTTTGCCCACGGTTTTGCGATTCACTACAACCAGATCGTACCGCGTGCTGATCTCGATGTGATTATGATTGCACCAAAAGCGCCGGGTCATACTGTGCGCACCGAGTTCGTTAACGGTGGTGGTATTCCGGATTTGGTTGCCGTCTTCCAGGATGCTTCTGGTAACGCCAAGAATGTCGCGCTGTCTTATGCTGGCGGCATTGGTGGTGGACGTTCAGGCATCATCGAAACCACCTTTAAAGACGAAACAGAAACTGATCTGTTTGGTGAGCAAGCCGTTCTTTGTGGCGGTGCAGTCGAGCTGATTAAAGCTGGCTTTGAAACATTGGTAGAAGCCGGTTATGCACCGGAAATGGCATATTTCGAGTGCTTGCACGAAATGAAGCTGATCGTTGACCTCATTTACGAGGGCGGCATTGCTAACATGAACTACTCGATTTCCAACAATGCGGAATACGGCGAGTATGTCACCGGCCCACGTGTCATCAATGATGAGTCGCGTGCTGCCATGCGTGAAGCGCTGGCCAACATTCAAAACGGTGAGTATGCGAAGCAGTTCATCTCTGAAGGCGCTTTGGGTTACCCATCCATGACGGCACGTCGTCGCAACAATGCGGCTCATGCGATTGAGCAAACGGGTGAGCGTCTGCGTGGCATGATGCCTTGGATCGCTGCTAATAAAATCATCGATAAAGATAAAAACTGATCTGCTAGATCAGCCATAAAAAAACCCCGATCATTTGGTCGGGGTTTTTTTATGGCTGAAATCAACGGAAATATTTGTTAATACATGACTTGCAATAACAAATAAATTATCTATAACGTAAAAGGTGGGATAGTAGAGGATTTTACTGCGATCATAGATTGGCAGGGCAGTATGGATTACTTGCCATTGGATAATGCCGAGACGGCTTATGAAAACAATAAACAATGTCACAGAAGAATTGCTCCCTCCAAGAGCTCTGAGTTTGCTTGATGGGCAACTTGCGCTTTGCCAACGCTTTATTGAACCGCGTTTGGTGAAGACGCTCGAAGCCACCGAGGAGAAACTGTTTGATCATGCGCGTCAGTCGTCGAGTGACGCCGAGCAAAAAGACTACCTCGAAGCCATGGATGAGGTGAAAAAACATCGCGATGCCGTTTATCAGCGATTTCTCGGCGCGCTGCCTTATCGATTAGAAAAGTTTGGAAATCCGATTGAGCTCGGTACATCACCCCAAAAATCAAAACCCGTTGATTTATCTATTTTGACCAAAATCAGCCAAGACGAAAAAGTCATTCTGGATGATTTGGCCACTCGTGCCGAGACACAAGCCAGCCTGACGTTGTTTGAGTTGGGGCATCGTTATGCTGTGCTGGCAAGCTCTCCGATCATGGATGCCGAAGCGCAACCTTTTTCACCCACCGTATTGTGTGAATTTTTTCGGCAGGCAACGGCCAGTTTATCGCTGCAACCCGCTCATAAGATTGTCCTTTATCGCCAATTTGGCGATAAGGTGTTGAGCGACATCATTAAGTTATATAACGATTTTAACAAAGGTCTAGTAGAGCAGGGCATTCTTGCTAATCTGCGGATATATGCCTTGCGTCGCAACAGAAAAAATCAAAGCCACGCGTATAATGACGAAGCGCCCGATACAGACAATACGACGACGTAAGACCCCAATGACTCCCCCGATAGTGTGGATAGAC
>CAYVZZ010000150.1:0-4349 GCA_964456185.1 uncultured Alcanivoracaceae bacterium
GAATCTCAACTCCAAACGGGTCCCACACGTTTGTCTGTCTATATTGTTAAAGATCGCTACAACCCTTTTGGTTGCTACGTTGCGGCTTGTTCGTCCCGTCAACGTGGATGCGCATTCTACGCAGTTTTCAAAGCCTGTCAAACATTTTTTTCGGCTTTTCCGAAAATAGTGTAAATCGTTGTCGACCACCCCATTTCGCGGACGCCCATTGTCTATATTTGGCCACCGGCGTCAAGCATCATTTTAAATTACTTGGCACAGTTCTTGCTGTTTTGGCTTCGGAGTGATCGCACCTTATACTGGCGATCAATTAACCCCCTACGTCCAGAGGATGTTTTATCATGCCCGACAGCAAAACGCTTGCCCTTATTAAAGAAAGCCAAGCCAAATGGATTGACCTTCGTTTTACCGACACCCATGGTAAGGAGCAGCATGTCACCTACCCATCAGCTGATGTTGATGAAGATTTTTTCCAAGAAGGCAAGATGTTTGACGGCTCATCCATCTCCGGTTGGAAAGGTATCAATGAATCAGACATGGTGCTGAAACCAGATGACTCAACAGCCGTACTTGACCCGTTTGCAGACAACCCCACAATTATTATGCGCTGCGATGTTGTTGATCCTGTGACCCAACAGGGCTATGACCGCGATCCGCGCTCGGTCGCCAATCGTGCCCAAGAATACTTGCAAGCCACTGGCATTGCCGATACTGCGCTGTTTGGCCCGGAACCGGAATTCTTTATTTTTGATGGGGTGCGCTGGGACAACGCCATGCACACCTCTATGTATCAAATCTATTCTAACGAAGGCGCCTGGATGAACTCGGCCAGCTTCGACAGCAAAAACATTGGCCATCGCCCTGGTGTTAAAGGGGGCTACTTTCCAGTACCACCCGTTGATTCGCTGGTTAGCTTGCGCGCAGCCATGTGCGATGCCATGGAAGCCATGGGGCTAACCATTGAGGTGCACCACCACGAGGTGGCAACTGCCGGTCAGTGTGAGATTGGCGTTGGTGCCAACACCTTGACCAAAAAGGCCGACGAGGTGCAAATCTTCAAGTATTGCGTGCACAATGCAGCGCACGCCTACGGTAAGACAGCCACCTTTATGCCTAAGCCTGTCCTTAATGACAACGGCTCTGGCATGCACGTTCACCAGTCGCTCAGCAAAGACGGCAAAAACCTGTTCGCCGGCGACGGCTACGGCGGCCTGTCTGAAATGGCGATCTATTACATCGGCGGCATCATTAAGCATGCCCGTGCTCTGAATGCATTCACCAACCCGGCCACCAACTCCTACAAGCGCCTGGTTCCCGGCTTCGAAGCACCTGTTATGCTGGCCTACTCGGCCCGCAACCGCTCTGCCTCTATTCGCATTCCGTTTGCTGGCAGCCCTAAAGGTCGCCGCATTGAAACTCGCTTCCCTGATCCGGCTTGTAATCCCTACCTCTGCTTCTCAGCCCTGCTGATGGCTGGCTTGGACGGCATCCGCAACAAGATCCACCCTGGCGACGCCATGGACAAGGACTTGTACGATCTGCCACCTGAAGAAGCCAAGTCGATCCCGACAGTGGCCGCTTCTTTGGGACAAGCACTCGACAGCGTCGAACAAGATCACGAATTCTTGCTCGAAGGTGGCGTATTTAGCCGCGATATGCTGGAAGCCTATGTTGACCTGAAGCGCGAGCACGTTGAGCGCTTGGCTATGGCACCTCACCCGGTTGAATTTGACCTATACTATTCAGTATAAGGTTCGCTTTAACTTGGCGGCACGCACCATTGTGGTGCGTGCCGCTTTTTTTTGGTGCATGCTGCATCACCCAGCTAGCCAGGCCACACGCTTGGCCATCCGCTTCTTCTCACCTTTAACCTCCTAACGCGCCTCGTCGGTGCAATAAAAAGCACACATTTTGTGCAACCTCTTCCCATCAGCACGCCTTTCACCCCTTATAAAACAGCGACTTGCAATTTTTATTTTATCTCTGCCCCATTTCTGGCACGGCATGTGCACTATTTGGGGGCTGCGCAATCCCTATATATTGGAATGACGCATGAACTGGCTGCTAACAATAGACGCAGTCTGAACCACCCTATTTACGAAGAGAGGTTTTCATGAATTCACCGCATGCCCAAGGGTTATACGATCCGCGCAATGAGCATGATGCTTGTGGTGTCGGCTTTGTTGCCCACATCCGTGGCGAAAAACGTCACACCATCATTGATCAGGGACTGGACATTCTGAAACGCCTCAATCACCGCGGCGCCGTAGGTGCCGACCCGCTGATGGGCGACGGTGCCGGCATCTTGATCCAAATTCCCGACGCCCTTTATCGTGCAGAGATGGCCGAGCAAGGCATCACCCTACCGCCGGTCGGCGAATATGGTGTTGGCATGATATTTCTGCCCCAAGAAGAGGCAGCGCGCCTTGCTTGTGAGCAAGAACTGGAACGCAAAGTAAAAGCGGAAGGCCAACAGGTTATCGGCTGGCGTGATGTGCCGGTCAACCGTGACATGCCGATGTCGGCCACGGTTAAAGCGCAAGAACCCGTAATGCGCCAGCTATTTATTGGTCGCGGCTCGGATGTCATGGTGCCTGACGCACTGGAACGCAAACTGTACATCATTCGCAAAACTGCCAGTCATGCTATTCGCGAGTTGAACCTGAAATATGGCAACGAATATTTCGTCGCCTCCATGTCAACGCGCACCATCGTTTATAAAGGTCTGTTGCTGTCGGGTCAGGTGGGCGAATATTATCTCGACCTGGCCGACAAGCGTGCCACCTCGGCGGTTGCCCTAGTGCATCAACGCTTCTCGACCAACACCTTCCCCGCTTGGGAGCTGGCTCACCCTTACCGCATGCTCGCGCATAACGGCGAAATCAACACCGTGAAGGGCAACGTCAACTGGATCAATGCGCGTACGGGTGCTATCGATTCTCCTGTGCTGGGCGATGATTTGGAAAAACTTTGGCCACTGATTTACCCCGGCCAATCGGATACCGCCTCTTTCGACAACTGTCTTGAACTGCTCACCATGGCGGGCTATCCCATGTCTCAAGCCATTATGATGATGGTACCGGAAGCCTGGGAACAGCATAAAACCATGGACGACAATCACCGCGCCTTTTATGAATACCACGCGGCGATGATGGAGCCGTGGGACGGCCCGGCGGCACTCTGCTTTACCGACGGGCGCCAAATTGGTGCAACCCTGGATCGTAATGGATTGCGCCCGGCGCGCTATGTGATTACCGACGATGACTTAGTGGTGCTCGGCTCGGAGGCCGGTGTCTTGACAATCCCCGATGAGAAAATCGTCAAGAAATGGCGTTTGCAGCCCGGCAAAATGCTGCTCATCGATATGGAAGCTGGCCGCATTATCAGCGACAAGGAAATCAAAGATCAGCTGGCCAATGCCAAGCCTTACAAGCAATGGGTGGAGCGCATCAGCATCCATCTGGATACGCTAGACGATGCCGAGTCTGTAGAAGCGAAAGCGCCCCAAGAGCCCCTGCTAAAACGCCAACAGTCCTTTGGTTATAGCTTGGAAGACATCAAATTCCAGCTACAGCCTATGGCCGAGGGCGGCAAAGAAGCGCTGGGTTCCATGGGTAACGACTCGCCTTTGGCTGTCCTATCCAGCAAAGAGCGCCAAATTTACGATTATTTCCGTCAGCGGTTTGCGCAAATTACCAATCCGGCGATCGACCCAATTCGTGAAAAGATGGTGATGAGCTTAACCAGCTTTATTGGCCCCAAGCCGAACCTGCTGGACATCAACAACATCAATCCGCCGAAGCGTCTGGAAATCGACCAGCCGGTGCTCGATTACGCCGACATGGCGAAGCTACGCCATATTTCGCGCTACTCTCAAGACAAATTCCGCAGCTACGAACTGGATATTACCTATCCGGTCGCCTGGGGTGCCGAAGGTATTGAAGCGCGCCTCGCCTCACTTTGTGCGGAGGCCGTCGATGCCATTGAGCAGGGCAACAACATCCTGATTATTACCGACCGCGCCACCTGCCAAGAAAAAGTAGCCATTCCGGCACTCCTGGCTACCTCAGCGGTACACCAGCACCTGGTTGAGCGCGGCCTGCGCACGAGCACGGGTCTGGTGGTCGAGTCTGGCTCAGTGCGTGAAGTGCACCACTACGCCACCTTGGCCGGTTACGGTGCCGAAGCCGTGCACCCTTATCTGACACTGGAAACCCTCGAAGATTTGTTTGCTGACGGCAAGAATGGCATTGATAGCGAAAAAGCCATTAGCAATTACATCCACGCCATTAATAAAGGGCTACAAAAGGTCATGTCCAAGATGGGCATCTCCACCTATATGTCCTACA
>CAYVZZ010000151.1:0-4263 GCA_964456185.1 uncultured Alcanivoracaceae bacterium
GATGCTCACCGGCAAAGTGGGCGCTGCTGTTTTGGGTTGTGAAGGCCATGCTGTTGGGCGTATCGAGGATGACCGCCGGTTTGTCGAAGCGGTGCACCGCACACAATAGGGGACAGACCACATTTTTTCGTGTTGCAACATGCTGGTGAATGTGAGTTAACGGGTAATAGCCGCGATCCTGATTTTGGACGAGCAGTATGAAAACGTGGTCTGTCCCCTATTTCTTGGGAGCTGGCTAAGGCAGCAGTGGCACAACAAGGCATCAGTATACGTCTCGCCTGCCGAACCTATGGCATCAGTGAGACCTGCTATCGCTATCAGGCAAAGCTCAGCACGGAAAATGCCGAAAATAGCCGATTGGTTGCTCCGGTTAACACATAACCAACGTAACTGGGGCTTTGGCTTATGCTTCCTGTATCTCAGGAACCTTAAAGGCTACCACTGGAACCACAAGCGGGTTTACCGCATCTATCGGGAGCTGGAATTGAATATGCGAATTAAGCCAAGGAAACGCCTTGTTCGTGAGAAGCCGGAGCCATTGACTGTCCCTGATGCAATCAACGAGTGCTGGTCAATGGACTTCATGCACGACCAGCTAGAAGATGGTCGTAATTACCGGTTGTTCAATGTCATTGACGACTACAACCGTGAAGGGTTGGGCATTGAGGTGGATCTCTCACTGCCTGCTGCACGCGTTATTCGGGCGCTTGAACAGATTATAGAATGGCGAGGTCAACCCAAGGCCATTCGCTGTGACAACGGCCCCGAATACATCAGTGGTGCCGTGGCTAGCTGGGCTAAGCAGCACGGAATTCAGCTCAAATACATCCAACCAGGGAATCCACAACAAAATGCCTATATCGAACGCTACAACCGGACGGTGCGTTACGATTGGTTAAGCCAGTACCTCTTCGAGTCCATCGAAGAAGTGCAGGATTTTGCAACACGCTGGCTTTGGACGTATAACAATGAACGGCCAAATATGGCCATAGGAGGAATCACCCCAAAACAGAAGTTGGCCATGGTGGCCTAACCTCTACTTTTAAGCGTTGTTAAAAATGGGGAGATTACCAGGAGATTACCGGTGTGGATGCCGGATAAGGTACAGGGATGGTTGATACCAGAATTGACACCGGCAGCGGCTTCCGCTACACGCAGCCACAGCGAACAATAAAGGCCTAAACCCTATTGCTCTCTCTAATCGTTGTTTGTCAGTTAGGTCTGATTAGGAGCATGAACAAATGATGAGCATTCCCAAGAGTTATAATGTCTTTCCTTGTCGTTCCAAGTTAGGTTGTGAGTGGTTGTCATGATCTTCTTTGTAGTTTGATCGTAACGCTCTAATGTTATGTTTACATCATGCCAGCCATTGTTGGTTGTTTCGGCTAGTGATAGATCCGTAAATGCACCTTCAAAAAGCAAAATGCCACCACCCTTTTTGAGTGCTTGAAAAGCATAAAAATGACTGACTTTACTACGTGTCGGAGTGTGCCACGACTCCCGAATCACAATGTCTTTCAGCCCGTCGGAATTAAAATCGGGGCGACCGTATAAGTAGAAACCTGAACCAAGATCACGCCCCCAACAAGTAAGCTGTGGCGAGAACTCACCTTCGCAGGCCAGAACAGATTTGCCAATACCAATTAAGTCGAAATGGAAAACTTTGGTTGGATTAAGTGCAGAGGGCATAACACATAAAAAAGGTCTTTGAGATGACGACGCATTGGATGCCATTCCAATAATAGCTATTAACGTGATGATTTTTATGTTTGCTAGTATAGTGTCCATGGCGTGCCTAATTGAATGAGTTTCGTCCAGTTTTTATGTTGCCGATCTGGTTGGTTAGAGTATATCCATTTGTTGATCTGTGACTCCAATTTGGCCAATTCTTGACTTTATCTATGCCGTCAATCCCAGCATTGTTGGCCTGATCGTAAAGGCTGTCTGTAATTGCTTTTTCGTGTTTGTCCGTCCAACTACTGATTGGCAAAGACCAGTTGATTGTTCTATCTTGGAAAGCAGATTCTAGGGCTTCTTGTATATAAGAACCGGAGTCATTAGCTTCGCACACATGTGCCGGCTTTCTTATATGCCACCTGAGCAATATAGCAACAGCAAGTTCTGATGTGTAGATATCACCTAGTGTGGAATCAATAGTTATGCCACCGATCGTGCTTGATAAGGTTATGGAGAGAATATCACGAATTCGCATCAGAGCCATATCGAAAACGTATGGTCGAATGTTAGTAATGGTACGCGCTGCCATTACCCAACGAAAGAACCAGTGCCACGACTTATAATAGTTTGCTTCTTCAAGCTGCTGGTCAACGTCGACAGTTCGTGCCAGTGATGTGCCGGCTGTGAGTTGATTTGTATTGTTTTCGGTTTCCTTTTGTATCCAACCTGTATATTTCTTTTGGCTGTTTTTCCATAGCGGTGATACATGTTCACCTAGCCATTTCTCGGATGGGTAAAGCCCAAAATTACCAAAAGCTTTCATGTATGATTGCTGGTCTTTGAAATACAAGTATGAAAGGAAGGCCGGTAGCTCTCCATCGGTGTAATCAACGGAACCTTGGGAATTAATTCCCATTGTCCAATGGCAGGGGCCAAAGGACAGTAATGCATTATCATAACAATTTATTGCGTCAAGCTGTCCTTCGCACTCAACTTCGGAAACAGCCCGCACCACACGATACTTTGAAGCCTGTGGCTGATTAGGTAACTGCGCCAAAGAGATTGATGGGCTTAAAAAGGTATTAGGCAGTATTTCACTGTATTTTCCCCACGTGTGATTAGGGGTGATACTCCTAGGGCCATTCCAAGACAAATAATTGGCATGGTCGCCGAGCACTTGATATTCGTCTGGGTTATAAGGTGTGGGATATTGGTAGTATTGCGTGAAATCACGAAAAAAGAAGCGAGGTGCTGAATCTGATATTTTGTCAAAATCCCAGATATTAACGGCTGGATTAGCAGCCTGATTTCTGAATAAGCTCTGACGGGACCCTCTGCTCATTTTCCATGCCTCAATAACCACCGGACACCGGTAGTTATGATCTAGCCAAAACTGGATGGCCTGGCGCGTATCCTGATTGGCTACGCCGCTGATTGGCCCGTTGTAGGCTTGATTGTTCGTTGCCTGATTTAATGTGGCGACGTAATAAGATACCGGTGGGGTTTGGCTGGGAACGGCTCCGCGTACCGCGACCTCATGCGCGCTTTCGCCGGCATGTGGGTCGCCGGTCAAGTTGTGCAGTTTATTGGTATCTAATTGGGCGATATGGGACATGCCTGCGTAGATCTGAAATTCACGCACGGCCCACTCTGTGTGACGCCCGAATACGCCATCAGGTGTGCCGACTATAGCGAAGCCGAGTTCGCGTAAATCACGCTGTAGTTGCTCAACATAAGCGGGAATGACTAACGTTGCTCCACTACCGGTTACCGGCGTTTGTGCGGTTTGCGTGGGGATCTGAGGATTGTCAATCCCACCCCAGCAAGGCGGTTTGCTCTGACTCGGGTTGCCGTCGTGGTCGCCTCGCTGTAGGTCAAAATTTCCATAAGACATCGTCAATGGCTCCTTGTTTTAGACGTCGTGATTTGTGGCAAGCGATGAGAGGCGGCTACCAACTAGGCCTGAGGTTGTGGTAGCTTGTTGAACTTCTTCATATCGTCGCCAAGCTGCCTTGCTTTTGGGACCAAAGATGCCGTCCAGCTCACCGCGGTAGTAGCCTAAATTGATCAGCCTCGATTGAATGCCAAAAGGAGACGACGTCGGTTTTTGTGACTCAATGGCGATTTCCCAGCTTAAGGCGGTGCTCGATTTGCCGTAAGGGTAGATTGTTAGAGTGCCGTGTGAAGCACTTGAAGTAACTTTATGACGAATATCATTGTTCGATGACAATGTACCCCTATAAGTTTGTCCGGCGACGTTTAGCTCGTAGGGAGTACCAGCTAAGTTTTGGGAGCCAAACTGTTGAGCAATTTGGATGACGAGTTCATTTTGCTCGGTGGTGGGGGTTGGCTGGGTGTGTGGTGGTATGCCATCTATTCCAGACGATGTCAATTGTGGAGTGCTGCCTACTGCGTTTTTGATAGCAGGCGCGGCACTATCACCACTGACATTGTATTGGCTAGCTGCACCCGCTACGGCGGCGCTTACACCAGCGGGTAAAACGTTGGCCGGTGAAACAGCCTGCGCAGTGCCACTTGGCAAAGTAGGTAAGGTTGCCGCTTGTGCTTGCCCTGAGGTGAAATTAT
>CAYVZZ010000152.1:0-4236 GCA_964456185.1 uncultured Alcanivoracaceae bacterium
GATCATCACGGTCGCCACCAGAAGAACCGCGCCGATAAGGAATGACGCGTGCGTTATAGAGCACCTTGCCTGAAGAGTGTGTCTTGCCTTTGTCGTGGGCGAAGAAAACACCCGGCGAACGGTGCAGCTGCGACACAATCACACGCTCGGTACCATTCACAATGAAAGTACCGTTATCGGTCATCAAGGGAATTTCACCCATGTAAACTTGCTGCTCACGGATGTCTTTGATGGCACCTTTGGAATCTTTATCGTAGATCACCAAACGGATGCGAACACGCAGCGGAGCGGCATAGCTGACACCACGGATCATGCACTCGCGGACGGTGAAGTCTGGCTTACCGAACTCGTAACCTGCGTATTCCAAGGCAGCATTGCCGGAGTAACTGCTGACCGGGAAGATGGAACGGAATACCGCTTCCAGCCCTTGATTCAAGCGCTCTTCCGCCGGTGTATCTTTTTGCAGGAATCGACGATATGAATCGACCTGGATAGCGAGAAGATAAGGAACTTCCACAACGGTGGGAAGTTTACCAAAATCCTTGCGAATTCGTTTTTTCTCAGTGTAGGAATATGCCATCTGCTTTCCTCTACATGTTGCCCGTTACCCAGGATCTAAAGCCGATAATCACAACGTTATCGACCGTTTATCTGTCGTTCCATGTAGAAACGACAAAAGGCTGACAGCCAAAGAGGCCATCAGCCGCCGCCTTGCCCAGCACCGCCGGGCAAGGACTGCCGTCGAAGATTACTTCAGCGTAACAGTACCGCCAGCTTCTTCGATCTTGGCCTTAATTTCTTCGGCCTCTTCTTTCGGTGCATCTTCCTTGATGGTAGCCGGAGCGCCTTCTACCAACTCTTTAGCGTCTTTCAGACCCAAGCCAGTGGCACCGCGAACGGCTTTAATGACGCCGACTTTCTTCTCGCCGAAGCTCTCGAGAACAACGGTGAATTCAGTCTTCTCTTCTGCTGCACCAGCGTCGCCACCTGCAGCAGGAGCGGCTGCAACAGCGGCAGCAGAAACGTCAAACTTCTCTTCAAATGCTTCAATCAGCTCAACCAGTTCAGCAACTGACAACTCGGCTACTGCGTTGAGGATATCGTCTTTGGACAATGCCATGATAATTTCTCCAATTCTTTGATGGTTCAAGCAGCAATCAAGCGGCTTGTTCTTGATCGTCTTTCAATGCTGTCAACAAACGTGCAAACTTGGATACCGGTGCCTGCATGACAGTTACCAGCGAAGTCAGCGCCTGCGTACGGTTTGGCAACTTGGCAATAAATGCCAGATCCGCACCGTCGTAACGTTTGCCGTCGAAAATACCGCTTTTCAGCTCGAGCGCTTCATTATCTTTAGCAAAGTTCTGCAAGACGCGTGCCGCAGCACCCATATCGTCTTCGGACAGAGACATGCCAATAATGGATGGCCCAACCAATGCGTCCTTCAAGTCTTCAAAGGCTGTGCCTTCGAATGCTCGGCGTGCCAGCGTGTTACGAATAACGCGCAAAGAGACCTGCTCTTCACGTGCTGTATTACGCAACTCGGTTAGCTGGTCAACCGTAAGACCGCGGTAATCGGCAACGACAGCGGAAAAAGCCTGCTGCGCAGTTTCATTCACTGCAGCGACAACCTTCTTCTTTTCTTCCAAATTAAGAGCCACTGTGTACCTCCTAGATTAATTCGACCGTTTGACCGGTCACCCTACTTACTACGCGGTGGCTACATGAACCTTCCGCATCTGCACAGGCCAACAAAATGTCAATTAAACCTGCCAAGCAGGCACCTGTGGTCTTTGACGCTGCGGCGCCAAAACTGCACGCCACAATCAAAGTTTGTTTTGCAATTAAATGTCCAGCGAGGACAAATCAATTGCCAAGCCAGGCCCCATGGTAGAGGACAAAGTTACCTTCTTGAGGTAAACGCCCTTAGCATTGGCTGGCTTAAGTTTTCTGAGGTCAGCAATCAACGACTCAACATTGCCTTTAATGGCAGCCGCATCAAAGCCAATCTGGCCGATGGTGCAGTGAACAATGCCGCCCTTGTCATTGCGATAGCGCACCTGGCCACCTTTAGCATTTTTTACTGCGGTCGCTACATCAGCCGTTACCGTACCGACTTTCGGGTTAGGCATTAGGCCACGAGGACCAAGAACCGGACCCAGCTTACCCACAACACGCATGGCAGCGGGGGTTGCGATTACGACATCAAAATCAATCTCGCCTTTCTGCACGGTTTCTGCCAAATCATCGAAACCAACAATATCTGCGCCAGCTTCTGTGGCAGCTTCGACATCACCGCCTTGGGCAAATACAGCGACGCGGACGGTTTTACCTGTGCCATTTGGCAGTACAGATGCACCGCGAACATTTTGATCGGATTTGCGCGCATTAATACCCAGATTAATCGCCACATCAACCGACTCTTTAAACTTTACGGTAGACAGCTCGGTTAGCAGGCTAACCGCTTCGTCAATTGCGTATTGCTTGCCTGACTCGACCTTTTCGCGGATGGCGCGTGCGCGCTTAGTTAATTTAGTCATTCTCTCAACCCTCCACATCCAGGCCCATAGACCTTGCAGTGCCTGACAGTGTGCGAACAGCAGCGTCCATATCGGCAGCCGTCAAATCCGGCTCTTTCGCCTTGGCAATTTCTTCAAGCTGAGCACGCGTAACCTTGCCCACCTTGTTGCGGTTGGGCTCGCCAGAACCACTCTTAATGCCAGCCGCTTTCTTTAGCAAATAGGCTGCCGGCGGCGTCTTCATGGTAAACGTGAAGGAGCGGTCAGAATAGACGGTAATCACAACCGGCACTGGCGCACCAGGCTCGAGGCTCTGCGTTTGCGCGTTAAACGCTTTACAGAACTCCATAATATTCACACCATGCTGACCCAATGCAGGGCCAACCGGCGGTGAAGGATTGGCTTTACCAGCTGCAATCTGCAGCTTGATGTAAGCTGAAATTTTCTTAGCCATTTTAATCTCCTTGGGTTCAAGCGACACGGCTACTGGCCGTCGTCTCCCCTGAGGTTTAGTTTCTGCCTATTAAACTAGGCGACCATCAGGTCTTTTCGACCTGATCAAATCCGAGATCAACCGGTGTAGAGCGACCAAAAATCATCACCGCTACACGCACCTGGCTTTTCTCGTAATTCACTTCTTCGATTACGCCGCTAAAGTCTGCAAAGGGCCCGTCATTAACACGAACCACTTCACCCGGCTCAAACAACGTTTTGGGTTTCGGCTTATCGACGCTGTCATCCATGCGCTGCAGAATGGCATCAGCTTCTTTTTTGGTGATCGGAAAAACATGCCCAGGTTTTTTGGGATCATCACCAACAAAACCCATTATCTTGGGGCAATTCTTCACCAGATGCCAAGAATCATCGGTCATTTCCATATTGACCAAAACATAACCCGGGAAAAACTTGCGCTCTGAACGACGCTTTTGACCGCCTTTCATTTCAACAACTTCTTCTGTCGGCACCATGATTTCGCCGAACAAATCTTCCATGCCGTTGACAGCAATATGCTCTTCAAGCGTTTTCTTCGCTTGCTTTTCATAGCCTGAATAGGCGTGTACTACATACCAATGCTTAGCCATTGCCACCTCGTCTGGTATTGCCGACCGGTCAACCGATTAGGGTCGATATCAATCCGCCTAACACCCAGTCCATCAAAAACAACATAAAGGCAACCACCACCACAAACGCCACAACCACCATAGTGGTTTGCAAGCTTTCTTGTCTTGTGGGCCAAACCACCCGACGCATTTCGACCATTGAGTCTTTGCGCAGTTGGTTGAACGCCTTACCCTGCTGCGTCTGCAATGCCACAAAAATGGCAACCAGCGCGACACCAAGAATAGCCAGCGCGCGGTACAGTACGGAAATTGCGGAGTAATAACTGTTGCCCCACACAATGAGACCAACCAACACCACAACAGCCGCCCATTTTGCTAACTCAAGGACGGAGGATGCGGCTTTCTTCTCATCTTTTTTTGCCATATGTCACCAGCTGACAGACGATAAATGGCAGGCCCGGAGGGACTCGAACCCCCAACAGTCGGTTTTGGAGACCGATGCTCTACCAATTGAACTACGGGCCTGTTGCTCTTGCTTACTTTTTACAGACAGCACAGGCCGAGACACTTTTGCGCCCCGGCCCGCTTACTGCGATACGTCTTACTTAACGATCTTCGATACCACACCGGCACCGACGGTACGGCCGCCTTCGCGG
>CAYVZZ010000153.1:0-4218 GCA_964456185.1 uncultured Alcanivoracaceae bacterium
GTTGTTGCGCGCCGCTTTTGCGGATGCCGTGGTGCTGCGTGATCCGGCCAACAACCTGAAGCTGGCCAAGGCCCGGAGCCAGGGCCGTATTGATGCGGCGGCGGCAACGGTGGTGGCGGTGGCTGAAGGGCGGCGCAGAGCAGGCCGAACGATGCGCAAGACACGGGAACCGATATGGGCATGAAAAAATACCATCGCTATTCTGCGGCGGTGATCAAGTCGAAACGCTGGAAAGCCCTTCGGTTGGAGGCGCTGCGCCGTGACGGCTTCAAGTGCTGCTGGTGCGGTGCCCGTGGCCGGCTGGAGGTGGATCACATTCACCCCGTGCGGACCCATCCCGGTCTGGCGTATGACCTGGCCAATCTGCAATCACTGTGCCCGGCCTGTCACGGTGGCAAGACGCGAACGGAAATCGGGTTGCCACCACCGGACCCGGAACGGAAGGCGTGGCGGGACTTGCTGCGCGGTATGCGGAGTTGATCTTTTGGGATATTAATGTTATGTGATAACATATCTTTCAAACGTTTGTTCATGGAGTTTACGCGCGTGCTTACCTCCCAAAAGATTCAACGCCGGCAGTCTGAAATCCGGCAGCAACTGGCCGAGCTGGCCGGCAAGGACCAGCCCGATGACAACGAAATCCGTTCCATGACCGATCTGGACAAAGAATATCGGGCCAACGAAGGCCGATTCCGGGCCGCACTGATTGCGGAAGATGAGGAACGCCGGGAAGCCGGTGCCGATCTCGAAACCCGCGAAGGCAAGGAATGGTCCGATCTGGTCGCCGATTACGAAATCCGGCAAGTCGCTCTCCACCTGGATGAAGGTCTGGCCCTCGAAGGCCGCACCGCTGAGGTGGTCGCAGAGCTGCGCAGTCATGGCGGTTATCGCGGCATCCCGGTGCCGTTCGAGGTGTTGGAACAACGTGCCGGTGAGACGATTGCCGGTGGTGTGCCTGATCCGGTCCAAACCCAGCCGATCATCGAGCGCCTGTTTCCGAACAGCGTGGCGGCAGCCATGGGTGCCCGACTGGTGAATATCGCCAGTGGTCAGGTGGAATATCCGGTCACTACCAGTGCGGTGTCTGCGGGCTGGGCTTCCAGCGAAACCGGCAGCGTTGCGGGGCCGACCGCCTACGCCACCACCGACCGGGTGCTGAAACCGAATCAAAACCTCGGTGTGACGATGAAAATCACGCGCCGGGCCATGAAGCAAACTGCCGGTATCGAGCAGGCCATTCGCCGTGATTTGCGCGGTGCGATCCAAGCCGAGCTTGATAAAGCGGCCTTCCAGGGCTCCGGGGCATCCGGTCAGCCGCTGGGCATTGTTGCCGGGCAATCCACTTACGGATACACCGACACCGCGCTGGGCTCCGGTTCCGGTGCCAACGCGACCTGGGCCGATTTCCTCGCCGCGATGGCCACGTTCATCACCGGCAACGCCGCCACCGGCCCTGCCGACGTGCGTATTCTGATGCGCCCCGAGGTCTGGGCAAAGCTGGATTCTGACAAGTTTGACACGGGCTCCGGCATCACTCTGTATGACCGGCTTGTGGCGAAATCAGGTGCCGTGGTTGCCTCCGCCAATGCTCTGGCGGCCCCGGCCACCAACCTGAGCAAGGTATTGCTGACCACCACGGCGGGCGGTGTGGCCCCATTCTTCCTGGCCACCTGGGGCGCTGTGGATTTGATCCGCGATCCGTTTAGCGATGCGGCTTCCGGCGGGCTACGTCTGACCGGCCTGGTAACGGCGGACGTGACGGTATCACGGCCTGCGCAGATTCAGACCATCTCCAAAGTGAAGGACATCTAAAATGCTTCACGGCGGCGACCTGGGCCACCTGACGGTACGGGCGGAAGCGGACGGCAGCCGGATTATTTCTGGCCGCTTTCCGTACAACTCGCTGGCCACCCTGAGCGATGGGGGCCGGCGGGGCCGCCCGCGCAAGGAACGGTTCAAGTCACGCGCCTTCCAGCATTCCGTTGAATCCAGCGCGCAGGAAATTAATTTGCTGCTCGGCCATGACTTCAGTAAGCCGCTGGCCAGCAAGTCAACCGGTACGCTGACGCTCAACGATACGGATGAGGCTCTGGAGTTTGAGGCCCGGCTATCCCCTGAGGTGGCCGAAACAACGCACGGTAGGGACGCGCTTGCTCTGATTGGTTCAGGCCTGGCTGGCGGGATCAGCCCCGGCTTTCGAATTCCGCCGGAGAAAACGGTGCCGAATGCGGAAAGCGTCGAAGAGGAAGACCCTGCCCAAGGGCGTGCCTTGATCCGCACGATCAATGACGCGATTTTGTTCGAGTTATCCGTTGTTACGCGGCCCGCCTATCCAGAAACCGAGGTTGAGGCTCGCGACTGGGCACCGGGCACGATACAGCGCCCACCGACGCAGTGGGGGTATCGATGATTGAGCTGCTATCCCAGAGGGAAACCACGCCGAATCAATACCCGAGCGTCACTGGCCTGTCCACCAAGGCGCAAGCCCTGAATCAGGCCGCCTTGTGGCAGCGTATTGAGTACTGGATGGCATGGCGCTGGGGCGAGCGAACGGTAATGTGGGTCGTTGAAGGTGAGGGCGATTGGTTCCCGCCGCTCACTCCATACACGATCAGCACCGCCGAACGGTGGACCGGCTCCGAGTATGAAACCATCACGCTCAGCGATGCGCCCCTGGGGCTTCGCCTGAATGGTGGTACCTACCGCATCACCGCCAACGTGGGCAGCACTGACGCGCCCCCTGATGACGTTCTCGAAGCCTTCCGGCGACTGGCCGAGTACCTGGCCGAAATCGAGTCTATGCCGGTTGGTTTGCATTCTTCGAGCATGGGCGACGCGAGCAAGACATTCACCCGAACCATGGAGCGCGCGGCTAAAGCGCTGCAATTTTCTGGTGCGGCTGACCTGCTTCGGAGGTACCGAACCTCATGAGCTTTTGGGACCGAGTGTTTCATCGTGATACCCCCGAGAAGCGCGCCAGCTTCACGGAAATGGCCTTGCAGGCGCGCTATGACACGCTGGCAGGCCGCCAGGGTATCGGCGAGTTGACGGCCACAGTTCAAGGCTGCGTGTCCCTGTGGGCACAAGGGCTGTCCCTGGCTACCACGGATGAACCGCTGCTGACCCCGCAAGTACTGGATATGACGGCCCGCTCGCTGGGCCTGAAGGGCGAGGCCCTGTTCCTGATCCGTGACCGGCTGATTCCGGTATCTCAATGGGATTTGTCCACCCGTGGCGGCCAGCCTGTGGCCTATCGCGTCACCATCCCTGACGTGGGCGGTGGTCACTCCGAAACCGTGCTAGCCGGAGAAGTCTTGCATTTTCGAGTGGGGGCCAACGTCGCCACTCCCTGGCGGGGTACACCCCCGCTTCATCGCGCTAGCCTGACCGCTGGGCTTTTGCAATCCATCGAAGAGGGTTTGACCGATGTATTCAGCAACGCGCCACTGGGCAGCAAAATCGTACCGATGCCTGAAACGGGTGATGTGGACAACGCCCGGCTTGCCGGAAGTTTTCGTGGCCAGCGCGGTCGCGTTCTACTTCGTGAGAGTGTCAACGTAAGTGCTGCCGGTGGTCCGGCTCCGACCAGCGACTGGCGTCCATCTGACCTGAGCCCTGACCTGTCCAAAAGCATGACGACTGAGACGCTCGCCGCGGCCCGTGGCAGCATTTTCTACATCTTTGGGGTGTTACCCATTCTGGCGAACGGATTGACCACCGGTCCGGCTGTCCGCGAGGCTCAACGCCACCTTGCTCAATGGCAGTTGCAACCCATCGCCACGATGATGGCGGCGGAGGCCACCGAGAAGCTGGGTAGTGACGTGAGCATCGATGTTATGGCTCCGCTTCATGCGTTCGACACTGGTGGCCGCGCACGGGCGCTGTCTGGCGTTATTCAGGGGCTGGCCTTGGCGAAGGAATCCGGTCTCAGTGATGAGCAAGTTACCGCCGCCATGAAGTTCACTGGCGTCGAGTAGGAGCTCCCCCCCACCGCACGGGGCCTGGTTGGCGCCAGGGCAGTGCGGCATGGTCGGAGTCGCCATGTTGCAGAAAGGCTCATGCCGGCCCTTCGGGGCCGGTTTTTTTGTACGTTTTGATAATGTTGGGTAGGTTGTGGGGTTGTTTTTGAAATCGCTTGTAAGTGCTTGATTTCATTGATGAATTGGCGGAGGGGGTGGGATTCGAACCCACGGAGGACGTTAATCCTCGACGGTTTTC
>CAYVZZ010000154.1:0-4175 GCA_964456185.1 uncultured Alcanivoracaceae bacterium
GTATGTGGCATGAAAGATTACAGTTAAGCTTTAGCTGTAAATCTTTTTCTACCAAGGGACAATCGGTCCAATAAATATAACAGAGCGAAAGTAACAGCAATATTAAAAAAGACCGAGACATGAATAAGCGAACCTACTCCACCTGACTTAACCCAATTAAACAAGCAAGTATATATAATAATCAATAAAACACTAACCATTATCGACCGCATCTTAATAAATGCAGAATGAAAAAGGTTTGAAAAAAAGCCTAGTAGCGACCCTGAAATAATTGCAAACAAGGGTATACCAAAGAATCCAAGAGCAATAATTGATTCTGAGAAAACGGTACTCGTAACGTTAAAACCCTCAAGTATTGCTGTTCGAGAAGAGTAAACAACATAGGTAACCATACGACCGTAATCAGTAAATATTGGATCTTTATTAATACCCAGCACACTAGGTATAGTATTTCCTAGCAACCCAATAAATGTCTCTAAATAGCTCGGAAAATCGCCATTTGTAACATATATATTCCATATTTTCCAAGGAATCTCACCTTGAAAAATAGTAAGCCTATCGATAACAAATAAAAATGCATCACTAAATCCAGAAAAGACAATTCTAGACTCGTCAAAAGAAAGTGCTAAGTACGAAAAGAGAAAAAGTGATAATATAAAACCAATCACAAGCTTCAAAACCAACCATCTTTCACCCATCAACAGTATTGTCACGGAAGGAAGCAACATAAAAATCCCAGTAGACTTAAACCCCCAAGACGCCCCTATCAATATACTTATTATAAATGACAAATACAAAATACATTTTATTTTTAGCGGCCTTTTATTTAACCTAATATATAAGTAGGTCATATAAGCCAAAACTGCCGGAACATAGAATTTTATTGTACCATAGGCAATTATGCCAAACTTAACAAAGCTTGTTCTAAACTCACCTTTCCCAACATCACCAAATAAAACATAATAACCGCCAAATAAAAATAATTGAGCAAGCATAAAAAATACAATCAACAAAAAACACATATAAATTGGTTTAAAGCTTCGAATCTGATCAAGCTGATTCAATTTTGTTGCACTTTTTGCTTTCCTTTTTAAAGTTTTCTTTTCAACAATATGATAAGACAACGCAAACAATATCACGAACAATGAAAAAGCTGCAATGGAGCCATTAAATGAACCATATTCATGAATTGTCGGCCCATAGCCACCAGTAGATACACGGAAAATACCTATCAAGCAGGTCACAAAAAAAAGATAAAATATAAAGGGAATCATCAATTAACAAACTTCACCATGTAAAACCTCGCCAAAAACATCTCTCGTATATACCTTTTCATTAACATCATCCAGTTCATGTGTCAGTCGGTTTCCAATAATAATATTTGATATCTCTTTAAATAAAGAAATATCATCAATAACTGATGAGTAGAAAAATGAATCAGCCTTTAATAATGGTTCATATACTACAACATTTATACCCTTGGCTTTAATCCGTTTCATGATGCCCTGGATGGCAGAAGCACGAAAGTTGTCTGAACCTTCCTTCATCACTAGACGGTACACACCAACAGTTGGGCGAATTCCTTCACGGAGCTCAAGCGCATTAACCCTTTTTATGATGCTCTCCGCGATAAAGTCTTTACGTGTGCGGTTAGCATCAACAATGGCCTGAATGATATTGTTGGGCACCCTATCGTAATTGGCCAATAACTGCTTGGTGTCTTTGGGAAGGCAATAACCACCATACCCGAAACTGGGGTTGTTGTAATGACTGCCAATTCGAGGATCAAGGCCAACCCCCTCAATAATTTGACGTGTATTAAGATCGTTTACTTCGCAGTAGGTATCTAGCTCATTGAAGTAAGCTACACGCATAGCAAGATAGGTGTTGCTGAAAAGCTTAATGGCTTCGGCCTCAGTGCTATCAGTAAAGAGCACTGGCACATCATCTTTAATTGCCCCTTGTTTCAAGAGCATAGCTAAGTCTTTGGCCTCTTTGGTTTTTTCTCCTACGATAATGCGTGATGGATATAGATTATCATATAGTGCTTTACCTTCTCGCAAAAACTCAGGGCTGAAAATGATGCTTAACTTCGTATGCTTTTTGCTTAGCTCTCTCGTAAAACCAACGGGTACCGTACTTTTGATAACAATCGTGGAATCTGGGCTGATTGCCTCTACGTCTGATATCACGCTTTCCACGCTGGAGGTGTCGAAGTAGTTAGTTTGCGGATCGTAGTTGGTCGGTGTAGCTACTATCACATAATCTGCTCCCTCATAAGCCAAGAGCTTATCTTGTGTGGCCGCAAAATTAATTTGCCTGTTTTCCAAAAAGTCTTCGATTTCAGCGTCCGCAATCGGACTTTGCTTTTTGTTAAGCATAGCAACCTTGTTGGCCACAATATCCAATGCCACCACTTTATTGTGTTGCGCCAAAAGCATTGCATTTGACAGGCCAACATAACCTGTTCCGACTATCGCAATTTTCAAAATGTGATTACCTCAAGATTTGATTCTTTCAAAAATTTGTAACAATCCATGACAGGTTGCCTATACTCTCCCGCCACCTCACTCTCAGCGAGCATAAAACTCGTCTTAGGCAGCTCAGGGAAAATGACACTCAAGCTTGTTAGCAAGCTCGAATAGGCTGCGGCAATACCTTTCGGCTTGTTACTTGCCGTTAACAAATAAATCTCAGCAGGCGGGACATCATGCATTACTTTACCAGGAAATAACCGCTCAACATTTTTTAGTTTTTTCACACTTTCGTCACGATGAGGAAAATATCTTACCGTCAGCCCTCGCGCCTCATAATAGCGCTTTACTTGTTGTAGAAATCTAAGCTCATAGTCACTAGAGATTATTCCAGCCTCGCTATATTTTGAACCATAATAATAGACCTCTGGAATAAAACCTTCACAATCTTTTGATTGCTTTGAGGCGAAATATTTTTTTACTTCTCGAAAAGTATTCCGCCGATATTCAACAGGCACACCATTAATAACATAATTCCCAACCTCTGATCTCGAAAGGAAAACCGAAAAAACGGATAATGGCTGATCTTCTAGTTTCGATAGATATAGCTCATAAGACCGGTAAACACACAAAAAAATAAAATGTTTTAGCAACCCATTGCATGTTAAAACCTCTTCTGGCAAAAAACGTAAACGATCACGCATTATTTCAATAGCCCTTCTCGAAGCTGCACCATCATCGATCAGCCATGTCTCATTTGGCTTGATTGCTAAGCGCGCTTGATGCATCCACCTTGCTCTAAACTCGCCAATCAGTAAACAATCAACTTCTCTTTCGTATCGCTTTTTTAACTTTTTCATCAGACCAGATACAGCGAGATGTGACGATAAGCCTTTTAAGCCGACAGGGGCAACAAAATCAATTTTCTCATTCCAATTACCATGCTGAACAATATCTAGCAACTGCTTGTTATTACGAGATCGAGCAGCATCACCAGATAGTCTACATAGGATGTTATGATTGTCTTCTGGATGCAATAGCGAGAATTCCAGGGCACACAAAGCCTGAAAAGGCGATTCAACTAAAAACAAATTAACAGCCAACTTATTTACTCATCAGAAAATTAGCCAGTTGAAAATCGATTTTAGTATCGATATCTACCGAACTTTCACTGTCCATTACATACGCAAAAATATTATCTTTTAAAAAGAATCCTTGATGCTCTAGTAGCTTCTCTGTTTTGCAAATGTAGACAGCACCGTTCAAACGGTAATGTTGTTCCAAGTCTTGACTACGCTTGTTAAGAATATCTTCACGCAAAAAACCCACCATGCTGTTGTTCTCTGGTAAAGCGTTTGCCCACAAAGGGCTGTGTTCCATTGGGGCAACCGATATAACAGCATCTGCCGACCTTTGTACAAGTAACTGGATGGCTTCATCAATGTGCTTGCTATTGCGTAATGGACTTGTTGGTTGCAACAGCATGACATAGTCATATTCGCCAACCTCACCTATTGCATGCTTTATTACATCGAAACTACTGCTTGTGTCTTCTGCAAGGACGTCAGGGCGCTTGATGCATTCTGCCCCTTCCTGTTTGGCCACAGACAGAATTTCATCATCATCGCTACTCACCACAACGCGATCAATGTACTGACTGTGCAATGCGGCATCGATTGTCCAGGCGATCAATGGACGCCC
>CAYVZZ010000155.1:0-4161 GCA_964456185.1 uncultured Alcanivoracaceae bacterium
CCTCCGCAGACGCAAGCTCTGGCGGCGTCGGATGTGGTGTCCTACTGGAAGTTCCGCGCGGACAACCCGAAGGTCAAGGGCGGCACGAACGACGGCTACATCAAGATGTCCGTCAAGCTGATCCCGCAGGGATTCTTCAAGGTGAGCTACTCAATCCCGACTTCCTGATAGTCGCACCCCCGCCGCCGTTTTCCCAGGCGCGGCGGCGGGGGTGTTCACCACGCCTGGGCTGACCTGGGAGGGCATGATGACCAAGCGCAGTGTTGACGCCACCGAGCCGGCGGACTTCGACTTCGAGGCGTGGATCAAGGGCGTGAAGCCGGCCCGGTTCACGGCGCCGTTGTATCGGCGGGCGGATCTGATCGGCCGGATCGATGATCTGCGGTCGAAGATCGACGCCATGGGCGCCGTCGAGCATTCCATCGGCGACGGCGATCCGCGGGTGGCGTTGATCGAGGAGCACAACCGGCTGGTGGACGAATTCGAGGCGTCCCGTGAGGATTTCGTGTTCCGTCCACAGAGCGCCGACGACCGCGCGGAGGTTCAGAGGTCACTTGAGGCGGACGGGCTCACGGTCGAATCGCCGGAGGCCCCGTCATACATGATGGCCCGCACCTGCGTGTCGCATCCGATGACCGGCAGGCAGATTCAGCGGCTCCGTGAAACCGTGGGTGAGTCCGCGTACGGGATGCTCGTGAATGCGTGGGTGAAGGCGTGGCAGGCCGGTGGTGAGCGTGACGCCCCTTTCTCGCCGCTGCCCTTGCCTACCCGCGATGGCGACGAATCGTAACGAAACTTCGCGCCGCGCGGGACTTTCATCTTCCGCCGACAGTGATGTTCGGCGGCCCGAATGCGTGGACCGCGCGCGCGCTGCTACTGGCCGAGGTGTTGACGACCTATGAGGCGTCGCTGTGCCGGGATTGCGGTCAGCATTCCTACCTGGCATTCGACCCGCTGAACACGGGGCATTTTCGGCTGGATGATTCCACGGTCTGCCTGGGTTGCGAAGCGATCCGGAATTACAGGGATAGCGATCCTTGGCCGGGCACGAAGCTTTACGTGACAACGGATTTGGGAGGCGATGATGACTGATCGCAGCGTCAAAGTCACCCTTTCCGCGAATGTCGCCCAGTACAAGGCGGCGATGAGCGAGGCCGGGACGGCCACGGATCGGGTCACGAAGCAGACCGGCGAGCTGGGCAACCGGATCAAGTCGACGTTCCTGTCCGCCGCGGTGTACGGAGGGATCGGCGCGGTCGCTGTCGGGCTCAAGTCGGTGTTCGACCTGGGCCTGAACTTCGAGCGCCAGATGAACACCCTGGGCGCGGTGACGCAGGCCACCGCCGGCCAGATGGATGAGGCGTCGGCGAAGGCGAAGGCGCTGGGCAACGCGATCGACATTCCGGGCACGTCGGCTGCGGACGCTGCGGATGCGATGGTGGAGTTGGCCAAGGGTGGCCTTTCGCTGCAGCAGTCCATGCAGGCGGCGCGTGGCACGCTGATGCTGGCGGCTGCGGCTCAGGTGTCGGGTGCGCAGGCGGCGACGATCCAGGCCAACGCGCTGAACGCGTTCAATCTGTCCGCGGACAAGGCTGGTCATGTCGCGGATGTGCTGGCCAACACCGCGAACGCCGCGTCCGGTGAGATCGGTGATTTCGCAAACGCTCTGGCCTACACGGGCGGCATCGCGCATTCCTTCGGGATCTCCATCGATGAGACGGCCGCGATGCTGGCGATCTTCGCCAAGAACGGCATGCAGGGCTCGATGGCGGGCACGACGCTGCGGTCCATGCTGGTGCATTTGGCGGCGCCGTCGAACAAGGCCGCGAAGGCGATGCAACAGCTTGGTTTGCACGTGTATGACGCGCAGGGCAATTTCGTCGGACTGGAGTCGCTCACGGCGCAACTGACAGCGGCGCAGAAGAGGATGACTCCTCAAACGTTCCAGGCTGCCGCCGCGATCCTGTTCGGCCAGCGGGCGGTGCAGGGCGCGATCCTCGCCGCCAAGGCCGGCCCGCAGGCATTCGATGCCATGACCAAGGCTGTCGATCGCACCGGCGGTGCCGCGGACCTGGCGGCCGCGAAGATGAAAGGCCTTCCGGGGGATCTGCAGAAGGCCACGAACGAACTGCAGAACGTCGCGTTGACGGTCTATCAGAAGATCGAGCCCGCGATCTCGACCATGGTCACGGACTTCACGGATCTGGTGAAGAACACAGGCCCCGAAATCGAGGACGTGTTCGCCGGCATCTTCAACGTGCTCGGCACCGGCGTGAGCGTGCTGACCAAGACGGTGGACCTGTTCGAGGAGCTCCCCGGCCCGGTGAAGGATCTCAGCATGGCGCTGGCTGGTCTGGCACTGGCGAACAAGATCGGCCTGTTCGCCAAGCTGGGCACTGCGGTTGCTCGGGTGAAGCAAGAAATGGCGTTCGCCACGTACGAGGGCGGCATGATGCGCGCGTCGTTGACCCGTGCAGCCACCGCCGCCGAGTCTGCGGGCCGGAGGTCCATGGCAGCGTTCGGCGGCCCATGGGCATTGGCTATTGCAGGCGCCGCAACAGGTGTCGAGCTGCTGATCAAGCAGTGGCAGGACGCGAAGCCGGTTGTGCACGACTTCACGGCCGCAGTCGATGCGAACACCGGCGCACTGGTCAAGAATGCCGCACAGGTTGCGACGTCGATTATGACCAACGATCTGATGCAGTGGAAGAAGCTCGGCGGCGACGTCGGCACCTACACTGCTGCTGTACTCGGGAATGCTGACGCGCAGAGGAAGATGCAGGCCGAGCTGCCGATCATCGCCGAGAACCTGGCGAAGCAGTCCGACCTCTACAGCAACAACGCGGCAGCGTTCCAGCAGGCCGGCATCACACAACAGCAGGTGCTATCGGCCGTTCGGCAGCATGTCCAGGGCAATGATGCCGCCTGGGGTCATCTGGTCGACCGGATGAGTGACGCGAATGTTCCGTTCGGTGATGTCAATCAGGCGAACTCCCAGATGATGCAGACCTTCACTGATCTGCAGCCGATCATCGGTCAGTACCAGAGCAACATCAATCGTTTGAACGGCGCTCTTGCGAAGGCGCGGGTGGAGCACGAAGCATCGTCGGCCGCTGCGGCGGCGCTGGGTGAGACCGAGTCCGACGCCGCGTCCAGCAGTGATGATCTCGCGGCCGGCCTGGGTGCGGTTGGTCTCGCCGGATCAGCGACGGCGAAAGAGGTTAAGGCCGCGACCGATGCCCTGGCGAAGCTGCAGGCCGGCATCGACAATGTGTTCGCCCGGGTGCTGCAGAACGCCGCGAATGTGCGCGCGTCGATCGTCCAGGCCGCAGGTGGGTTCGTCAACCCCGTCACGGCGTGGCAGGACGCCGCTCAGGCTGCGCAGAAGGCGCTTTCCGGCGCTGGCGGCTCCTCGGGCACGTCACCGGCGGTGAAGGCCGCTGAGGCGGCTGTGAAGGCGGCCCGCAAGCGCGCGGATTCGACGGAGAAGTCGGCGAAGGCCGAGCGTGACGCGGCGATCAACACGGCGAAGAAGATTCGCGACGCGATCAAGGACCGCGCCACCGCGGACGTGAAGGCCACGCAGGTCACGGTCACGGATGCCAGGGTGCGCAAGGAGGCCACGAAGAAGGAGGCCGACGCGCTGGAGAAGCTGGTCAAGAAGCGCCAGCAGAGCGTGAAGGACTCCGCGCAGGTGTTGCGTGACGCCCAGTTCCGTAAGCGCGCCGCCGACCTGGCGGTTGCGGCGGCCCGGCAGGGGCTCGCGTCGGCGACGAACCCGCGGCAGCGTGCCTCCTGGGAGGATGCACTGACCACGGCCCTGCAGGACCAGCGGGACGCGGTGCGGGACCTGTCGTCGGCTCAGGTGGATCACAAGACGAAGGTGAAGAACCTCACCGACACGAAGCACAAGTCGAAGGCCGCCACCGACGCGCAGAAGAAGGCCGAGAAGCAGTACGGCCAGGCGCAGAAGGACGAGGCCAAGACGTCGCAGAAAGCCTCCGCAGATAAGGCCGCCGCCGACGCCGCCTACTCGAAGGCCAAGGAGCAGGCCGACACCCGCTACAACAAGTCGGTGAACGCCGTCAAGGCCGAGCTGCAGCGGTTGGAGGACAAGCAGGACGCGGTGAAGCAGTCCGCGCAGAACATGTCGGCCGGTGT
>CAYVZZ010000156.1:0-4158 GCA_964456185.1 uncultured Alcanivoracaceae bacterium
TCCGTATCCCGCCATGGTGCGCGATTTTCAGCAGGTGATTGGCCGTGAAGCCAAAGCACAATGCCTGGACCAAGCCGGGCGCTTGCCGAATGCACTGGTGGCCTGTGTGGGCGGTGGTTCCAATGCCATCGGTCTGTTCCATGAATTTCTAAATGATAAGGATGTGGCGATTTACGGCGTGGAAGCCGCTGGCAAGGGCATTGATACCGACCAGCATTCGGCTCCCTTGGCGCGCGGCAAGGTTGGTGTATTACACGGCAACCGGACCTATTTAATGCAAAACGAAGACGGGCAGATTATCGACACCCATTCGATTTCGGCCGGACTGGATTATCCGGGAGTGGGGCCGGAGCATGCCTGGTTGAAAGACATTGGTCGGGTAAATTACGTCGATGCCACCGACGATGAAGCCATTGCTGCCTTCCACGAGGTGACGCGGCAAGAAGGCATTATCCCGGCGTTGGAATCCTCCCATGCCTTGGCCTATGTGAAGAAACTGGCGCCGACCATGGCGTCTGATCAAATTATCATTGTGAACGTATCCGGTCGTGGCGATAAAGACGTGCCCACCATTGCGGCATTGGAGGGCATTAAGATATGACAAGCATCAACCGTTTGCCAGCGACCTTTGAGCGACTGAAAACCAATGGCCAAAAAGCCTTGGTGCCTTACATTATGGCCGGTGACCCTGATCTGGATACTAGCCTGAGTACCATGCAAAAAATGGTGGAAGCCGGTGCCAGTATTATCGAATTGGGGCTACCGTTTTCTGATCCCATGGCCGATGGCCCCGTGAATCAACTGGCCGCCGAAAGAGCGTTGGCCGCTGGCACCACCTTGCGTGACGTACTGACATTGGTGGCACGTTTTCGCAAAGATGATAACACCACGCCAGTGGTGCTGATGGGCTATCTTAACCCGATTGAAAACATGGGTTATGAGAACTTTGCTAAAGCTGCAGCCGAAGCCGGTGTTGATGGCGTCTTGTTGGTGGACTTGCCACCGGAAGAGGCCGAAGACGTGCAGCCGCTGTTTAAAGCACAACAGATTGATTTGATTTTCCTTTTAGCGCCGACCACTATCAAAGAGCGCATTCGCCACGTGGGCGAGTTGGCCAGTGGTTACCTTTATTATGTGTCATTGAAAGGCGTGACTGGCGCTGCCACACTGGACGTAGATGATGTGGAAGCGCATGTCGCAACCATTCGCGAACTGGTGGATTTGCCGGTTTGTGTTGGCTTTGGCATTAAGCAACCGACCGATGCGGCAGCCGTGTCGGCAGTGGCCGATGGCGTCGTAGTCGGCTCGGCACTGGTGAAACGCATTGGTGGCGGTCAGGCCGATGAAGCGGTTTCGTTGCTGGGCGATATGCGCCGAGCGATGGATGCGGTATAAAGACGAAACAAGAATGAAGGGGCGGGACAGGCAACTATGAGCAACAACACTTGGTTGGAGAAAATTTTGCCGTCGGTACGCAAACCTGCGGAAAATCGGCGCAATAATATTCCCGAGGGTTTGTGGCGTAAGTGTCCCCGTTGTGCCGCCGTGTTGTATCGGCCAGAGTTGGAACGCAACCACGAAGTATGCCCCAAGTGTGATCATCATCTTCGGTTGTCTGCCCGTGCCCGTTTGAATTTCATATTGGATGAGACCGGGCGCGAAGAAATTGGCGCCGATTTGTCACCGGTCGATCATCTGAAATTCAAGGATTCGAAAAAGTACAAAGATCGCCTGCAACAAGCCCAGAAAACCACGGGTGAAAAAGACGCCTTAGTGGTGATGAAGGGCGATTTGAACCAGTTGCCAGTGGTGGCCGCCGCGTTTGAGTTTCGCTTTATGGGCGGTTCCATGGGCTCGGTGGTTGGTGCGCGTTTCGTTAAAGCGGTGGAAGCCTGCCTGGAAGAGCGTCGTCCGCTAAACTGTTTTGCCGCCAGTGGCGGTGCTCGCATGCAAGAAGCCTTGTTCTCACTGATGCAAATGGCCAAAACCAGCGCTGCCATCGCCCGAATGAATGAAGCCGGCCTGCCTTATATTTCCGTGTTGACCGATCCGGTCTACGGTGGCGTTACGGCCTCTTTAGCCATGCTGGGCGACATCAATATTGCCGAACCCAACGCGCTAATTGGCTTTGCTGGCACACGTGTGATTGAGCAAACCGTGCGCCAAAAGTTACCAGAAGGCTTCCAGCGCAGTGAGTTTCTGTTGGAGCATGGCACCGTGGACATGATTGTTCATCGGCGCGAATTGCGCGATACCTTGTATCGCTTGTGCAGTGCGTTAACGCACTATCAACAAGATGCCGGCTGATGTTGGCGCTGCAAAACGCAGCATCACCGAGTGGCTAGCCTTCATTGAAGCCATGCACCCGGAAGTAATCGAACTCGGGCTTGATCGCATTCGCCGGGTGGCGGCAAGGTTGGATCTGCTCGACTTGCCTGGCCA
Source organism: uncultured Alcanivoracaceae bacterium (assembly GCA_964456185.1). Lineage (GTDB taxonomy): Bacteria > Pseudomonadota > Gammaproteobacteria > Pseudomonadales > Alcanivoracaceae > CAYVZZ01. The sequence continues at coordinate 2,443 of CAYVZZ010000156.1, forward strand.
AATCATTACCGTGGCAGGTACCAACGGCAAAGGCTCCACCATTGCGCTGCTGAATGCCTTGGCTCAAGGCAGCGGCCTAACCACCTCGGTTTATACCTCTCCACATTTATTGCATTTTAATGAACGCATTTGCCGCAATGGTGTGCCTGCCGATGATGCCGCCCTGTGCGATGCCTTTACGGCAGTAGAAAATGCCCGTGGCGACACCCATCTGACCTATTTCGAATTTACGACCTTGGTCGCCTTTTGGTTGTTCAAGCAACAGCCCACTGACCTGTATTTGCTTGAAATTGGTCTGGGTGGGCGTTTGGATGCCGTTAATCTGCTTGACGCTGACGTGGCCGTTATTACTTCAATCGGTCTGGACCATACCGACTGGCTGGGCGATACACGTGATGCCATTGGTCGAGAAAAAGCCGGTATCGCCCGTGCCCAAACACCGTTGATTTATGGTGAATTGGATATGCCCGACAGCATTGCCGAGGTTGCTACTGAAAAGCAGGCTTCATTGCTGCGCGCCGGTGACCGTTTCGGCTATCAGTCCGGTAAAAAGCATGTTTATTGGGACGGTCGGCAAGTGACCATGCCAAATGTTGTTTTGGGAGGGGATAACCTGGCGACCGCTTTGCAGGCACTGGCTTGCTTGGCTATTCAGCCGGATGATCAGGTTATCGAGACAGTGGCAGCCTCCTGTCAGCTCCCTGGTCGTTGCGAAATTAGGCAAATTCAAGGACATAATTGGTTGTTCGATGTCGGTCACAATCGTGAAGCACTCGCTCGGGTCGCCCGCCGATTACCGTCACACCAAGGACGCACTCTGGCTTTGGTGGCCATGCTGAGAGACAAACCGGCCGAGGCTGTGTTGTCGTTAGTCGATCAGGTGGATGAATGGTTTGCCGCTGATTTGCCGGGCCCGCGCGGCGGTGGTGTAACTCGCTTTGGTGAACTGTTGCCAAAGGTGCAGACTTTTACCGATGTTGAGACGGCATTGTCGGCATTAAAGGCGGTATTGCAGCCAGGTGACCGTGTGTTGGTGTTAGGATCATTTGTGACGGTATCGACCGTGTGGCAATTGTTGCAGCAGGAGGCTTGCTGAGATGAAACCAGCCAATCGTCAACGCATTATTGGTTTGGGGCTGCTGTGCCTTTTGTTGGCGATTTTGGTGCCTTGGGCGACCAATGTGCCCGATGATTTGCAGCATCAGCTCGATGACGAGATTCCGCAACCGCCAAAGGTGGAGTGGTTAACGCTAGCATCACCGATCAGTGAAGCGGAGCATGCGCAAGTCGCCGCTAATATTGCCAAGCAGCGTGAACAGGCAGTAAAAGAAACTGTAGACAATAAAGCCGGTGATAAAACGGCTGCGTTACGCGCTTATGCCTTGCAACTCAAACAGTTCGACAGCCTCGAGAAGGCACGCCAGGTGCAACAGGCACTGAAAGATGCGGGTTATTCGGCGTTTATCCGCCAAGTAGCGGAACAGTTTGTGTTGTATGCGGGGCCGGAGCTGGAGCTTGCACGGCTCAAAGCGTTGCAAAAACGCTTATTGGCTGATGAACAATTTACGTTTAAACAGCCGCAAGTGGTGGCATATCACCCTTAGTCGGCAGACAATACGTCTGCTTCCCCTCGCGCGCTCTTGTACAGAGGGGAGGAGGGTTTGCTACAATTACATCTTGTTCTAATGCGATTTCATTATGAATTTGGCAGATGGC
>CAYVZZ010000157.1:0-4091 GCA_964456185.1 uncultured Alcanivoracaceae bacterium
ACACGCGCAATTTCCTCATAAGACGTCTTGCGCACTACCGCTTTACCCAGCTCAAACTCGACGTGAAGCTGTAAGTTAACGTCTTTAGTCAGTACTTTTTGGCAGCCTTTTTCGTCAACCAAGGCACCAGCCGGTGTGGCGGGGCACTGATCGGCACTGTCGACGACGCCATCGCTGTCGCTATCCAGCTCGCAGCCGTTTGCATCAACCTTGGCACCTTCAGTGGTGGCAGGACATTGGTCCAAGTTACCCGGTACGCCGTCGCCATCGTTATCGATGTTACAGCCTTGTGCATCAACGGTTACGCCAGATGCTGTGCCCGGGCATTGGTCCAAGCTGTTCGGCACGCCGTCGCTGTCGCCATCGGCGACAACTGTTTCAACAACCGGTGCTGGCTCTTCGTCAGCTTGGCTGTCGCCACTGGTATCCCAGATAAAGTTGAGGGCAGCATAAACTTCACCGTCCCAACGCTCATTGTCGGCAGACCAGAGTGTTTGCGCGCCCAGATCCAATGACACGTAAGGCAGCAGCATGGTTTGAACACCCGCTTGCGGGCCAATAACAGTTTGATGATCATCTTCATCAGCATGAGCCGGATCAAGCTTGAAGTCACCAACGGACAAGCCAGCATAAGGCTCAAAACCAAACCAAGAGGTGTCGTTGAAATGGTAGCGTGTGGTAAACAGGCTCAAGCTAAGGTAACCCTCAGCGCTTGTCTGATCCCAGCTGTAATCGTTACGCTCCCAAGAGCCCTGGACAGACCAACGCGGGCTGAAGCGCCAGCCAAGTTGCGCACCAGGCAGCGTGGTTTGTGTCAGGCCGTAGTTATCTTCATGGCTGTTGTAGTCGTAATAATATTGACCAACATGTCCACCCAGATACAAATAAGTATCAGGCACTTCCAGGTTATCTGCTGATGCAGCACCGGCGAACCCAAACGTAGCACACGCCAATGACGCGACAAAAACATTCAACTTTTTCATAAGGCTTCCTAACATTCCTCTCAGTGGAAAGAATACTATTGAACGATTTACATTCTATAGAACAAAATCCAAATAAATCAAACGATTTAACTGCAAATGTTAAAATCGTATTTACTTTAATAGAAATTTAGTGATATTACTCACATGGAATAGCTCAATATCCGCCATTCCTCGTAACCGCCTTTTAAGAATTAATTACTACATGAGGCGAGAAATAACGCGCTTACTGGGTCATCTTACGACTACGGGCACGTCGTTGTTCTTTCGGGTCACAAATCAGCGGTCGATAAATCTCAACACGATCGCCTTCTTTGACCAAATAATTTTCCGGGTCGGGCAGGTGGCGACTAAAAATACCCAATGCGGCTTGCGCCACGTCCAGATCAGGAAACTCAGCAGCTAGCTCTGCCAACAGCGCAGCATCACGCGCCGAGGTGCCTTCCGGTACTTTCAGGCTTTTCAAACATTGTTTTTCGGGTGTGGCGTACACCACCTCAATCGACAACATGATTACCACAGACCGACACGGTGGATCAGTAAGGCGATTACCACCAAGGGGACAAACAGACGCAGCAAAGCGCGTGTAACGAGATAAGCTTTAAACGATTTAACCGCCAATGTTTTGCGCACCTTGGTTTCTTTCAACATCCAGCCGACAAAAATTGCCATGAGCAACACAGCCACCGGCAACACCCAACCTTGAACAACTGCCCCCAGCCCCTGCGGCAGATAGCCCAGTAGCTGCAACACACCAACACCACCTGCTACTAATAACACCAGCAACCAAGCCAATGGACGTTTTACGCCGCGTGCCGTCAAACGCACGCTAACACTTTCAGTGAGCAATGCCGCTGTTAACAACACAGCAAACAGCAACGGAATTTGCGACATGTCATACGCATTGAGATGAATCCACGCCACGCTATTCAGCGCAAAATTCCCCACACCCACCAGCAAAGACAGGACCGTAGTCAATAACAGCAAGCCCAGCGACCAGCCCAGCAATGACGCCGGTTTTTCGGGCAGATAACTCCCTGCTGTCCACAGTGCTGCGCCACCCAAGCTGGCCGTTAACAACGCCAGCTGAAGCGCATCGAGCACACCGCCCCAACCAAGCAACCAGAAGCGAAACAAAAACAACTCGATCAAACTGCTGCCCAGGGTGTGCTCACGCGCGGCAATAACCCAACTGGCTGCTGCCACCAGAATGAGCAACATGATCAAGACACCACCGATGCGACTTAGTCCCAATGGGCTAAAGGCACCAATCAACCAAACCAAGCCGACCAAAACGGCAAGCAGCCCCACCTGCACCAAGGCGTCACTACCGACGGACGCTGCCACACCGCTGCCTTGCAGGTCACCAATCAACACAGCCAAGAGCACGAAGGCCAGCAACTGCCACAGGGGGCCAAGCCAGCCCCAAAAACGACTAAGCTTGCTTTCTCGTGCGGCATCGATCACCGTGGTCGCCGGTTTATCGGTACGTCGCCCCAAATATAGCCAGCCCATGGTCATGGGCACGCCAAATGCAAACAGACCCAACACATAGGTCAGTAAAAAGGCACCGCCGCCCTGCCCCAGCATGCCCTGTATCAAGCGATGGGGTTGCGTGAACCCCACCATGGCGCCTGCAATTAGCAGCATCACCAAAATAGAATTCGACCAAACGTAATTTTTACGGCGGGGTTTCAGCATGGCAAACAGCCTTGTTGTGATCGGGATGCGCATTTTCGCGACTTTGAACGACAAGCTCAAGGCTTGTTACCCCACAAGCATGCCGTATAATCCGCCTGCATGGGAAAACAAAAGAAGAGCAAGAAGGGAAATGCCGCCCTGATTGCGCAAAATCGTAAGGCACGCTTTGAATATCACCTCGAAGAATTTTTCGAGGCGGGTCTCGTGCTGCAAGGCTGGGAAGTGAAATCGTTACGCGCCGGCAAAGGCAACCTCACGGATGCGTATGTCCTGCTAAAAGCAGGCGAAGCTTGGCTTTTTGGCAGCCATTTCGAGCCTTTGCCAACGGCCAGCACGCACGTTAATCCTGACCCGACACGCACCCGCAAACTGTTACTGCACCAACGCGAGCTCAGCAAGCTGTTTGGTGCCGTACAGCGTCACGGCTACACCTGCGTGCCAGTTAAGCTACACTGGGTGCGTGGACGCGCAAAATGCGATATTGCCCTTGCCAAAGGCAAACAAAAGCACGATAAGCGCGCCACACAAAAAGACCGTGACTGGAAACGCCAAAAACAACGCTTAATGAAGCAGCACTGATTTATGGCCGACGCTACCGCACAAATCGAGCAGGAAAAGGTACGCCAGCAATGGCTACACGCCATGGCGTTAACGCCGTGGGTGGCCACCGAGTCTTTCTCGAATGCGCCACGTTCGACCTACTGGTCAATTGCAGAAGCTGGCGACCGCGACGCCCCCAACGACACAAAAGCGGCAGCTCAAGAAACGGCGCCCACAAAAGCCGCGACCAATGACGCCACACCGACACAGCAAACGACAAGCAACCCGGCAACCGCCGCTCTACAACAGTTAACCGGCAAAAATAACCAGCAGCGTACAAAGTCAGCGGTCGCAACACAGCCTCCCCCTGCAGCCAAGCCACAGTCGTCTGGCGAGCCGGCACCCAAGCTAGTCACCTGCCTTGCGGGCAACACGCTGCTCATTGCCGCTCAACAGGACGATCAACTCCCCGAGCCTTCTGTGTCAGAGCAACAATTGTTTGCCTCCTTGCAGCAGCTGTTTGGACAAAGCGGACGTCGCTACCCGTTTAGTTGCCCCAATGATGCCCCGCAAGCTAATGCCACTCTAGCTGCCTTCGTTGACGGTTTGGCATTACAGGGTTGTCAGCAATGCGTATTTTGCTTGACTGATGCTCAGAGTAAATTTTTGCTGGGCGAACAAGCGCGCCACGCGCCCTTTAAGCTAGGTGAGTTACCCGCTGTGATCATTAGCAGCCTTAATGAAATGCTGGCCGACCCACTAACACACAAGCGCCGAAGCTGGCAGAGTATCTGCCAAGCTGGGCTCGTCAAATAACATGCAGTTGTTACCCGGCTTCCAGCTTCAGTCACTCACGCCCAGTGATCTGGA
>CAYVZZ010000158.1:0-4070 GCA_964456185.1 uncultured Alcanivoracaceae bacterium
CAGCCCATACCGCAAAGAAATCAATATTAGTTGAGTGACAAACTGTCTGAATCAGGTTGGCACGTTCCGAGAGTAAAACGGTTGGCCGCATGCGGCAAGTTATGGTGCATGACAAGGAAAAGACCGACTAGGTTTTCGTGCTGAGCATGGCGGCGTACAATCTGGTGCACATATACACTTTGGGTGTTTTGTGTCCATAGTATAGGCCAGTGACCCGAAATGGGCTCAAGCGGGTTGTTTTTGCAACCATACAGGCCCAAACCGCCCCAATTGTGATCGATAAAAAAGGAGCCGGGTACAAAATCTTCGCTCCTCGGTTGATGGCCTGGCGAGTTTTGGAGAGCTTTTCAGCAACCTGCTAAGCCTTGTGGCGACAACAAATTCATTTTGAATTGTGAGTAGAGTAATGAAACTATTAGTTACCGGCGGGGCAGGCTTTATCGGCTCCGCGCTTGTTCGTTACGTGATCCGGGAAACCCAGTATACGGTGGTTAATATCGACAAATTAACGTACGCGGGAAATCCTGATAACCTGGAGGAAGTGGGTGTCGATGCTCGCTATGTGCACGAGCGAGTCGATATCTGTGATCGCAATGAGCTACAGCGTGTATTCCATTATCATCGCCCAGATGCGGTGATTCACTTGGCTGCCGAGTCACATGTCGACCGTTCCATTCAAGGGCCAGGCCAATTCATTCAGACTAATATTGTTGGCACATATAACATGCTGGAAGAAGCCCGGCTTTATTGGCGTGAGCTGAGCGGTAGTGCTAAAGCTAGCTTTCGATTTCATCACGTTTCTACAGATGAAGTCTATGGCGATCTGGCACCTAGAAGCCCTGCATTTACAGAAACTAACAACTATGCACCAAGTTCGCCGTATTCGGCGAGTAAGGCAGCAAGCGATCATCTTGTTCGTGCGTGGCATCGCACTTATGGCCTGCCAGTTTTGCTGACCAACTGCTCAAATAATTATGGTCCTTATCAGTTTCCAGAAAAACTAATCCCATTAACGATCCTTAATGCTCTAGAGGATAAGCCGCTGCCTGTCTATGGCCGCGGCAGAAATATCCGTGACTGGCTTTTTGTTGAAGATCACGTTCGTGCATTGCTATGCGTCCTTAGTAGCGGAGAAATAGGGCAGACGTATAACATCGGCGGGCGAGCCGAACGAACCAATTTGAATGTTGTGCGTACTCTGTGTGCGATTCTGGATGAGCTTTCTCCACGCTCAGTAGGACCTTATGCTAACCTAATACAGTTTGTGGAGGACCGCCCCGGTCATGACCATCGCTACGCCATAGATGATACTCGAATCGCTACTGAGCTTGGTTGGCAACCTCAGGAAAGCTTTGAAACTGGTCTTCGACAGACTGTTCAATGGTATCTGAGCCATTCTGATTGGGTGGGACGTGTGCGCTCGGGTGATTACCAACAATGGATGCAAGCCAACTACGCCCATCGTAAGGTGTCACAATGAAAATCTTGCTGTTTGGCAGTAAAGGACAGATCGGTTGGGAGCTCAAACGCACGTTGGCGCCGCTGGGCGACGTGATTGCTTTGGCACGTGATGGAGAGCACGGTTTGTGCGGCGATCTGGGGCGTCCAGACGAACTGCGCAAGACCGTTCGGGAAGTACATCCTGATGTTATCGTCAATGCCGCTGCCTATACCGAAGTAGACCAAGCGGAATCAGAACCGGAGCTTGCGGAGCAGGTCAATGCCGTCGCCCCAGGTATTCTCGCTGAAGAAGCTGCCCGCCTGAACGCTTGGTTGGTCCACTACTCCACAGATTACGTGTTCGATGGCAGTGGTAGCAAACCATGGCAAGAAGGCGATAAGCCGTCGCCACTCAATGTCTACGGTGCAAGCAAGTGGCGTGGGGAGCAGGCTGTGCGCCGGGCACAGGTGCGACATCTTATATTTCGTACGCAGTGGGTTTACGCTGTGCGTGGTAAGAATTTCATTCGAACTGTGCTGCGCTTGGCGGCAGAGCGAGACTCACTGCAGGTTATTGATGATCAGATTGGCGCGCCAACTGGTGCGGACTTGATCGCAGATGTTACTGCTCATGCGCTGCGTATGGCCGTGATACACTCTGAATGCGCCGGCACTTATCACCTTGCCGCTGGCAGCGAAGCCAGTTGGTATGATTACGCTCGCTTCGTCATAAGCGCCGCCCGCAAAATGGGCAAGACTTTCCGTGTTATTGACGATGCGATTATGCCGGTGGCGACAGGAGCATTTCCGACCCTGGCGATGCGGCCGCGCAACTCTCGGCTAAATACGAATCGACTACAAGTTTCCTTTAAGCTGTCACTGCCTGACTGGCAACAGGGTGTCTTACGTACTACTGCACAGTTTGTAAACCAAGAGATAACTTCGAGTTAAGCTGGAGGAGCTAATATGAAACGAAAAGGTATAATTCTCGCTGGCGGTAGCGGAACGCGACTTTATCCCATAACACATGCGATCTCCAAGCAATTGCTGCCAGTATACGACAAGCCAATGATTTACTATCCATTGTGCATACTGATGATGGCAGGCATTAGAGAAATTTTGATCATTTCCACTCCAATGCATCTGCCTCTGTTTCAGGAACTACTGGGCGATGGTAATCAATGGGGGCTATCATTAGAGTATGCTGTGCAGAAGCAGCCCAACGGGCTAGCAGAGGCGCTTATTATCGGCGAAGGTTTCCTTGCTGGACAGCCTAGCGCTCTTATACTTGGGGACAACATCTTTCACGGTCACGACCTGAGTAGACTGCTCCAGGACGCAGATCAATATGATGTGGGGGCAACTGTGTTTGCTTACCCAGTTGTAGATCCTGAGCGTTATGGCGTCGTTGAGTTTGGCGAAGACGGTTGCGCCATTAGTTTAGAGGAAAAACCAGTCAAGCCCTTGTCACGGTATGCAGTCACCGGCCTTTACTTTTACGATAAGGCAGCATCTGATATCGCGAAAGCTATACGCCCATCGCACCGCGGTGAGTTGGAAATCACTGATGTGAACAGAATATACCTGGAGCGTGGAGCACTCAACGTTCAGGTGATGGGGCGTGGAATGGCATGGCTTGATACCGGGACACACGAATCACTACTGGCTGCATCTACCTTCATTGAAACGATGGAAAAGCGCCAAGGATTGAAGGTATGTTCTCCGGAAGAAACCGCTTATCGGATGGGCTTCATTACGGCGGAAGACGTCCGGTATCTTGCCCAGCCCATGCTTAAGAGCGGTTATGGCCAATACCTAATGCAAATCCTCGATGACCGAATTTTCTAGGGCTCCTTACAAATGCAGTTTATTCCCACACACATCCCCGAAGTGGTTCTTATCAAGCCAAATGTTTTTGGTGACGAACGTGGTTATTTCATGGAAACGTGGCAGCGAAGAAATTTTACTGAAGCTGGAATTGGTTTCGATTTCGTGCAGGACAATCATAGTCGATCGATTCGGGGTACGCTACGCGGCCTCCATTACCAGATCCTCCAACCCCAAGGGAAGCTAGTACGTGTAACTGCCGGGAAGGTTTTCGATGTGGCAGTAGATATTCGTCGTAGTTCGTCAACTTTTGGACGGTGGGTTGGTGAGTATCTGAGTGGCGACAATAAACATATGCTATGGGTGCCGCCGGGCTTTGCCCATGGATTTTTTGTTGTATCAGAGATCGCAGAATTTTCTTATAAGTGTACAGAATATTATGCGCCTGAGTATGAGCGGTGTATTCGCTGGGATGATTCGACTATTGCCATTAAGTGGCCAAGGCCTCCTGGTGTTAATGTCGTTCTGTCAGAGAAAGACCGGAATGCACCAGGATTGGATACGGCGAGGGTTTATGATTGAGAGAGAATACTGTTATCGCCATATATGTAGATAATTAAATAGCTGTTTGGTTTTTATAATCCGATTAAGGTTTTACAAGGGTTATGTTTTATGTCTTCTCCTAAGGTTAGTGTTGTTCTTCCAACATATAATCGAGCCGGTATGCTACAGCTCAGCGCAAATTCGGTCTTAATGCAAACATTTCAAGACCTTGAGTTGTTAATCGTAGACGACGCATCGGA
>CAYVZZ010000159.1:0-4069 GCA_964456185.1 uncultured Alcanivoracaceae bacterium
TAATCAAACTACATGACGGAAGGAGCTATCGGGAACTCCAAGAAATGTCGGCGCCGCCTAAAGACCCGAATGACGATGGGAAGATCACTGAAGACATGTATCTGGATATGTGTCGGGATATAGAGAATGAAATGGGTGCGTTGGAAAGCATCGAGTCTATAGATTGCCTGCCGAGAAATGAGTCCAAGTTAACGTTGTGGAAGGCAAAATACAGCAAAAGTGATATCAAAGTGTTTTGGGCGATTGGATTTGACTCGGAGACACTAAAAGTTCAAGACGTTTTGGTCCAATGGTAAATGCATAACAAGGCCAGTCACGGCGACGTCTACTACATTGCGGCTTCGCCTCCATTCCGTAGCCGCGCGTGCTGGCTGGCGTTATGCAGATTGAAGCGGGGTTTTGACGAAATGAAGTGGCTCGACCTTGCAGTGTGCCCCAAGATTTCGTGGCCGAACGTTCAGGTGGAAGTCCCGTTCGAGGGATATAAAGTCGTCCTTCAGCCCCTGCGCCAAGGTGAAAACGGACACGAATTGGCAGCCACCCTTTCGGTGTTTGATCCAAACGGCACTACGTTTGAAATAGGCGGCACTATCGCAAGCAGATTTCTGAGCCGCCTTGCTTGGTCAATGAAGGGCGGCATCGTCGAGTTGTGGCCTGCTGGTTCAAATAACCCTGCGGGGCCCGGTCGTCTCGGTCAAGGGACATGCGAGCGTTCAGGTTGTGCTCAATTTGAACCCTGGGATTTCATTTATCTGCCTGCTGCCAAGAGCGATGAGGCCGATTTGGCCTTGGGTCTTTTCCGTGAGGGTATGTCGGTAAATTCAACACCGTTTGCGTTTCTCAGCTACTTCAAAATCTTGAATATCTTGCATGGCGGTGGCGCTGGTCAGAAGCAATGGATCAAAGAGAATTTGCAACACCTTTGGTATCAACCAGCCGTCGATAGACTCGCTGAGCTCAATCAAACCGAAGCAGACATAGCCCAATATCTCTACGAAGAAGGGCGATGTGCAGTCGCTCACGCCCATGGAGAACCCCTGGTAAATCCGGACAGCTACGCCGATAAGCGCCGTATGGAGGACGACCTCAGATTAATGAAGGAAGTTGCGGCGCTCTTTATTGAACGAGAACTAGGCGTTCCGTCAGATAGTTCGTTGTGGCAGGGCCTGAAGGATGGGAAGAAAGACTGGGAAGCCGATCTTCTGCGTAAAACCGTGGATGACAATGGGCAAGTGAAATATGTGCCAGAACAAGCATCCGCATAACTCAGGCGTTATGCAAGTTGAGACGAACATGGATTCTACACCGCAATATTCAGGAAAGCCGACGCTATACTTAGACCAAAACATACTCGATCTTTTCGTTAAGAATGGCGTTGGCAGTTTTGGGCGAGAACTTAGGGAAACTCTGAACAAGTTTCAGATTGTTTATTCTGACGAAACTCTCAAAGAGATAAAACGATCTTCCGGCTATGAAAACGAATTTCTTGATGCTTTAAAAGAGCTTGGTGCATATCATTTAAAAATCGTTGTTGAGCAGCCTGGCTACATTGTAACTGATAAAGCGACCTTCACTAGCAGGGATGTATTTGAGGCATTCAAAGAATACTGTAGCAATGATAATAAAAATGGGGAGATTACCCACTCGGACAATAAAAAGTGCGCCGCTAGTTCTTCGCTCTGCTGTTTATTGCCGGTGATGTTAGGCGTTAAGCATCATGGGGAGATTACCCAATAACAACGCTCAAGCATTAAAAGCAATAAGTGCACGATCAAAGAGGATTCCGTAAGCCTGAAGTATTGTAGAATTAAATCAATCCATGATGTTGGAGGCTTGGGATGAGTACTTTGGCGCTTAAGGCTGATGAACGTGTCGAGACGGTTACATTTGATGACGCTTTTCTGACCGTATCGCTGAAAGATGCGCGACGGATTTCTGTTCCGTTAGAGTGGTATCCTCGCTTGGCTCATGCTTCTGCCCAGCAACGCGATAATTGGCAAATATGCGGTGGTGGTTATGGAATCCACTGGCCTGATATTGATGAGGATTTGAGTACAGAAGGTTTGTTGCGAGGCGCACCTGCTACACAGTGAGTAGGGCTCAGTAGAATTATAAAATCCAACCTAGCCTGCCCCTTTTGGCTCCGTTTTTCGGTTTGTGGATGGAGATACCGAGATTATTAATTATGAAGACTATCATTGAGGTGCCGCCTATGTTGATGCACAACCCGCCTCATCCCGGCGAAGTGTTACGAGAGCTTTGTCTTGAACCGCTCGGTCTTTCAGTGACAGCAGCGGCAAAAGCGTTGGGGGTGAGTCGTAAAACGTTGAGTGCCATATTGAACGGCAGAGCAGGCATCAGCCCTGAAATGGCGATTCGGCTTTCAATTGCTTTCGATACGTCTGCAGAAAGCTGGCTGAATCAGCAATCGCAATATGAGCTATGGCATGCCGAACAACACCGTCATGAGCTTAAGGTGAAGAAGCTGGTCGCAGCCTAGAATATGAGTGATTCATTGCCGCTGTTGTATTCGTTTCGTCGTTGCCCCTATGCCATGCGGGCGCGCTTGGGCATTGCCTTTGCGGGCTTGCCGGTTGCGCTGCGCGAGGTGGTGCTGAAAAACAAGCCACCAGAGATGCTGGCCATTAGCCCCAAAGGCACGGTGCCGGTGCTGCAATTGCCGGACGGGCAGGTGATAGAAGAGAGCATCGAGATTGTGGAATGGGCGCTTGACCAACAGGACCCGCAGGGCTTGCTGGGTGTGAACCTCGCTCAGGCCGATGCGTTGATTGAGCGCAACGATAACGAGTTTAAGCATTGGCTGGATCGGTACAAATATGCGGATCGTTACCCTGAGCAAAGCCCGCTTTATTATCGCCGGAAGGGCGAGGCGTTTTTGCAGCGCTTGGAGCAACAACTAACGCAACATCGCTATTTGCTTGGCTCTGCAATTAGTAAGGCCGATATTGCCCTTGTGCCGTTTGTGCGGCAATTTGCCCACGTGGATAGAGACACGTTTTATGCCTTGCCGTATCCGCATTTGCAAGCGTGGTTGCGCGCTTGGCTGACACATCCTTTGTTTGAACGCATCATGAAAAAATATGCGCCTTGGCAAGCCGGCGAGCCTTCTGTGCAGGTGGCAGAAGGCTGGGTTGATGTTTAGGCTGATTGAATTTCAAAGACTAAGGATTGTTATGTTTCAACACGCAAAACAAAAGCCGTTTAAGCGCGCCAAGCTGCTATGCCTGTTTGGTCTGGTGGTGTTATTCATATCGGGATGCAGTTTTGGAAATGGTGGTTTGCCAGATGATGGCGATGTCGTTTACCTGACACTGCATGGGTATAACTACACGGATCATACTATTCCTGATTATTGGGTTAATGGTGCTTCGGGTGTGGGGATACGTGTTAGCTCGCCGACTACGGGAGGTAGTGGAGGGGCGTGTTGTGTGCGTTGGCGGATTGGTCAGAAATTACCTGTTAAAGTGCATATCAAATGGGCTTCAAGTGTATGCACTTATTACAAGACGGTAGACGGAGAACAATTTCCTCGCGCTAAAGTGTTTTACTCGGAACGAGATGTTTGGCTAAAAGGGCCGGTTCCTAAAGATCCCAAGTACTTTGAGACGCATTTTTATCCAGATGGGCATATAGAAGTGGCCATAACGGATCATTATTCACTTCCTAGATTGAAACTGCCTGAAAAAAACAATCGAAGACCGGGAGCTAAACCTTGGCCAAAATGTACACCGGAGCAACTAAAACAAAAGGACTGAACAATGAAAAAGATACGGGTGAAGCCTTGGTGCGTTCCATAAAACCGAACAATGCGGCTTTGGTATGCGCATCTGCCGAAGGGCAAGATCAGGAGCAAGTAACTGCCGTCAATCACTAAGGATTGTTATGTTTCAACACACAAAACAAAAACCGCTTAACCGCGCCAAGCTGTTATGCCTGTTTGGTCTAGTAGTGCTATTCATATCGGGATGCAGTTTTGGCAACGGCGGGCTGCCGGATGATGGCGATGTCGTTTACCTGACACTGCATGGGTATAACTACACGGATCATA
>CAYVZZ010000160.1:0-4066 GCA_964456185.1 uncultured Alcanivoracaceae bacterium
TGGACCCGGCAAGTTGGATGTTCAGGCGGGAGTGCATCAGTTTGCGGCGGGGGGTGGGGTGAGCGGTAGTGGCTCCTCTTCACCAGACAATGATTTCACATTGTTAGATGAGCAATTTACCTTGCACGATGAATCAACTGGCGAACCACTGGCCATGGAGCCTTATCGTATTGTGGATCACAGTGGCCGCGTGCTGTTACGCGGATTAACCGATGAGCAAGGTAACACAGCTCGTGTGATGGCTGTTGATGCCTCGGCTGTCACTTTGTTGCATGGGCTTGGAGACGAACTACTCGGTTAAGCCAAACCAAAATATACCTCGCTAAACCATTAATCACTGCTATCGCCTTTATTAAAGGAGTTATTTAAGCATGGGAACGCCTTCATCATTATTAGCGAACGGCACACTGAATAATAAAAAAGGCTCATGTGTTGTTGCGACTTGCCCCGGCAGCAAATTATTGCTCTTTAGCCCAGAAACAGCAGATGTCATTGTTTGTGATGCGGGAACTCCTGCGCTAGATCTGCGCCAAGAAGCTGCCAAATTGAATAAACGTCTGAAGACGCTTCATGATGCCCGACAACAATTGGGCGAGGTGCTTAAGGAGGCAAATACTGACGCTATTTCGACCAAAATTGATGTAGCGCAAACCGCCAGAAAAGCACTCATGGACGAGATGGAAGAGGTAGTTGGCAAAGAGCGCACTGATAAACTCGTTGAATGGCTGCCTATCACCAGCAGTGAGGGAAAAACTATCTTGGGTGGCGATGGCTTTATCTATGCGCGCGCCTCACAGATTGAAGCCGACAACAAAGGCAAATATCGGCATCACTCACTAAAGAAAGGTGAAAAACATGCCAAATCCATAAAGGACTTTATCGCTTGGCAAGATGGCAGGGGTTGGCAACTTGATGACGCTAAGTTCCAAGCTGCGCTAGATCAAGCTGTCACCGAACTAAAAACCCAAGGGGATTTGTTGGATGGCTCGGCAATGACCGCGTGGGCACCTAGCTTTGTGCAGGGCTTCAACCAAAACATGCACTTTGGCACACCGGAAGACAAGCGTTCTCCGAACACAGTTACCGCCTTTTCAGGGAATGCCAAATTACTGCGTTTCTTCGCCGGCACCTCATTACATGGTGAAAATCACCTCTCATCGGAAGATTTCACCTGCTTACTAAAAGGTGATGGCAAGTTTGGTGTGTCTTATAAAGCACAAGGTCAATTGAAAGCCGACCTAGCGAACGGCGAAGTGGCAGCAGATGTATACCTGCCAAGCAAAGAAGGGCTGAACCTTGCCTTTGGTGATTGTAATTTGGGTTATTTTCGGCTGGATGTATCTGGCGCGCTAGATGCCTATTGCGGTGCCAGTGTCATGGCAACCGGTGGCGTGGAGTTAATGTTAGCCAGCGACAAGAGCCAGCAAGGCATGCGTGGCATTGTCGTCAAGCAAACGGCCAAAGGATTAACGGCGCCAAGCCTAGAAGTTGATGCCGATGTGGGGGCGAATGCTGAAGCTCAAGCTTTCATTGGAGCTGAAGCCGGTGCCAGCATTGCAGGGGCTTTTTTATGGCAGAAGGTAAAGAGTGAAGATTTTGCTGAGTTTGCGAGTATTGAACCAAAAGTAACCGTACAGGCCGGAGCCGGTGGAGCCGCCTGTTTTTCTATTTCATATGATTCTGGAAAGTTTGTCATCCTCGCCAAGTTAGGCGGGTGCCTTGGGGTTGGGCTGAAAGGAAAAGTGCAAGCCAGTATTGGCGTAGAGCATATTGCCGAGTTTGCCAAATGGTTCTTCTATCAAGTGGCAAATGCGGGTGTGGAGAATTTGGGGTATTTCACCAGACAAGACTATTTCATAGCTTTTAACCAAATGTGTGCGCTTGCGCTTTTAAAGGGAGAAGTCTTAACGGCTGAGCTTGGCAAGGATATTGATAAATTGAAGCACTCACTGAATGAATGGCAACTGACTAAGCTTAATGGATTCGACCTGTTTTCATCGGATGATATCGATCTGTCTGAGGTCACTCCAGAGATCGCCGGCATTGTGCTAGATCGCCTTCTAGCTCAATTTCATCGTTTTGAGATTGAATTAGACAAATTGTCAAATGGTGTTGAGAACGCTTGGGACGAGCTTGTGGATTGGGTTAAGTATGAGGCAACAGAGTACATGATCGGTAAGGTCAAAGAAGCAATTAACAAGGTATTTGACTGCTGTTACCTCGTTGCCGATGTGGACAATACGTTGCAACACGCCACTATTGACGGCACTAAGCTGGACAATAATGCCCAACAACGTATCAAACGGCGAGTGGAACAAGTTGCTGGTGTCGATTTTGTTGCCTTGTATGCCAGACTAAAAGCCGAACCGACGCCCGGTTACCCATTGGTGCCCAACACGTCACCGACTTACCTCGTCAACTTCGGCACCTACCCAACTTGGGAGCGTAACAACAAACGCCTCGCTTAATGCCAAGGCGCTGTGGAGTTAACGGCGCAGCGGAACGCACTGCTTGGTTCATTTGGAGTTTTATTCCATCGGCTGATGGTGCCCCTATCACCGTACATCGGGGTACGCATTACTTTCTTCTTCCCTGTTTTGGGGCCGCGGTAATTTACTTGGGGTGTTTTGGGGTAGGGAGCATACCAGTCGTAAACCCACTCGGTTACAGGGCCTACCATATCCATAAATCCGAGGTAGTTGGAGCCATAGGTGTTGATGGGCACTGTTACACTGGGCTGTGAGGAGGCTTTTCTGCTTTTCTTGAACATACGTTTTGCGAATTTACCCATGTCGGGAATTAAATCACCCAGCTTTTGAAACTTGCTGGCCAGAAGCAATCGCTTACCCCCTGAACGGGCAGCATATTCATATTGTGCTGAAGTATCTAAACCAAAAGGTTGCTCGGTAATTTTTCCTAACCATTGACAATAGTCTTGAGCTTGGTACCAAGTGACGAAGGCGGGGTAATCTGGGTAGCGGACTGATAGGTAATACCCACCATCCATCCGAATAAGAGGAAGTCCCTCCGTGCGAGTGTAGATGTCGTAGTCACGATATGTCACTTGGTTTTTCATCAACGAGTAGCTGCTGAGCGTGACTTTAAAGGGGTGGTCATTCCTTGAGCTAAAAGTCATCGGCGCCTTAGCCGGCGTTAAGTAGCCGTAATCCCCCATGTGAAAAGTGCCGCCTTTAACAAAAATCAGGTTTTTTTTCGTGCGCTCGATCAGCGCCTCTACATCTGCCTTGGTGGGTTTGGGGCGTTGTTCCAACCAAGTCTTCAGGAAGAGATAAGGGCGATGACGATCCATCAACTTGTTCATCGCCTTCCAAATTACCTTTGGCGGTGAGGGCGTGTTGATTGCGCCCACAAGGAATTCCTTGTGGATGCTGTCATAAAAGTTGGCAGCAAGTGGGTCGGGAATAGGAAAATCAAACGTCCTGCCATCCACATGAGAAACGGTGTGTGTATTAGACACGGTCATGTTGATCGGCGGTTCATCGGCATATGGATGATAAAGTACCTGCCAGAACGCATAGCCAAAGAGGCATGCAATCAAGAATGCTGCAATAAGGGATGTGTAAATAAGGTACTTCAATATGTTCTTAACTTGCATCCTGCCAATCCCATTCCAAGGTTGTGCGCATTTTGACGGAACCACTAAAGCGGTTCAATTAGCCGAATTTATTAGATGATGGTAGTAAAGTTTGCGTGATTTTGGTGATGGTATCGTGGCGTTGTGTTGGCGACGTAGCGCCCTTGCTAGCCGCCGATGAATCCGTCACCCTCGGCAGCGCCAGTGGCAACCTCACGCTTGGAGCCAAACAAAACATCCACCTCGCCACCAAACAAGGCGCCTTCATCACCATCGAAGGCGGCAACGTCACCATTGGCGGGCCGGGCAACCTCGACATCAAAGCTGGTATGCATCAGATGGCGGCTGGGGGTGGGTTGCAGGCTGATTTGCCTAGCTTCTCGGACAGTAAATTCACCCTAGAGGGCAAGGCAAGATCTGGCCTTTCAGGCGTTTATGATGACCGTTGGGAAACACCCGTACTTCATGCCA
>CAYVZZ010000161.1:0-4063 GCA_964456185.1 uncultured Alcanivoracaceae bacterium
TTGGCGACATCAAAGATCACCAGTGGCAGGAAACTCAGACAAACCAGTGCAATTAGCCAGTAGGGTAGAAAGCCACCCAACAGCATGGCGACACGACCGGCAAGCCATACCAACCACATGGCAAGCAATGCCTTGCCGTGGGTGCGCATGGTTTGTGTCCAGTTGCAGGTGGCGGTCATCAGAAAGCCGGCCATTGCTACTGCGAAAAAGCCAAATAGCATTTCGTGGGCGTGCCAGGCAAATAGCGATAAACCTAAGTCCATCTGCAGTTTGCCGGTAGGGTAGATGAGCACCCACAACGGAATGGCGATGACCGCCCAGAGCGCAACAGAGAAGAAGAAAATGCGGAAGGGGTAGGCAAAGAGTTGCGATATACTGAGTCGGGATGCTTGGCTCACGAGGTGACTCCGGCAAAGAGGTGTTAAGATAAGAATACCAATTTTGTTGTATTATAAGGCGAACATCATAAGATGCAATTAATATAAATCTATAGGTTTTACACTCTGGAGTTCTTATATAGTGCTGATTGGGCTACCATAGGGCGATCAATAACATAGAAGATTAGCCGTGTCTGAAGAACCGTCACAATTTGGATTTAATTTATACGATGCCGCGCGCCTGTTGCGTCGTGATTACGACCGCCGTGCCAAAAGCCTGGGCGGTTCACGTTCCAGCTGGCAGGTATTGTGGCACTTGTCGCGCAACGAAGGCTGTCATCAGGCGGTGCTGGCCGAGTTACTGGACGTTGCCCCCATTTCATTAACGCGCCAACTGGACAAGCTGCAAGAAGACGGTTTGATTGAGCGTCGCCAAGACGAGGATGACCGTCGGCGTTTCCGCTTGTACCTCACCTGCAAAGCAGCTCCCCAGCTGGAACAAATGCGTGCACTGGGCGCACAAACTCGGGCGGCAGCGCTTAAAGGCCTGACCGACGAAGAAGAGCAACAAATGACGCGGCTTTTAAAGAAAGTGCGCGCTAATTTGTGCACCCAGCATAACAGCTAGTTATTTTTTGTCCGGGCTGTGATTGGCGACTACCACATTCGGCAAACCTACCCAAGCTGCACCAATACCTCGCGGGTCCGACGCCGCCTGTAAGCTGCCCGACGCCTTATTCCACAAGATAGCTTGCATGTTGCCGTAGCGTCGGCCAGTTGATACCACCTTGTTGCCCATCTTCATCAGCATGACGCCTGCCTTGCTGCCCACAAAGGCGGGCTCGGCCTGCACTTCATCGGGCAGGTATTGCTCGTGATAGCGCACATCGGACACCCACTGTGACGGCGGATTTCCTGCCAGGGCATCCAAAATACCCAGCATCACCATGCTGATAATGCGGCTGCCGCCTGGCGTGCCGAGGACGGCGACTTTGTTATCCCACTCCACAAAAGTGGGCGTCATGCTGGACAACGGACGCTTGCCGGGGGCGATGCTGTTGGCTTTGCTGCCGACCAGTCCGTACACATTGGGGACGCCCGGCTTGGCCGAGAAGTCGTTCATTTCATCATTCAACAGCACGCCGGTGCCCGAGGCCACAAAGCCTGAGCCAAAGGGATAGTTGATGCTCAATGTCGCTGCCACGCGATTGCCGGCGGCATCAATAATGGAAAAATGCGTGGTGTGCTTTCCCTGTGGCACTTGAATGGGCTGACCCAATGCGCTGCTCGGGGTGGCGTGTTGCAGGCTGATGTTGGCGGCCAGCTTGGCGGCGTAGTCGTCACTGAGCAGTTTGTCGATGGGCATGTCCACAAAATCCGGGTCGCCCAGATAAAGCGCTCGATCGTGATAAGCGCGGCGTAGGGATTCGACCACTAGGTGAGGTTGCAGTTTGTCGGCAACGTCGTGGCCGTCGAATTGCTCCAAGATATGCAGTGCTTCCAGTAGAACGACGCCACCCGACGAAGGCGGTGCAGCGCTGATGATGCGGGCACCACGGAAGTGGCCTACGATAGGCTGACGCTCCACGATGCGGTAGTTTTTCAGGTCTTCCAGAGTCCAGATGCCGCCCATCATCTTCACGCCTTGCACCAGTTTCTTGGCAACTGAACCTGTGTAGAAACCAGCGCGGCCTTGGTTGGCGAGCAGGGTGAGCGTGTGCGCCAAATCAGACTGTACGATGCGAGCATTTTTTGGTGGCACATTGCCATGGGTCAGAAAAATATCGCGGGCGGCCGGAAAGCGGTTAAGCACCCCTTGTCGGAAATGCGCCATTTTGCGGTATTCGGCGTTGGCGAGAAAACCCTGCTTTGCCAGGCGGATGGCGGGCGCCAAGTCTTTTTTGAGGCCGAGCTTGCCGTAGTGTTTGGCAATCCAGGCAAGGGCGGCAGGTTCACCGGGGATGCCGGCAGCAGAAGGGCCGATTAACGACCATTTTTCCATCACCTTGCCGTCTTGATCCAGATACATGTCGGCAGTGGCCGCCGCGGGGGCTTTTTCGCGGCCATCAATCATGATGTCTTTATCGCTGCTGGCGACGTGCAATAACCAGAAGCCGCCACCACCCAGCCCTGAGCTGTAGGGTTCGACGACGGCCAGGGCGGCCGACACGGCTACCGCCGCATCAAAGGCGTTGCCGCCTTGAGCCAGCACTTTGAAACCGGCTAGCGTGGCAAGTGGGTGAGCGCTGGCAATGGCGGCCTTGCCCTGAGACAAGGCCGGCAACGAAAGGCACAGCAATAGTAAAGCAGTAATAAAGCGCATAGTGTTGACCGTTTTGTTGTTTTTATCGGTTGTAGCAAAAGCGCTAGTGCGTTTATCCGTAACGCTTTTGCAGTTCTTGATGGACGACGTGCGGTACAAATTTGGACACGTCACCGCCCAAGGTGGCGATTTCTCGCACCAGTGAGCTGGAAATATACGACAAATGCTCGGCCGGTGTCAGGAAAACGGTTTCCATGTCCGGGTCGAGCTGGCGGTTCATATTGGCCAGCTGGAATTCATATTCAAAATCGGATACGGCGCGTAGCCCGCGTAATACCGTATGGGTGTTCTGCTCGGCACAAAAGCGCGACAGCAATTTAGAGAAGCCTACAACGCGGACATTGGGTAGATGTGCGATGCTTTTTTCGGCCAGCTCAACGCGTTCGTCCAACGTAAACATGGGCTTCTTTTTCTCGCTGCTGGCAATGGCAACGATCACGCCGTCAAACATCGATGCAGCCCGTTCGATGAGATCGATGTGGCCGTTGGTGATGGGATCAAAAGTGCCGGGATAAAGAACCTGTTTACTCATGAAGCTGCCTTGGGTTGGGGTGTAGGTTGTAGCGAATGGGGCGCTGCCTTGTTAACGGTGTTGCGATGGGAGGCGCCGGGCAGGCGAATGCGTTTGAAATGCGGAAAGATGACCGGAAGATCATTGATGCTATCGATTTGGTATTTTGGCATGTCCATGCGCTCGCGCATGTCA
Source organism: uncultured Alcanivoracaceae bacterium (assembly GCA_964456185.1). Taxonomy (GTDB): domain Bacteria; phylum Pseudomonadota; class Gammaproteobacteria; order Pseudomonadales; family Alcanivoracaceae; genus CAYVZZ01. The sequence goes on from CAYVZZ010000161.1 coordinate 3,407, forward strand.
TAAAGCGTTTCGTAAGGGGCTTGTACGGCCACAAAATTAGCCAGCCAAGCAGGAATCAAACCGCCCGGATCGACCGAGGTGGTAAAGGTAATGCGCGTTTCTGTGGGGCTAATGGGAAAGAGCGTAAAGGTGTTGTCCAACATGGGGATGCGCACCACGCCTTTTTCTTCGGGTAGCTTATCGGGTGCGGCCACCGTATGGATGGTAAGGGCCAGCGTCTTGGGGTCTTGACTTAAGGTGCTGACGAGTACACCGTCGCGATCGCTTACCGGCCAGATGCCATCAATGTAAATGTAGCTGTAGGTGGGGCCGACCTTGGGTAAAAACTTGGCGTCGTCGCATTGGAATACCCATTCTTTGTAATGCCCAATGTCAGCCATGACGGCCAGAATGGTAAGCATGGAATAGGGCACGGTGATTTGCCCGCGGAAGTCGTCCATAGGCTTGTTATCGAAGGACTTTTTCCAAGTGACGATACCATAGGGTGGCTCGGCTTCGTGGGTGAGTTCCCAGCCGGAATTGTCGGCGCTCGCCAAGCTGGGCAGGCACAGGCTTAAGAAAAACAATGCAATGAACGAATAAAAAAAACGCACAACATGTCCCCGTCGATCGACATTAGGGACTCAGTTTACCGTGAAAATGTGATGCCTGCACGAG
>CAYVZZ010000162.1:0-4005 GCA_964456185.1 uncultured Alcanivoracaceae bacterium
GCGCAATGACAGTAACCAACGCGGATCTTCACGCCCCAAGGTGCCAAGAATATCGTTAAAGCGAACATAGCGATCCAGCCAGCCACGCGCAACTGCCCAGAGTGAACAATAATCAATGAGCTGGTTTAAATGTGCCAAATGTTGTTCGCTGGCTTGCACATGAATGGATTCAGCATAATCTGCGTCGGGCAATAACAGGTATTGAATTAACGCCCCCAATGGCGCACGAATGCGCACGTCTACCGGCCCTTCATACACTTGCAAAAACTCAATGCCATCATGGTGTAGCAATGCATAGAGTACGAGGGAGGGGCGTTCTATGCGTAGACGAACCACCAGCCCATCGACTTGAGCAAAATGCTCTTCGGCACCCTCAACCAACGTCATCGATTGGTTGACAAGTGTCGTCAGCGCACCCAGTGCGAGCAGCGACGGCAGAGAATGTGAGGAATCGTCAATCATCGTGTCTATATATGATGGAAAGCCATAAGATAACGGTTTGGGGGAAGAATTACACCCATGCATTTCACAATATGATTTTACAAAGTGTGTAGGATTGTTCTACATGAAGTGTGTTAAGCCAATAACCAAGCCGTATAATGCGCAGCATATTGCGTTGATTGCTTTGTTTTTGTTTTGTGCCTTGCACGTTAAATCGATATATTTCACCGCTTGGTGATAATACTGCAGTTTGGAGTAGTTTGTTATGACGGATAACGACTTGAAAGACGAAAAACAAAGCCCATTAAAAGTGCTAGCCGGTGGCTCTCGCGATTTGCGTAAGTACACCCACCAAATTTGGCTAGCTGGCTTAGGTGCCTTCGAGCGTTCCGAGAAAGAAGGCGGCGGTCTGTTTGAAAAGCTGGTCGAAGCCGGTAAAGAGCTTGAAAGCCGGACGCGTGATAAGTCTGAATCGCGCGTGGATGAGCTGCGCGAACGGGTATTAAACCGCACTGGCGAAACCATGGGCAAAATGGAAAAAGCGTTTGATGATCGTCTGAACAAAGCGTTGTCAAAACTGGGGCTGCCGAACAAGCATGAAGTAGAAGTGCTTGAGAAGCGGGTAAAAGAGCTGACTGATGCGTTGGAAAAGTCAGAAAGCGAGAAAACCCGCAAAAAGGCCTAAGCGACAAGTTAATGTCCCGCCGCTGACACAGAGCGGCATTTTTACGGATCTCACCCCCTGAGATCCGTTTTTTTTGCCTTGAAAAAGCCTGTGTCTTAATTTGACTGTATAAAAAATGAACAATTCGCGCTAAGGCGGATGACGTCCCACCAAAATCGGTTTATTCGGCACTTCTCCACAAAATTATCCACAGGTTTTGTGGAAAAAGAAAAAAACGTAATGGGACTGGCCTGGTAGTGGGGCTTGGACGATATTTAACGCACTTTACAAAAAACACATAATTGATCACTTCATAAATATTATGTAACTAGTTGATTTTTAATGTATTTTTCAGATATTAAGAAAGTGCTGCCTTTAAATGCCTATCTTTCGATCATTTGCAGTAGTGAGTCGTATAATGCGTGTACAGCAGCGCCGCGTCGTATTTTGCTAGGCAATGACAGGTTAAATATGCACAAGCACACGGCCAAGCGTTATCTGTGGATAACTATGCATAAGGAAGAGGGGAAAAGGCGGACAGGCAGTGCCTGTCCGCGAGTGGTTGATATTAAAAGCGGTAGTCGCCTTTGTTAATGCACTCTTGAGTTGTCTCGTCTAACTGTTGGTAGACCGTATCCTTGCCAGGCAGTAACACATAAACCGCATTGTCCTGCTTGGACAGATCGTAAGACTGCTCCTTGAGCTTGTTCTTTTGATGCTTGAAGGTGCCTGTGGTTTGTGTGGCGCCCTCATTGATGCGCAGGAACACAGGAATGGCGTAGTGAGGCAGCTCACGCCTTAGGTAGGCGCACAGATCGTTAAAGTCAAAATTCTTGTGGTGTTTATCGAGCCGTATTTGCGCCATGCCGGCGCGGCCATTGGTATTGGGTATCTCCACTCCGTAAACAACAGTTTCTGCAACGCATTCGTGGGCATCGATGATTTGTTCCACTTCAGTTGTGGATACATTCTCACCCTTCCAGCGGAAGGTATCGCCCAAGCGGTCAACAAATTGGGCGTGACGGAAACCGATATCGCGCATCATGTCGCCAGTGTTAAACCAGGCATCGCCTTTCTTGAACACATCACGGAAGATGGAGCTTTCGGTTTTTTCCGGGTCGGTATAGCCCTCGAAGGGGGTCTTGTCGGTGATTTCACCTAGCATTAGGCCGGCTTCGCCTTTTTTCACCTTGACCATGTGGCCTTTACTGTTGCGCACGGGGGCTTCATTTTCCTTGTCATACTGCACGATGGCGTAGGTGACTGGAGAAAAGCCAACGGTGTTGTCAAAGTTGAATACGTTGGTGAAAGCGACATTGCCTTCGGATGAGGCATATAGCTCAACCACGCGGTCAATGCCAAAGCGCTTTTTAAAATCTTTCCAAATGCCCGGGCGCAACCCATTGCCCACAATGACACGCACCTTGTTATCAAGGTCATTGGGCTTGGGTTCCTGTTCGTGAAGATAACGGCACAACTCACCAACATACGCTAAGATGGTGCAGTTGTAACGGCGGACATCATCCCAGAAACGGCTGGCAGAAAATTTACGCGCCAGCACGATTCCAGCGTTAGCGGCCAGTACAGAACCCCAGCCAATTGCCAAGCCAGTGGCGTGATACATGGGAAGTGTGCAGTAAAGGCGATCTTTGTCGTTTAGTCGGACAGCCGCAAAACCAAAACCACCATAGGCGCGGTGGAAACGTCCTTGGTTGAACACAACGGCTTTGGGAAGCCCAGTGGTGCCCGATGTGTAGATATAAAAAGCCGGGTCTTTCAGGTGGATGTGGCGTGTAGACTGGGGATTATCGGCTGGGCGGTCGGCAATTTCGGTGGCGAGGTTGGTGTATCCGTCTGGTGTCTCGCCCGGGTTGTCTAGCGTGTCCTGGTCGGCCAGGTAGAAGTAGCTATCATTGGGAATGGTGAGCTTATCGCGGACTTCCTCAATGGATTCGCGCTGTTCCTCGCCAATGATAGCGGCAGTGGGTTTGACCAGGTTGATGCTGTGGACTAGCACCTTGCCGCGTTGAGAGGTGTTGATCATCGCGGCGCACACGCCCAGCTTGCTGCAGCCTGCTACGGTGGCCAGTAATTCGGGGCGGTTTTGGATATCGACGACCACCACGTCGCCTTTTTGCAGACCGCGTGATGACAGGAAGTGGGCAATACGGTTGACCCACGCATTAAATTGACGATAGGTCAGCTGCGTGTCTTGGTAGACTAGCGCAATGCCATTGGGATTGGCTGCCGTGGCGTCTTCCAATGCAAGCCCTAGCCCCAGCGGCTTTTTTGCATTGCTGTTTTTGCTCATCAGACTGCCCTTGATGAGGGCAGGTGCATTGCTGATTAATTCGGGTACTTTGGCAAGCACTTGTGGCAACGTGATGATATCGGCGTTGCTCATGTTCTTTCTCCCGTTGTTTGTATTGTCATTAGCCCCAAGGTTGTCTGAGTAGGCAGGCAACATGATTGACTGGGGCGGAAGTGTTTCAGGACGATATTGGGCGTCTTGATGTTATCAACGAAGACGAACCATCCTTGGCGGTCTCGCGAATATTAATTGCGTTAACCATACTAGCGGTAGGGGTGTCAGGCAAGATTAGGGGGCGATTTTTGTCGGTGCTGGACGGATGCTGACCAGTTGTTCTTCGATTTGCTTCTTGGGTTTGATGAGGTCTTGCAAGGTGTAATTGTCGAGTACGGCAAGGAAGGCATTCAATGCTTCGTGCAGAGTGTCTTTTAACACGCATACAGGGGACAGAATGCAAGCGTTCTCGTCACCGAAACATTCCACGATTTGCAGGTTGGCTTCCGTTTTTCGCACCAGCTCGCCAACATTAATGTCTTCGGGATTCATATTGATGCGGATGCCGCCATTTTTACCGCGCTGGGTTTCGATG
>CAYVZZ010000163.1:0-3963 GCA_964456185.1 uncultured Alcanivoracaceae bacterium
GCGCGCTGACCGACAACCTGTAAGTCCTCGCCCACCCGGATGACGACAGCAACGGGGCGCGCCCGGCCACAAACGACCTGCTGGCCTCGAAGGTGAAAATCCGCTCGTCCAGCCTGATGCGCGGGCGCACCTTCCAGTCACGCTACCTGATCATCGACGAGGCCCAGAACCTCACCTCGAAACAGATCAAGACCCTCATCACGCGCGCCGGCCCCGGCACCAAGATCGTCTGCCTCGGCAACGTCGAGCAGATCGACACACCCTACCTCACCGAAACCACCTCCGGCCTGACCTACGTCGTGGACCGTTTCAAGGACTGGCCGCACTCCGCCCATGTCACCCTGCGGCACGGCGAACGCTCCCGCCTGGCCGACTTTGCCTCGATGGCGCTTTAGAGCCGGGAATCGGGGCCCGTCGGCGGGTCCGGTTTCGCGGCAATCGCCGCATCGCGGGCCAGCGTTTGTGATGTACTCGGAAACCCACGGGACAAGGTATCCTGCCAAGAGCCACCAGTCTGGCCATCCATGGCCAGCCGCTCGCCGGCTGCGGGTCGCCGGGGCGTGTGCATTGAGAACCACGGGACAAGGCATCCTGCCAAGGGACACCGGTCTGGCCATCCCCCGGATCGGTGTCCGGGGCAGGCTATGGCCAGCCGTTCGCCGGCTGCCGGTGCGTGTGCATTGAGAACCACGGGACAAGGCATCCTGCCAAGGGACGTCCGGCCCGGCATCCCTGCCGGGCGTTCGCCGGCTGCGGGTCGCCGGGGCGTGTGCATTGAGAACCACGGGACAAGGCATCCTGCCAAGGGCCGCCGGTCAGAAGCGCCAGGTCCAGATGGACTCGAACTCCAGCTGGCGGGCGCCATCGGGGTTGTCCCGGTGAGCGCTGGTCGGTACGCCGAGAATGAATTCGGCAGGTGCGTAGTTGGCCGTCAGGTGCCACTGCAGTGCCGCGGTCTGGTGCATGAACGACAGGCCGACGCTGTAATCCGGCGCATCTTCCATGAGGATCTGCGCCAGCATGGGCGAGGTCGGGCGCGGCTGTTGGCCGGTACTGTAACGTACGCTCAGGCTGTTGGCGCCGGCAAAGCGATGGCCGACGGCGACGCTGTAGATATCCAGGTCCTGCCAGCTGAAATTGGGGCTGGTGGCATCGCCCAGCACGGCCAGCAGGTGCCGCGGCAAGGCGCGCGAGACGAATGGCCGGATGTCACTGTATTTCACGCGTTCCACGCCCACGCGCAATTCGGTGCGCGGCAAGGCCTGCCAGGCCATGCCGAACTCGACATGCGCAGGGATGTCCATGTCGCCCGGGTTGCCGTAAATGCCGCGAAAATTGCGGAAGCCATCCATGTCCACGCGCGAGCGGAACGCCGCGAACAAGTCGACGGTCCGTGCCAGTGGCGTACGCAGGCCCAGTTCCAGGCCCGTGCCGTGGGATGAATCAGCGACCGGCAACGGCGCATGCCAGGGAAGGAGGGTTGGATAATCACGACCACCAAGGAATGAAGCCGCAAAGCGCTGTTCGACCATGACAACCGAAAGGTCGACCAGCCCCTGCCCTGGAAGCAGGCCGGACAGGCCGGTACGGGCCGCACTGCCGGAAAACGGCGTGGCGAGACTGCCGAGGACCGGCGTGGTGTCGTTCACGACGCGCTGCACCACCGGCGCCGGCATGGCCGTCACGCGCGGCTGCACATCCAGAGTCAGTGCCAACGAATCATGGCCACCCAGGCTCACCCGCAACTGGTGCACATCCGCGGTGATGCGGTCGCGCACAGTCGGCGGGGCGACGGGGTGCCGCGTACTGGCAGCCCAGGAAAAATCAGGTGTGATACGGCTCAACGCATAACCACGCCAGCGCTGCAGCACCTGGCTGCGCACCGTGGCGGCGTCATGACCGTACGAAGGAGCTGCAACAACGCCAGCCGCAGGCGACAAGGCCGCCAGGGCCCCGACCAAGGAAAGAGGGAGCAACCGGTGTCCGGTTGCCCCCTTGAAATAGCGCATGAGCGCAGTTGCTTGCGTCATAGCCCTGTGCAGCTTCCGTCGGAGTGGTTGTTGCAGGTCCAGTATGCACGCATTCCGCTGCCTGTGTCAAGTGCGCAACAAAAATGTCGCAAATTCACAACAATGAACGTGTTTGCCTGCAAAAACATGGCGTGCAGCATCACCGAAAAATGGTTTTTTTGCAACACGAGCCCTTCCGCGCAAGCCATGTCACCACAACTTGTAAGCCTGCCGGCGCTCTGGGATACTCGACGCTGCCGTTTTTCGAACCCTGAGGGGAGATAGCCTCATGAAACATGCAACAGCCGTGTCCGCGGTTGTCCTGGCAATGGCCGCCACCGGCGCCAGCGCCCAGACCATCAACAGCGACAAGGCCCAAGTCGTTACCTTGTCACCTTCCCAGATTCAGAGTCTTGACATGGCCCGGGATCGCGGCCAGTTGAAGCTGCAACCTAACTGGACCCGTGCAGTGGCCACCCTCCAGCCTGACGGCAAACTTTCGGTGCGTTGTCATGTCGAGCATTCTCCGTTGATCGACACGCACGGACAGCCCGGCAAGCACCAGGACGAGGAGATCAAGCCATGATGCACCGCCTCCTTTCCTTGCTGGTTCCGCTGCTCATGCTGACAGGTATCGCCGGCGCGGCGCATGCCCAGGAACTGACCGAGCAGTTCGAGCTGCCGCCCCAGAACCTGGTGCAGTTCCCGATTGACATCGATGCTGCCGCCAAGATCATGAACTTGCATGCCGTCGGCACCAATAACGCTGCGATCGCCCTGCTGTTGAGCTCCCAGCCGTTCGACATGGAATCCGATGATCTCGGCGGCCAGGCCGAGTACATGGCCATCCCCGAGAGCGGCGCGACAGACCTCTCCGTGGGTGTGTATGGCGACCCTGCCCTGGAGCCGGGCTCGACCTGGTTCCTGCTGGTATGGAACAGCAGCCCGTTCGACGACACCACGGCCACCCTGACTTGGTCCTTTGATGATGCCGTGGACATGCCGACCGACTTCCAGGTCAGCTTTGCCGAGCCGCCCGCCGCACTCACCGACCTTGGCGTCACCTGCGACATCGCGCCGTGGAGCGACCCGGAACACGGCGACCATTTCAAGGCCTTGATCCAGGAGACCCTGGAAGAACTCTCCACCCAGGTGCACAGTCCCGTGCCGGTCAAGGTGCAGGCCTGTTGGCAGGACTTTGGTGGCGCCGGCGGTGACGGCAGCTTCACGCTGGCGGCCGCCACCGGCATCTATCATTTGCTGAACGCCCCCGGCATGGACCCGGACACCTGGTACGACATGGCACCGGGCGCCCGCCTGATGGGCACACAGTTGTGCAACCTCTACAGCGACATCACCTGTGATTTCCCGGAGATCGTGGTGTGGTACAACAGCGCCGAGGAAGCGCAGGGCGCCTACACGGGCAATCGCTCCGATTCCCTGTTGCGCTCGGTCACCATGCATGAAATCGTCCACGGCCTGGGCTTTTCCAGCACCGTGACCCTGAACAGCAGCCGAGCGGATTACATGAAAACCCTGGTCTCCGGCGGCACGGAATACCCCGACGCCTTCACCCGGAACTTCGCCTGGGTGCATGCGACGGACCCCAACAAGCCCACCGATTACACCGTCACGCCGTTCGACGACCTTGATATCGCCGACCGTGAAACGGCGGCCACCTCCGGCGACTTCCTGGTCTGGAATGACACGGACCTGGCCGGACTGGACATGAATTCACTGCACAACAAGCCGGCGCCGCGCAATCTGGTGCAATTGTATGCACCCAACCCCATTGAGTCGGGTTCCAGCCTGTCGCACCTCAACAACATCCATGCCGGCCAGCTGATGACAGCCATGATCCAGGGCAACCACCCGCAGGTTCTTGGCCTGGCCGGCCCCATGCTGGCCAAGGTCGGCTGGAGCACCGGGGACGACTACGATGAGCAGACAAGCC
>CAYVZZ010000164.1:0-3944 GCA_964456185.1 uncultured Alcanivoracaceae bacterium
GCCTTGTGATTACCTGCTTTATGCCTCGCTGCGAACAGCTAGGACTTGTTCAGAGAGTCCTTCGTATGGTGAGCTGCGCCGACAGGGCAGCTTGCTTTGACAACTGGAGAATTATCATGACTGCATCATTGGCACCTTTATTCCGTCGTTCTGTGGGCTTCGACCGTTTTGACGAGCTTTTCGATGACGTACTGCGTAGCGACGCATCCACGGGCTACCCGCCTTACGACATCGTTCGCGAAGCCGACGGTAGTTACCGTTTGATTATGGCCCTGGCCGGTTTCAGTGAAAAAGACATCACCGTGACCGCCCAAAGCGGCAAGCTGGTCGTCGCCGGCAGCTGGCCAAAAGACGTCGAAGGCCAAAAAGCCGAACGGCATTGGCTACACCGCGGCATCGCCCGTCGCGCCTTCGAGCGTAGCTTCCGATTGGCGGAGCATGTCGAGGTGAAAAACGCCCAACTGCGTAATGGCTTGTTGGAAGTCACTTTGGAGCAAGTGATTCCCGAGAAAGACAAGCCGCGGCAAATCCCATTGAACGGCTGAATTAGCCACTAGATCTGATGTCTATTAAGCCGGGCGTTCTTTGAATAGATCGCCCGGCTTCTTATGGTCTGTTAAATCAGGCCAGACTTGTTTTGAAGTTTCATGTACAATCTCGAGCCGATTGTTCAACTAGATTTCGCTAAGGGTGATGAATAATGACTGAACGTGTTCAGAAGGGTGCTCTTGAAGTAGCCAAAAACCTCTATGATCTGATTCATGATGAGATTTTGCCAGGTACTGGTGTCGACGAAGCCGACCTGTGGACTGGCTTTGAAAAGCTGGTTGCCGATTTGGCACCAAAGAACAAGGCACTCTTGGCTAAACGTGACGAGCTGCAGGAAAAGATCAACGAGTGGCACAAAGCCAATAAAGGCGCTATCGACGAAGCGGCCTACCAAAGCTTCTTGCGTGAGATTGGCTATATTCAGCCCGAAGGCGACGATTTCCAGGTTTCAACCGAAAACGTGGATCCCGAAATTGCCACCATTGCCGGCCCGCAGTTGGTTGTGCCGGTAATGAACGCACGCTACGCATTGAATGCCGCCAACGCACGTTGGGGCAGCCTGTACGACGCGCTTTACGGCACCGACGCCATTAGTGAAGAAGGTGGCGCAGAGAAGGGTAAAGGTTACAACCCGACTCGCGGTAATAAAGTCATCGCGTGGGCGCGCAACTTCCTTGATCAGTCGGCTCCTTTGGCAGAAGGCAGTCACGCTGATGCCAAAGCATACGGCATTAAAGACGGTCAGCTGGTTGTCACCACTGACAAGGGCGAAGTGGCATTGGCCGATCCGAGCCAGTTCTGTGGTTATCAGGGCGATGCCAGTGCACCGACTGCTTTCTTGCTGACCAACAACGGCTTGCATTTCGAAATCCAGATCGATGCTGAATCACCCATCGGTAAAACTGACGCCGCTGGCGTAAAAGATGTATTGCTGGAAGCGGCAATTACTGCCATTCAAGACTGCGAAGACTCTGTTGCTGCTGTAGACGCCAGTGATAAAGTCTTGGCCTACCGCAATTGGCTTGGCCTGATGAACGGCAAGCTGGAATGCCGTTTTAACAAAGGCGGTAAAGAAGTCGTTCGTCGCCTCAAAGCCGATCGTGAATACACGACAGCAGACGGCGGCTCACTGACCTTGCCGGGTCGCTCATTGATGCTGGTACGTAACGTCGGCCACTTGATGACCACCGATGCCGTATTGCTGAATGGCGAGGAAATCCCAGAAGGCATTTTGGATGCACTGGTTACCTCACTGGCCGCCATGCACGACCTGAAAGGCGACAGCGAATTCACCAACAGCCGCGCCGGTTCGGTTTACATTGTGAAGCCGAAAATGCACGGTCCTGAAGAAGCCGCTTTCACCAACGAAATCTTTGGTCGCGTAGAAGATGTATTAGGTTTGACACGTAACACATTGAAAGTTGGCATTATGGACGAAGAGCGTCGCACAACTGTCAACCTGAAAGAATGTATCCGTGCCGCAAAAGATCGCGTTATCTTCATTAACACCGGTTTCCTCGATCGCACTGGCGACGAAATCCATACTTCTATGGAAGCGGGCGTTATCGATCGCAAAGGCAACCTCAAGAGCCACGACTGGTACAACTCTTACGAGCAATGGAACGTGGACATCGGCCTGGAATGCGGCCTGAAGAGCCACGCTCAAATCGGTAAAGGCATGTGGGCCAAGCCGTCTGAAATGGCCGAAATGCTGGCCACCAAGATCGGCCACCCGAAAGCCGGTGCCAACACCGCTTGGGTGCCTAGCCCGACCGCTGCTATTTTGCACGTCACCCACTACCATCAAGTGGACGTGGCAGAAGTGCAAGCTAGCCTGGAAAGCCGCGAACGCGCCAAGCTGGAAGACATCATCCGTATTCCTGTGGTAGATCCGAGCCAGTTCAGCAAGGAAGATATCCAGAAAGAGCTGGACAACAACTGCCAAGGCATCTTGGGCTATGTAGTGCGCTGGGTAGAGCAGGGCGTAGGTTGTTCTACTGTGCCCAATATCGATAACGTCGGCCTAATGGAAGACTGCGCAACCCTGCGTATTTCCAGCCAACACGTTGCCAACTGGCTGTACCATGGTGTGGTTACCGAAGAGCAGGTCATCGAAACGCTCAAGCGCATGGCTGCCGTCGTTGACGAGCAAAATGCCGGTGATGCCAACTATCACAACATGGCACCAAACTTTGAGTCTAGCGTAGCCTTTGCCGCTGCCAGCGACTTGATCTTCTTGGGTCGCCAACGTTCTGGTGGTTACACCGAGCCGGTGCTGCAGCCCCGTCGTGAAGAAGCCAAAAAGAAATTTGGCCAGCAGTAAGCATAAAAGATGCCGGGAAATCCCCGGCATCTTGCTTTAACGCACTTGCCAGCGGCGCATTTCCTGCTATTCTTTGCGCCGCATCCCTTCCCGTGCCGCAATAGCTCAGTCGGTAGAGCAACTGATTCGTAATCAGTAGGTCAGAGGTTCGATTCCCCTTTGCGGCACCACTTTTATCTGCTTTTCAGATCATTATGCGGATAACCCATTTTAAGTTGAATTGGCAAAACACAATTGTGGTAAGATGATTGCTGTGAAAGGAATTGGAGTGAATCATGAGTAGTGTATCGGTTCGCGTGGATGAATCTCTGTACGATATGGCACGGCAAGATGCTTCGCTGGAACATCGCACTATATCGGGGCAAATTGAATATTGGGCGAAAGTAGGGCGTGCCGCATTGGATAATCCCGATTTGCCGGTCAGCTTTATTGCCGAATCATTAGCATCGATCGCGGAACCACGTGGTGATGCCACTGATTTTGTGCCTGGTGCTTAGGCTCTATGTCTTACCAGCTCAAGCAAACACGCCGATTTGCACGCGCATATAAAAAGCTTCATAAAAACGTTCGGCGAAATGTCGACAAGGCTGCGCTTCAGGTGGCCGAACAGCCAACCATCGGACAAAAGAAAAAAGGCGACTTGTCTCGCCTATACGTCTATAAATTTTGTAGCCAAAATCAGCTTTGGTTACTGGGTTATACACTAGACGATGAAGTACGGTTGGTTTACTTGGAAGCAGTCGGATCGCATGAAAATTTTCACCGCGACATAAAACGGAAATAATCCCATTTTAGGCTGGGGCTGTTCACATAAGGCACACAATAGGATATTCTTTCAGTTATGAAGGGATACGCTTGGAATGTGGAAAAGAATCGCTGGCTCATTGAAGAGCGTGGTATTTCATTTGAGCGAGTGGTTCATCTAGTTGAGCATGGAGGCTTGCTTGATGTGGTGGCGCACCACAATCAGGAACGTTATCCGAATCAACGGATTTTGATTGTTAGCGCGGATGACTATGCGTATTTGGTTCCTTTCATTGAAGCCGAATCGCACTATTTTCTTTAAACAATT
>CAYVZZ010000165.1:0-3853 GCA_964456185.1 uncultured Alcanivoracaceae bacterium
TTGTGGAAGATGATCAGGGAAACAAGAAATTCCAGATCAACTCACAAAACTGTATCCACTGTAAAACCTGTGACATCAAGGACCCAAGCCAAAACATCACCTGGGTTAACCCCGAAGGTGGCGGCGGTCCGAACTACCCCAACATGTAAGGTTGGCGGTATTGCACCACCGAAGAAGGGAGGCCATTGCCTCCCTTCTTTTTTGCACACAGATACCCGTTCAGGGTTTGCTTTCTACTTGGCTGCCTCATAGACTTAGCCATCTCGCTCGACAACATTTAGTCAGCGCCCCAAAGCTAATATCGATCAGGAAATCACGAGATAATGAGTCAAAACCAACTGGATGACGTCAACATCGCCTCACAGGAGGTGCTTATCACCCCGGCCGAACTTAAGAAGAAGCTGCCGTTATCCGATGCTGCACGCAACACCGTAATAGAAGGCCGCAATACCATTCGCAACATCATGGACGGCAAGGACAACCGCTTATTTGTGGTCATTGGCCCCTGCTCTGTTCATGATGTCAAAGCAGCCGAAGAATATGCCAAGAAGCTCAAAGCTTTGGCTGATGAAGTAAAAGACACCATCTATCTCGTACTACGCGTTTATTTCGAGAAGCCGCGCACCACCGTCGGATGGAAAGGCTTGATTAACGACCCGCACATGAATGACTCCTTCGAGATCGAAGAAGGATTGCATATCGGTCGCAAATTATTATTGGACATGGCCGAGCTGGGCTTGCCTACGGCTACAGAAGCACTCGACCCGCATACCCCCCAATATCTGCAAGACCTGATTAGCTGGTCAGCCATTGGCGCGCGCACTACTGAAAGCCAGACCCACCGTGAAATGTCTTCTGGCCTATCTAGCCCGGTTGGCTTTAAGAACGGCACCGACGGCAGCTTGGATGTCGCCGTTAACGCCATGTTGAGTGTGCGTCACCCGCATCACTTCTTGGGTATCGATGAAGAAGGCCGTGTTGCGCTAACCACAACGCGCGGCAACCCCTATGGTCACGTGGTACTGCGTGGCGGTGGCGGCAAACCAAACTACGACTCGGTCTCTGTTGCACTGGCAGAAAAAGCCTTGGAAAAAGCCAAGGTGTCGACCAATATCATGGTCGATTGCAGTCACGCCAATTCCAACAAGGACCCGGCACTTCAGCCATTGGTTATGGAAAACATTGCTAATCAAATCGTCGAGGGCAACCAGTCCATTATTGGTTTAATGGTTGAGTCGAACTTGAAGTTTGGCAATCAAAAGATTCCCGCCGACCTCAGCCAACTGGAATACGGCAAATCGGTTACCGATGGCTGCATCGACTGGCAAATGACCGAGGACAGCATTCGCAAAATGGCAGAAACGCTGAAAGATGTCCTGCCTCAGCGTCAACGCTAACCAGCCAGACACAAAAAAGCCGCTGCCTTTCAAAAGCAGCGGCTTTTTTGTGCCAAGCGGTTGTTCATATCAGCCAATAAACAAACCATCCTTACGCGCATGAATGCGCTCGGCCACGTGCTTGGCCAACACCTGCACCGTCCATTGCGGCGCCGATACCAGCGGCTCGGGGAACAAACTGGCATCGGCCACAAATAGCCCCGGCACATCATGCACTTCACCGTCTTCCGAGGTCACCCCATCAGCTCGACTCAGTGCCATGCGACAGGTGCCCTGCGGGCTAAACGAGTTAATGCGATAGCCATACAAGCCATTAATACCATAATCGACCTTGGCCAAGGTCTTATCGAGTTCAAACACCGAATCACAATGCAGTGGCATAAAGGTCGGCAAATAGACGCGGTCTGCACCACCGGCGAACATGATTCTGGCGGCTTGCGAGGTTGCCAGCTTGATGTGCTCAAACTCCTCGCGGCTGGGGTTCCAGTGGATTTCCTTGTTGCCTTCTTCCAAGCCACCAGACCAAGTAACCGATCCATGCCCGGTATCCACCACAAACGCATTCAAGCCAGCCATGCGGTCATAGCGCATCATAAATTCAATGTGATCTTTACCCGCATATTGACTGCCCTGCACCATTAACTGTTCAGGCTCAGCCAAGCCCGATATAAACTGCGCACCTTTTGAAGGATAAAACTCGTCAACAATGACGCCAACTAGAGCGCCACGGAAGCCTTTTAGCACTTTGGGGAAAGTGCCGAGCATTTGCGTAAAGGGCTGGCAGCCCAAGTTTTTGCCCAGCTGTTTGGAATAATCAGGAATTTGGCTACGCTGCAGAAGCAGCGGCGTTTGAATGCCACCACCGGCTGCCACTACCACCTGTGCATCGACATGCAAACGGCTAACCAACGCGTTGTTGTTAGGGTTACGTATGACGGCTTCGACACCCGCAGCACGTCCGTCGCGAATCAACACACGGCTCACCCAAGTATCGGTAAATATACGTGCCCCATAGGCGGCAGCCCAAGGCATGGTAGTCACCAGGGCAGACTGCTTACGATCTGACAGACAGCCAGCCAAACAATGCCCCGTCAAAGCACAGTCTTTGGTATTACGCATGGCCGGCGACCAGCTGTATTTCATGCCCTCAGCGCCACGAATGATTTGGTGCGCCGTAGAATTAATTTCGTGCGGTTGGTTCGCATGAACGCTTTGCCAACGACCAACTTCTTCGTATTTGGGTGCCAGTTTTTCGGGCGATAGCGCCTTTAAGCCGTGCAGGTCTGACCAGCGGCGCAGATCGCGATCGGGGGCTTTTTGCATCACACACCCACCAATAACGGTGGAACCACCGAGACAAGTGCCTTCGACAAACAACACGTCGGCGGTGGTATTAATCTGACCGGCCTGATCGCGGTAAACCGCATTAATGGTATCGCCCAGTTTCTCGGTAAACGAAGTGCTGGGATAGTACCGTCCCGACTCGAGCACTAATACATCGTAGCCCGCTTTGGCTAATTCATAAGCTGCAACGGAGCCACCAGCGCCCGAACCAACAATGACAACATCAGCCTGCAGGCGAATATTACTGCCATAAGAAGGATCGGAAATGACATCAATTGCTTGAACAACAGGCACGCCGGAACGCGGCACACTTACATAGCGAGTCGCCATAACGCCTTCCTTAAGATTTTGGTAGTGGCGCGTTGCCTAAACGGCTCACACCCCGAGTAATAGAAACCGGACCCCAATAATGCAAAGCATCCCACGTGGAAGGGTCGCGCCAATAATTCAGACCAATCATCGAAAAGGCGGTTGTAATCAAGCCGCGCTCGACAAAGTTGCCCTGCTGCAGCTTATGAATATATTGCCGAGCTTCCTTGGTCTTCATGCTGGAAAAATGACTAAACTGAAAACTGAAAAGCGGTCGGTTTTCAAGAAACCAAAATCCCATGCCCAACAAATCTCGTGTCTGGGTAGCCATCTGCCCAACCATGTAATCGATATTTTCGAGGGTCGGCACATCACGCAAGCTATCCGGCAAACCATATTGGGTTGTCGGTAAATAGACTTCCGTCATCTTGGTGAGAGTAGCCACCTCTTCAGGCTTGAGGTGTTTATATTTCAGCTTCTTGGGCGCACTATGGCGGCCAAGCAAAGTGCTACAACCACTACTCACAGCGGCGGTAGCTGCCATGCCGACCAAACCGGCGGTGCGAAGAAATTTGCGGCGGGAAAGCGGCTCCAGGCCGTTTACAACCAATTGTTCGAATTGTTCTTGATCAGGGTGACTCATCGTCGCCACTCCAGTTTACTTTGGCTTTCGCCAATTTATTATTATTTGAAGTGTCACAGTTTAGCGGAACTTAGGGACAAGTAAAACCGCCAACCTTTAAGGACTCTCTGAACAAGTCGTAGCGGCCGCAGGCTTTCATAAAATTCATCTGGCAAGGCGC
>CAYVZZ010000166.1:0-3746 GCA_964456185.1 uncultured Alcanivoracaceae bacterium
GAACTTGCCGATGCGGTTGGTCCGCACGACGTTCTGACCGAACCGCCAGGTGACGCGCACGCCGATTGCGTCGGAGTTGAAGTAGGCCGCATCGCTGACGGCCAGACGCACCTGGCCGACGGCAGACACGACTGCGGTCTTGTCGATGACCAGGCCGGTCCCGGAGGCCAGCGCAGACGTGACGGTGACCGGCACGTCCAGCAGCATTCGCACGCTGTCGTTGGTGCCGGCGCCGAGGATGCCCAGCTCGGAGCTTGTCGCGGTCTTCAGCTTGCGCATCGATGCCCACGCGTCGGGCGCCAGCAGGATATTCGTCGGTGTCCCGCCGTTGCCTTCGATGGTGGCGAACAGGTCGATCAGCTTATCCAGGTTGGTGGCGACCGCACCGCCGTCGTTGATGCCTGACACGTTGATGATCCCGGCCGGCGGCGTGACCGCTGGGCTGGTCGGCGCTGCCTGCTGGATGAATGCCTTGTTCGCGGCGGTTGTCACGGCTCGGCGCATCGAGTCCGAGACGAGGTTGCCAGTGTTGACCTGTCGGTACTGCTCGGCGCTGAGCCGAACCAACTGCGCGATCTTCCCGGTGTGAACGATGACCTCGTCCAGTCCGGGATTCGACTCGCTGATGGTTGCACCCTCGTCGACGAACGCGGCGTCGTCGTCGGCGACGTAGGCCACGCGCAACGCGGGTTCGTCGCCTTGTACCTGGCCGGAGACAGTGGAGCATTGCAGGATCAGCGCATCGGGGATCAGGTCGACCGGGGCGAACCCGGTAACGTCCGGGCGCCAGGCGGCGTCCGCGGTGCTGGTGGTGATGGTGGTCATGACGGTTTCTCCGTAGCTTGCAGCGCACGCACTGGTGCGCGGGAATGGTTGGGGTTCGGCGGGTCACCGTCGCTGTCACCTGGCGGCCGTGCGGCCAGCCCTGCCGTGCGGCTGGGCGGTTGGGCGGTGACGCTCTGCGGTGCTCCCGCTTCCGGTGCATCGCGCACCGGTCGTACTCGACCGGTGGAACCATCGCGGTTCTGCGGCCCCGCCCGATTAACCGCCGAGCGTCGGCGTGTGATTATTATACCGCTTCCCAGAACGCGATACCGCCGGTGTCGGTGATGGTGGCGGTGTGTCGCTGGTTGGGTTCCATGCCGACCGGTATCCCGTCGGCGTCCTCAATGATCCGGCCGGGAAGGATCACCGTGATATCGCTGCCGGCGGGCGGTAGTTCGGCAGGGTTATCGGGCACTACGTCGCCGGGTGGTAGTTCGGCGAGTTGACGCGCCAGGTCGTACGGGTCGCGGTCGTTGTCCATCACGGCCTGCCCGCGGTCATTGGGTCGCGGCCCTCGGCGATGGCCGCGATGCCGGGACGAAGGTGCACCCCGGCCGCATCGGCGCAGTCCAGCACCGGGTGCAGGATCTCCCCGGCGATCACCTGCAGGGCGTTCGCGGCGACGTAGCCGAACGCATCCGGCCCGACCTCGGCGAGTACCTCGGCGGCGATGGCCTTGCGGTCGTCCGGGTCGGTGGTGGCGGCCAGCCGGAACGCCAGCCGGGTTCCGTGGTCGCCGATTATCTCCGGGTCCATGACGGCGATCGGTAGTCCGTCGTCGTCGGTGACGATGTAGCTGCTCATGCGGATCGTTCCTTCCGTTGTGCCGGTCGCCCGGCGGTTGGTGTTCTGTCGACGCCGGCCCAGACTCCGGCGGTCTCTCGGTTGGCTTCGGCGAACCGGCCGCACCTCTCGATGGCCACGCAGTCGATGCAGGCGCGGGCGGCGTAGGCGCGCACGTCGGGGTCCTCGGACCACCAGGCGTCGGGATCGCCGGTGCAGGGCACCGCCGCGCCGTCCAGGGCCTCCTGCAGCCGGCGCCACGCAGGCAGCGCCGAGGGTCGGATACCGAGCCGGGCCGTAGCGGTTTGCGCGGTCACCGGGCACTGCCGATCTCGTGGGCGTCGGCGTCCCGGTCCCGCAGCTCGCGGGTGCGGCGGCAGGTGCGCCAGCCGCAGCTGCAGGCGGCCTCGAACCCGTCGACGGTGGTGAAGCGGCGCAGGTGGTGCCCACCGGTGACCGTCGCCTCCACGCCGCAGCACAGGCAGCGCCAGCGGGTTCGCTGCCGGTCCAGCGGAACCGAGGATTCCCGCACGGTCGGGTCGGTGCACGAGTCGCGGTGACGGATCTCGGGGGTGGTCATCGGTTGGCCTTGCGCATGAATCGGATTGCAAGAGTGGCGCCCGGATTCCAGGGGCTCGCACCGCTGATGCTCACCCGGATTCCGTCGGCCGCTGCTGCTGCGAGCACGGCGGCCAGTTCCTCGGGCCAGGCGTCATAGGGCTCCCACAGGACCACCGGGACGTCACGTGCGACGGTGCGGTACCGGCGGCCGTGGTCGTTGAGCCGGGATGTGCACCAGCAGTCGATGCCGCGGCAGGGCAGGCCGGCCAGTCGGCGCGGGCACGAGCCGGTAGAGGTCTGCCGCAACCCGAGGTCTGCGGCCCGGCGGCGGTGCTCGGTGATGGCGTCGTTCACGATGCCTCCCTGGCGTCGGCCATGATGACAGCGGTGCAGTCGGTGCACAGCACGTGATGGGGCGGGACGGCGGTGGAGCACCGTTCGCACTGCCAGGTGCGCTCTGCCGGTGGTGCGGGCTGCTCGGGATCGTGTTCCCCTGTTCCCAACACAGGGGTAGGGGAACGGGGAACGCTGCTCGTTCCCTGTTCCCGGGGAACGTCTCGGGAACGGGAACGCCACACCCGCAATGTCTCTGTTGCGCGGTCGCTGCGCCAGCTCATCCGGTCCTTGACGTCACGGACGCTGGCCGGCGGCGGGTCCAGCGCGTCCAGCGCGGCAAGGTCCGCGGTCGACACGCTGGCGATCTGCTGACTGTCGGTGTCTTGCGGTGCCCGCAGGTTCCACGTCATCCCGTGCTCGGTGGGGGTCAGGGTGAACAGCCCGGCCGATGGCTCCCGATCGCCACGCGGGCAGTGCTCGCGTAGCCCGCCGTGACGGTCCTTGTTGACCATCAACCAGACCGCGCCACCGTGGCCGGGGACGAACTGGTCCTTGACCTTGACCCGGATCGAGACACCACCGACGGCCCGGCGCTTCGCGTTGGTGCCGGTCGGCCCGGACTCGGCCGACGCCACGTTCTTGGCCACGTGATCGACCGTGACGACGCAGGCGCCGGCCATCGCCAACGGTTTGAGCGCATCGGCGTGCACCGTGGTGAAGTCGTCCGGATTGTTCGATGACAGCCGGAACATCGGCAGCAGCTCGCCCACCGAATCGACCACGACCAGGGCCGGGCGCCAGGTGACCAGGAACGCCACCAGGTCCAGCAGTTGCGCCTTGTCCTCGGGTTCGACGTAGCGGAACCGGACAGGATCGGCCAGCGCCTCGGGTCGGCAGCCCAGGTCCAACAGCCGGGTCACGATGCCGGCCATGCCGTTGTGGTCGATGTCCACGAACACGGCTCGGCCGCCGATCTTCAGCACTTCCTCGATGGCGGCGCAGGTGACCATCGTCTTGCCGGACTCGGCGTCGGCGAACAACGCATTGACCTGCCCGGCGTAGAAGATCGCATGTCCGTCGTCGCGGGTCAGCACCTCCGGCCGGGGCGGCTCGGGCAGATCCCCGGCCAGCAGCGCGGCCACGTCACCGAACAGCCGGGCGCCGCGTTCGGCGGCCCGCTGCTGGCGTGTTCCCCGTTCCCCGCCCTGTGTGTTGGGAACGGGGAACACTGCCGGGTCGGG
>CAYVZZ010000167.1:0-3722 GCA_964456185.1 uncultured Alcanivoracaceae bacterium
AAATCCACCTCGCCACCAAACAAGGTGCCTTCATCACCATCGAAGGCGGCAACGTTACCATCGGCGGCCCCGGCAAGCTCGACATCAAGGCGGGTATGCATCAGATGGCAGCCGCAGGTGGTATGAGTGTCAGCGGTGAGACCGCGCCTGACAACGACGTGAGTCTTTTCGACGAACAATTCAAGTTGACTGATGAAGCAACGGGAGAGCCCTTGGCAATGGAGCCTTACCACATTGTTGATGACAGTGGCGAAGTGCTAGCTCGCGGCGTTACGGATAGTGAAGGTAAAACGGCCCGTGTGGCTCATTCCGATGCCGTTGGCGTGAAATTATTCCGCGGTTTGGTTTAATCGCGTTGTAACGGATAACAATTAAAGGAGTTGTAGGAACATGGGCGTTCCCTCAAAAGAAATAGCCAACACCCCACTAAATGATCAAGCGGATTCTTGCGTTACCGTTACATGTCCCAGCACCAAGAAGCTGGTTCTCTTCGACCCACAAAACGCGGAGCTGGTCGTGTGCGACTCGAGTGCGGCAAACGCACTTCGTCAGGAGGCGCAAGATTTAAACGATTTCTTGGGTAAGTTGCACAAAGCAAGAATGGAGCTTGGCGAGGCGCTTAAGAAGATAGATGAAGTTGGGCACGAAGGCGGTCCGCTAAGTGATTCGTTATATGAACAGCTAAAAGGAAAAGTTGCAGAAAAGATTGACCCTACCCAGAAGGCACGAGATGCCCTATTGGGTGCACTATCTAAAATAGTAGGGAAGCAAAAAACCGATAAATTAGTTGAGCTCCTTCCCATGTTTGAGCCAGGCCAGGAGAAGACACTGGGCGGCAGTAAATTTTTGTATGCACGTGGTTCAAAAGTAGATATCGACAATCGCGGTAAATTTCGTCGTCACCCATTAAAAAAGAAAGGGCGTGCCGCTAAAAGTATGCAGGAATTTATGCTGCATGATGCAGGGCAATGGCAGATTAATGAAGCTAAATTTCAAGCGGCGCTTAATGATGCCTATGCTGAAATGACGGAAAAGGAAAATATTGTAGACGCCAAAGCCGCCGCTGCTTGGGCGCCAGATTTTGTAAAGGGCTTTAATCAAAACGCTAATTTCAAAGCGCACTATAAATTGTCCTATGCGGAAGTCGCCTTTTCTGGTGAAGCACATTTGCTGCGTTTTTATGCCGGCGCTTCCATGCATGGGGAAGACCATCTGTCTGCCCAAGATTTTGTGTCCGTATTAAGTGGCAACGGAAGCTATGGCGTGTCTTATAAAGCACAAGGTGAGCTCAATGCAGAACTCGCTAGTGGCAGTGTGTCTGCTGACCTGTTCTTGCCAGGCAAACAAGGGCTGCATTTGGCATATGAAGAGTTTGATCTTGGCTATTTTCGTCTCGATATAAAAGGCGGACTAGACGCCTATTGTGGCGCAAGTGTCATGGCCGCCGGTGGCGTCCAGTTAATGGTGACGGCGGATAAATCGCAGCAAGGTATGCGTGGGCTGGCGCTTAATGAGACGGCCAATGGGCTGGTTCAACCTAGTTTAGAGGTTAAAGTGGAAGCTGGAGCGCAAGTTGATGCTGAAGCCTTCGCCGGTGCCGCAGCAGGCGCCTCTATTCGAGGCGCATTTATGTGGCAAAAGATAAAGAGTGAGGAATTCGCCGAGTTCGCCAGCATTGAACCGAAATTAACGGGACAAGCCGGAGCGGGGGCTGCGGCCTGTTTTTCAGTTACATATGATGGCGGACGATTTGTCATTAAAGCTAAACTGGGCGCTTGTGTTGGTCTAGGGCTGAAGGGGCAAATACACGCATCAATTGGGACGGGTAATATTGCTGAGTTTGCTAAATGGTTCTGTTATCAGGTGGCTAATGCGGGGGTGCAGAATCTAAAGTACTTTGCGAAGGATGAGGATTTCGAGCTTTTCAATAAAATGTGTGCCTGGGTTGTTCTAAGCGGAGAAGAGCTAGCTGATCAGATTGGTAAAAGTCTGGACACCTTGCAGCAAAATCTGCAGAACTGGGAGGCGGATTTTGAGGCGTTAAGCGAATATGTTATAGACTCTGTTAGTGATTGGTTTGGCGATGACAGCTCCGAGCTCTCGCTACTTGAGGTCGTTCCGGAGGTTCGTGGCATCGTGCTGCACTACCTGATGAAGCAGTATGACGAGCTAAAGGAACAAATTTCGACTGCAAGCTGGTGGGCTGAAGAGAAAATGGAATTATTGCTTGACGCCTTGCAGGAGGCGATTGAGAAGATCTTTGACAGTTGCTATCAATTGGCAGATTTGGAAAACACCTTGCAGCATACAAATGCTGATGGTAGTAAAAATGCTCCCTCGGCTACATCAAGCATAGAGCAGAGAGTGATGCAGATTGCGGATGTGGATTTTTACGAATTAAGGGCAAGGCTCAAAACAGCCCCAACCCCCGGTTATCCTATAGTGCCTAATACATCTTCAACTTATATCGCTCAGAACGGTGTTTACCCTTCGTGGGAGAAAAGACGGAATATAGTCTAGAAGTACTTGCCAAATATTAACGCCAACGGTGAGTTGAATTTATAGCGCACCGGAAAGCGTTAGTTGAATCATTTGGATCAGCTTTCCAGCGACTAATGGTGCCATGCCCATTGTACATGGGAGTGCGTATAACCCGCTTTTTACCTGATTTAGGGCCACGGTAGTTAACTTGGGGTGTTTTAGGGTAGGGGGCGAACCAATCGAACACCCATTCTTGAACATAACCTACCATGTCCATAAACCCTAGGTAATTGGGGCCGTAAGTGTTAATGGGTACAGCGACGCCAGGAGAAGGTGAAACGTTCTTGCTTTTAGCTGACATGAGGTCGCCAAACCGCGCCATGTCAGGAATCAGTTGGCCTTTCTTCTGGAAAGTGCTAGCAAGAATAAGTCTTTTCCCCCCAGACCTTGCGGCATACTCATACTGCGCGGAGGTATCTAGATCAAATGGTTGGCTAGTAAGTTTGCCGAGCCATTGACAATAATTTCGCGCTTGGGGCCAAGTAACAAGTGCTGGATAATCGGGGTATCGAAGTGATAAGCTGTATCCGTCTTTTGATCTAATAAGCGGTAAATCATTGCTTCGCGTATAGATGTCAAAATCCTGATAAGTGACCCAATTTTTCATCAAGGAATAGCTGCTTAACGTTACTTTAAATGGGCGCTCTCCTTTTCTTGTGAAATCTAGCATTGGTTGGTGAGCCGGCGTCAAAAAGCCAAAGTCCCCCATATAGAAGCTGCCACCTTTAACAAAAATCATGTTTTGTTTGGTGCGTTTGATAAGCGCATCAATATCCGCTTGGGTGGGTTTTGGTTGGCTTTTTAACCATGCCTTAAGGAAGCGATAAGGTCGGTCGTAATACACCAGATCACTGAATGGCTTCCATATTTCTTTTGGTGGCGATGCCGTCTGGATGGCACCAACAAGAAATTCTTTGTGCAGGCTGTCATGGAAGTCGGGCACGCTGGGATCAGGTACTGGAAAGTTGAAGGTGCGGCCATCAATATGGGTAACGGTGTGAGTATTGGGCACCGTTAAATCAATGGGATCATCTAAGAAATGTTGATCGGTAACTCCATACCAAATGCTAAAGCCAAAGAGACATACCACTAGAACTACAAACAACAACAGAAGGTAGGCAAGGTATTTCAACAGTCGTTTCATGCGCATCCTGCAAGCTCTAAATTAAACGTAGGAGATT
>CAYVZZ010000168.1:0-3704 GCA_964456185.1 uncultured Alcanivoracaceae bacterium
ATGACGCACTCCCCCGTCGGCCCACACGTGACCGCCCAGCCTGCGCGCCTCGGCGGCGCACTCCAGCACCGCGGAGAACTGCGGACGTCCCACGCCGGTCTGCATGCGGGTCGTGCACATCGCGCCCGGACCGACGCCGACCTTGACGATGTTCGCGCCGGCCTCGATGAGGTCCCGGGTGCCGGCGGCCGTCACCACGTTGCCCGCGACGATCGGCACCTCCGGATTGAGGGCACGCACCTTCCTCACCGCCTCGAGCGCGCTGCGCTGGTGGCCGTGGGCGGTGTCCACGACCAGCACGTCGGCGCCGGCGTCGAGAAGCGTTCTCGCGCGGCCCTGGACGTCGCCGTTGATGCCGATGGCGACGCCGATGCGCAGGCGTCCGTCGGCGTCGACGTTCGGCGTGTACACGCTGTCGCGCAGGGCGCCCTGGCGGGTGAGGATGCCCAGCAGCCTGCCGTCGGCGTCGACGACCGGCGCCAGCTTGCGCGAGGCCTTCGACAGCTCCGTGAAGGCCTGCTGCGGGTCGATGCCCGCCGGCAGCGTCCACAGCTCCCGCGACATGAGGTTGCGCACCTGGGCGAAGTTGTCCGCCCCCGCGAGGTCCTTCATGGTGATGAGGCCGACCGGCTTCTCCCCCTCCGGATCCACGACGACCGCGGCGCCGTGCGCCCGCTTCGGGATGAGGTGGCGGGCGTAGCCGGCGGTGTGGTGCTCCTTGACGGTGATCGCGGTGTCGTAGAGCAGGTGCGAGGCCTTCACCTTCGCGATGGTCTCCGCCGCGATGTCCGCCGGCACGTCCTGCGGGAGAATCGCGATGCCGCCCCGGCGCGCGATGGTCTCGGCCATGCGTCGCCCGGAGATGGCCGTCATGTTCGCGACGACCAGCGGGATGGTCGTGCCGGTCCCGTCCGCGGTGGACAGGTCGACCGACATGCGGGACCCGACCTCGGAGAGCGACGGCACCATGAACACGTCGTCGTAGGTCAGATCGTGGGTGGGCTTCTGATCGTTGAGGAAACGCATGCCGCCCATGGTACGGAGCCGCCGGACGCGTGCAACGAAAATCCGGGTGCAGGGGTGGCGGCTACCGCGGCCGCAGCTCCAGCAGCCTGCCGCCGCGGCCGTCCTCCAGCAGCCAGACCGACCCGTCCGGCGCCTCCTCGACCGCACGGATGCGTTCGCCCATGTCCCACTGCCCGGCGACGCTCGCGTCGCGCCCGTCCAGTTCCAGCCGGACCAGCGTCTGCCCGGAGAGCCCGCCGACGAGTGCGCTGTCGGCCCAGTCGGGGAAAAGCTCTCCGTCGTAGATCTCCAGGGAGCCCGGGCTTATCGACGGCACCCAGTAGGCCGCCGGCGCAATGAAACCGTCGCCCTCGGCGTGGTCGGGGAT
The DNA here is from genome assembly GCA_964456185.1 of uncultured Alcanivoracaceae bacterium. Lineage (GTDB taxonomy): Bacteria > Pseudomonadota > Gammaproteobacteria > Pseudomonadales > Alcanivoracaceae > CAYVZZ01. The sequence goes on from CAYVZZ010000168.1 coordinate 1,394, forward strand.
CGGGGTGTCGTCATAGTGCACGCCCATCGACGCCTCCGGCCAGCCGTAGTTGCCGCCGGCCTCCACGGCGTTGAGTTCGTCGCCGCCCTGCGGCCCCATCTCGGAGATCCAGACCTGGCCGGTGGAATCCTCGTCGATGCCGAGCGGGTTGCGGTGCCCCATCGACCAGACCTCGTCGGCCCGGCCGCCCTGACCCGCGAAGGGGTTGCCCGGCGCTGGCCGCCCGTCGAGGGTCAGCCGCAGCACCTTGCCGAGGTTGGAGGTGACGTCCTGGGCCGGGTCGAAGACGGCCCTTTCACCGGAGGTCAGGAAGAGGTGGTCGTCCTGAATCAGCATGCGCAGGGAGAAGTGGGCCTTGCCGTCCAGGGGCTCCTGCTCCCAGATCTCGGTGAGATCCGTCAGCTCCGCGGAGCCGGTGTCGAGCCTGGCGGTGGCGACCACGCCCCGGGTGCCGCCGCGCCGGTCGCGCTTCACCCAGGAGAGGTAGACGGTGCCGTCCTGCTCGAACGTCGGCCCGGCGATGACGTCGTGGAGGCCGGCCTGGCCTGCGTGGTACACCTCCGGCACGCCGCCGACCTCCCGGACCTCGCCGGTGGACTGGTCGCGGAGCTGGAGGGAACCGCCGCGCTCGGAGATCAGCAGCAGCTCGGTGCCGGGCAGGAACTCCATGGCCCAGCCTTCCCGGAATTTTCCGTGGTCGGTGACGGTGAAGTCCTCCGAGGCGAATTCGACGGACGTGCCCGGAGAGGAGGAGACGGCGGCCGCCTCATCGTCGGAGGCGGACGTGCAGGCGGACAGGGCGAGTGTGGTGACGAGGGTCAGCGAAACGAGTGGGCGCATGGGGGATCACCTGATCTGGTGTTCGACTTCCTCGCTGAAACCGATTTCGGCGAAGAAGGGGAGGGAGTCGACGAGGGCCCGGTCGTGTCGTCTCGGGTCCACGTCGGCGACGCCGTCGGCGACGACGTACACGTTGAAGCCCGCGTCGTAGGCGGTGCGGGCGGTGGATTCGACGGCGCCGCCGGTGGTCAGTCCGACCAGGACGATCTGGCTGACGCCGTTGTCACGGAAATGGGCGAGGAGCGGGTCGTCCAGCGCGTTGAGCCGCCGGCGGAGGTCGGGGCGGAGGTCGGCGTCGGCAAGCAGGCAGTCGGGGTCGAGCTCGTCGGTGACCTCGTCGAGGTCCTCGGGGCCGACGGCGTCGACGCGCCCGGCGGGCAGGTCGCCCAGCCGGGCCCGCTCGACCGGGTGCCCGTGCGCGCGGAACTGCGTGGCGAGCCGGCTCGCCACCGTGAGGACCTGATCGCGCATCCGGTGCGCCAGCATCCCCAGATGGCGGGGCTGGCAGTCGACGACGATCAGGGCGGGCAGTGCGTCAAGGGCGGCCATGCGAAGCATCCTCTCCGGCGTCCAGGGCGGCGCGGAAGGCCTGGGCGGCGCGGTCGTCGAAGGCGACGAAAGTGACCTCCCGGACATCCTCGCCGACCTCCCCCGCCATGGCGCGGATCGTCTCCACCGCGATGCGGGTGGCGTCGGCCATGGGCCAGCCGTAGACGCCGGCGGAGATCGCCGGGAAGGCCAACGTCCGCGCGCCGACGTGCATGGCCACCCGCAGCGACTCCCGGTAGGCGCTGGCCAGGGTCTCCGAACGGTCCTCGGAGATGGAGTACACCGGGCCGACCGTGTGGATGACCCACTTCGCCGGCAGCTCGCCCGCAGTAGTGGAGATGGCCTTGCCCGGCGGCAGCCCCTCCGGCAGCACCGTGTCACGGATGATCTCGCAGGCGGCCAGCAGCTGCGGCCCGGCCGCGGCGTGAATCGCCCCGTCCACCCCGCCCCCGCCGAGCAGGGTGGAGTTGGCGGCGTTGACGATGGCGTCAACACGCATCGTCGTGATGTCCCCGGTCACCAGCTGCAGTTTCATACCTCCCACCCTACCCCGGCGGGGCCACGCCATTTCCTGACACAATGGCGGGCATGAAAATCACACGCCGATTCCACGCCTGCGTCGAGTACACGCACGGCGAGACCACCATCATCGTCGACCCGGGCTCCTTCGAGGCCCCGGCCAACCTGGACTCCGCCGACGCCGTCCTCATCACCCACATCCACCCCGACCACGTCGACGCCGCCGCCGTCGACGCCGCCAAGGCCGCCAACCCCGCGCTGGCGGTCTACGGGCCCGCCGAGCTGGCCGACCACGTCAGCTGCGACTACACCGTCGTCGCCGACGGCGACACCTTCACCGTCGGCGACATCACCGTCGACGCCTTCGAGTCGCCGCACGGCACCATCACCAGCTTCACTCCCC
>CAYVZZ010000169.1:0-3696 GCA_964456185.1 uncultured Alcanivoracaceae bacterium
AATAGAAGGCAACGGCACCGTTTGCTAGCCCTCTGGCTTGCAGTACACCTGCACCTCTTGAGCCAGAGATTGATCGACTCGCCCATTTTCCTTTTGCCAGTGTGCGTGCGGATCGTGCATCAAGTTTCGTAGTTGAGTTGCTCATGGTGTTCCTGTCTGGTGCCCGTTCGGTGCCCGTTAGTGTTCGCATATTGTCGGCAGACGCCCCTGAATTTTTCTCATTTTTCTTCTCGCTTTTAGCTTATCGCGCCCTCAAAGGGCACTTCCCGTCAAACCATCCTCTTGCATGGCAGCTACAGTTCGCTCACAGGACTTCATCCTGTTTTGATCAATTACATGGGAGCGACAAACGCATGATGGAAGCATTGAATCGATTGGAAACGGGGGCTGGTCTGCAGCCGGGCGTTCTAATTGACGAGCATGAGGCGGCTGCAATTTTGTGCATGTCCGTCGGCACCTTGAGAAATTGGCGCTATCAAGGCCATGGTCCGAAGTGGAAGCGTATTGGCGCAAAGTTGGTGCGGTACGACCGCAGCGATATTCAGCGTTTTATCGAGCGGGGAGGGGATGATGAGTCAAAATAAAACACCCCAACCGCCGCCAAGCAAAGAAGGGGTAGCTCGCCTGTGCTTTCCTAGTGAAGTTACAGTGAGGTGCGCCGTGTCATGGATGTGTTCTGATCTGAATTGGCTGCACGGCAAGGCGCAGCCCCATGGTGTTGAGAATGGCCGACAGGCTGCGGATCTCCAGATTTCCATTCGCAGACAATATCCGATGGATATGCATGCTGTAGGGTGGTGGATGCTCGGCTACCTTTGACTCGCCAGCATGTGTCTTTACCAACTGGCGAAGCGCAATTAGCAACTCGTCTTGGTTGCCATCTTTAAGGATGCTATTCAGCAGCTCAACTGCATAGGCGGTGTCCTTGCCTAGGATTTCCGCCATTGCGTCATCATGTGCTCGGTCTTTCATCGTGCTTTCTCCTGCCTCATCGGTTAGCTAGGAGCTGCTCCATGCAGAAGGGGTGGGCATGGATTTGTCTCGGGACAATATTTCCTTGTCATGACAAGGCATTTTTGTCTTGAGACAAATTCCGTGTTGATTACGGTTGGCGCGTTTCCGGCTTTTCAGCGATTACGTTTTTTCGGTTGATGTGGTCGGCGTAGAGAATGAGGATCACGAAGGCTTGAACGACAGCGTAAACGACAAGAAGAATGATGCTGAGCGGTCCCATGAGTGGGCTCCTATTCTTTTGGCTTCAAAAGCCCCATGCTGACAAAAAGGCTGTCCATATCGGTCACAACAATGTCGGGGTTCTCGGTCACTGGCTCACCTTCCATTCCTTGAGAGATAAAGCGCATGATCAGCATTTCTGGCGTAATATCCAGCGTTGCAGCTTTCGCTCTGAGGCGGTCGGGGAGCGTCTCTCGCGGGGGAAAGTTAATTAAAAAGCTAGAATCATTAAGCATGTTCAACGGCCTCCAAAGAAAGCATAGCATGAGAGTTGTGTTTATTCCAACATATTGAAAATAAAAGAAAATATGTACTGATAGTACATAGTGTGGTGGCGTGCTCGTGATTGCAGTGGCATGGCTTGCGGTGAATAGCAGAGTTTATCGCCGCAAATTATGCGGATATTTATGTTGTGCGTGCGGTGATTGGTTTGCATAATCACCGCATGGATAGCGGCGATTACACTTACATTTGGCAGGCTAACGACTGGCCTAAATGGCGCTTCGATTTGTCAGTGCTGGCAGGTTCGATGGCGGAAGTGAGTCGTGCACAGGGCTTGCTGTTGGGGCGATTGGCCGACGCAGGTCTGACGTTGCGTGATCAGGCGAGCTTGGCTGCACTCACCGAAGATGTGGTCAAAACCAGCGAAATTGAGGGCGAGACCCTCAATGTTGAATCGGTACGTTCTTCTATTGCTCGTCGCCTGGGTGTGGATATTGGCGCGTTGGCTCCTGTGGACCGTCACGTCGAAGGCGTGGTGGAAATGGTGCTGGATGCGACAGGTAATGCCGCTTCACCCGTTATTCAAGAGCGTTTGTTCAGTTGGCATTCAGCGCTATTTCCAACGGGCTATTCTGGCATGACAAAGATCAGCGTGGGCGCATGGCGTGATGATGCCAATGGCCCGATGCAAGTGGTGTCTGGCTCTATTAGTCGCCAGCGAGTTCATTATCAAGCGCCACCGGCGAATCAACTTGCAGCCGAAACGCGCAAATTCATTGACTGGGTGAACACTCCTTCAGATGAGCCTCCCTTGCTCAGGGCAGGTCTTGGCCATCTGTGGTTTGTCACCTTGCATCCCTTCGATGATGGTAATGGCCGCGTTGCGCGGGTAATTGGAGATTTGCTACTGGCTCGTGCCGATGGTAGTCCTCAGCGTTTTTACAGCTTGTCTGCTCAGATCCAGAGGGAGCGGAAGGCTTACTACGACATCTTGGAGAAAACCCAAAAGCGTTCACTGGATGTGACCGAATGGCTGCTTTGGTTTCTTGAAACGCTGCACCGTGCCGTCGATCAGGCGCAGCTCACACTCGATACGGTGCTGGCAAAAGCAAAATTCTGGCAACACTGGGGAACCATGCCGTTGAATGCGCGGCAAGTGAAGCTGCTGAATAGGCTACTGGACGGCTTTGAAGGCAAACTCACCTCCAGCAAGTGGGCCGCCATAGCCAAATGCTCGCAAGATACTGCACTACGAGACATCAACGACCTGCTGGCTCGCGGCGTGCTGTGCAAGGCTGATGCGGGCGGCAGAAGCACTAGCTACGAATTGAATGACCTGCCGGGATAATAGGCAAGCTTCTAGGTTCCCTCCGCAGGGAAGGGCGGTCTTGGTTTGTGACTTATCCACAGCTTCAATGAGGTGAAGCGCTCTTTTATATTTTTATATTTCTAAATCTTTTATTTTTAGGGTCAGAATTAACTTTATAATTCAAAGGCTTATGAGTGCATTTCAATACAAAAACCTTTCATTATCAATACAGATTCCTTCAGATATGCATACAAAAACCTTGAAATACCGATACAAATTCCTTCATTTATCAATACAGATTCCTTCATGCAGGAATCTGATACTGTGGATAAGTTTGCCGTATCGTTCAACTATCCTGCAGGTCACATTTCGCGCTTTGGGGTTCAAATTTTGAGCTTTTCTTTGTTGTGCCAAAGAACGCTGATGTTTTTTCGCGTTTTTTGCCCTGTGAGAATGCTCATCGATATTTAATATCAATACAAAAACCTTGAAATACAGTGTTAGCAGGCTCTACAGCGTGCATATAGATACAAATTCCTTTATGTAATCGGTAAAACGAAGATGTTATATTGAACCTTTCCACGTTAGAGCGGTTATCGGCGAACAGCGCTTTCCAGTGGCGTGGCGTCAGCTCATCGGCGTGGCTGGCCGTGTGACGGCCAACGCATTGCAGTACGTCAACCAGATAGGTATATGGATCCTCCCTATGCAGACGGCAGGTGCTGAGCAGGCTCAGGATGATGCCCGCCTTGATGAGGGTTCAATCATGGGCCGCGCCTTGTATTGCACATGATTTGGAACCGTATCCCAGTAGTGTAAGCGTGGTCGTGATTTAAGAAGAATTCTGCCATCTGCACATATTGAAACTTGATTTTTCTGGGTAAGCGGATTAAATGGTTGATCTTACCTTTGCATGAGAGTGAGACAGACCG
>CAYVZZ010000170.1:0-3684 GCA_964456185.1 uncultured Alcanivoracaceae bacterium
GGCTTATACGCGGTGCCTTTGGTTCAGCAGATGCAAGGCTTTCCTGACGCCCACTGCCCTACCCAACGACTGGCCAAAGGCAACTATTTCAGCTTGCAAGGGAAAAGCCCCACTCACCGCCTCATTTACCCTCTGCCAGCTGAACATGGGTTGGGGGTTCACCTGACCATCGATTTGCAAGGTCAGGCACGTTTTGGGCCGGATGTGGAATGGGTGAATGCCATGGATTATACGGTAGATGCCGAGCGTAAAGCCGCATTTATGCAGGCCATTCGTGATTACTGGCCTGGTGTGAAAGAGCAGCGGCTCATTCCGGCTTATGCGGGCATTCGGCCTAAGCTTTATATGAACAATGCGCCCTACACCGATTTTTTGATACAAAATGCCAGTCAGCATGGTGTTGAAGGGCTGATTAATTTGCTTGGCATTGAGTCGCCGGGGCTGACATCAGCCCTGGCGTTGGCTGAAGAGGTTGTTGCGACAATAAACTAAACTGGCACCCCATGAAAAGAGATGCCGGAGCAAGTCCGGCATGTCAGGAACACCTGTGCAGGAGCCCGATTTATCGAGCGAACGGATAAAATTTAGAAGCTCGCCCGCAAACTCACGGTGCGATTCAGCACCGGCTTTTCTGCCGTGCCGTCCGGGTCAACGCAGAAATAACCAATCCGCTCAAACTGGAAGGTGTCGCCCACTTTGGCTTCAAGCATGGACGGGTCAACCAAGCAATTATCAACGACTTGCAGTGACTCAGGATTCAGCGCCGAGGTAAAGTCGCCACCGTCTGCTGGTTTCGAGGGGTTTTCTTCCGCGAACAAACGGTCATACAAACGCACTTCGCAAGGTACGGCATCTGCCGCACTGACCCAATGAATGACGCCTTTAACTTTACGGCCTTCAGGATTCTTGCCTAGGGTGTCGGGGTCGTAGATACAGCGTACCGCAACCAGCTCACCGGCATCATTTTCAATCATTTCTTCGGCTTTCACCACATAGCCGTAGCGCAAGCGCACTTCTTTACCCAGCTTCAGCCGTTTGAATTTCTTATTGGCCTCGGGGCGGAAGTCTTCACGCTCAATGTACACTTCCCGACTCATGGTAATTGGTCGTGTGCCCCGCTCTTCCTGTTGCGGGTGAATCGGTGCTTGCAGGGTTTCCGTTTCGTCAGCTGGCCAGTTTTCTATAATCAACTTCAGCGGATTCATCACACCCATGGTGCGCGCGGCGTTTTGGTTAAGGTCATCGCGCACGGCGGCTTCCAGCATGGCAACGTCAACCGTGGAATCGGCACGTGATACACCAATTGAGGCACAAAAGTTGCGGATACTCGCTGGCGAATAACCGCGACGACGCACACCCGAAATGGTCGGCATACGCGGGTCATCCCAACCGCTAACATGACCGCCATCCACCAGCAGCTTGAGCTTACGCTTACTGGTAATGGTGTAATTCAGGTTCAAGCGCGCGAACTCGTATTGGTGTGGCTGAGCCGGCAAAGTGACATGCTCAATCACCCAATCATAAAGCGGGCGGTGTTCTTCAAACTCCAACGTACAAATGCTGTGGGTTATCTTCTCCAACGCATCAGAAATCGGATGCGTAAAGTCGTACATCGGGTAGATACACCACTTGTCACCCGTTTGATGATGGTGCGCTTTACGCACGCGATATAACACCGGGTCTCGCAACGTCATATTGGGATGCGTCATGTCTATCTTGGCACGTAAAGAGACTTCGCCTTCATCAAACTCACCGGCTTTCATGCGCTCAAAGAGTTTACGGTTTTCTGCCACGCTACGGTCGCGGTGCGGGCTATTCTTACCCGGTGTATTCCAGTCACCACGGTAATCGCGAATCTGCTCGGCATTGAGGCTATCAACGTAAGCCAAGCCTTTATCAATCAATTCCAGCGCCGCTTCATAAATAAAGTCGAAGTAATCAGAGGAATAGCGCACGTCGCCATCCCATTCATAACCCAGCCACTCCACATCACGTTGAATGGCGCGAATGTATTCGTCTTCTTCTTTTTCTGGGTTGGTATCATCGAAACGCAGATTGCAGCGCCCCTGATAAGACTCGGCCAAACCAAAGTTGAGACAAATGGATTTGGCATGACCAATGTGCAAATAACCATTTGGCTCAGGCGGAAAACGGGTGATGACCCCATCGGGACATTTACCGGCGGCCAGGTCCTCGTCAATCTGGCGGGCAATAAAGTGATGCGGTGCAGTGCTGGAATCTGTGCTCATGATAGGTATGTACTCGGCCATTTTGGCCGTATAATTGCTGAAAAATATAGGCAGCTAGTGTACAGTGCGCCTCTTTCCAGTCAACGTCCTTCACGCATTAAGGAGCTTCCGAATGAAAGCTGTTCTGCATACCAACTATGGCGATATCACCCTTGAGTTGGAAACCGAAAAGGCACCAGAAACCAGCCAAAACTTTGCACAATATGTGAAAGACGGTTTTTTCAACGGCACCATCTTCCACCGTGTCATCGATAACTTCATGGTGCAAGGCGGCGGCTTTGACGAAAACATGCAGCAAAAAGAAACCCGCGCCCCCATTAAAAATGAAGCCGCTAACGGTCTGCCGAATAAAATCGGTGCTGTTGCCATGGCACGCACCTCTGACCCGCATTCGGCCAGCGCGCAATTTTTCATTAACGTGGCCGACAATCATTTCTTGAATCACGACAAAGCACCCGATGGCTGGGGCTATGCGGTATTTGCCCAAGTCACCGACGGCATGGATGTGGTCAACAAAATCCGCAAAGTAAAAACCGGCAGCCACGGCTTCCATCAGGATGTGCCCAAGGAATCCGTCATCGTTGAAACCGCCGAGCTATTGGACGACTAAGCCATGAGTTACAGCCTGCTAATTTCCGACTTACACCTTGATGAAAGCCGCCCGCAACATTTGCAGGCGCTCAAGGCACTATTGGAACGTGAAGCAGGCCAAGCCGACAAACTCTATGTATTAGGTGATTTGTTCGAAGCCTGGATAGGCGACGATGACGACAGTGAATTCAATCTGGACGCCATCGCCGCCTTTCGTCGCTTTAGCGACAGCGGCAGCCAGCTTTATTTCATGCACGGCAACCGTGATTTCATGCTTGGCGACGCCTTCTGTGAAGCGACCGGCGGCGAGCTGTTAAATGAAGGCGATGTGGTCGATTTTTACGGCACTGCCATCCAGCTCATGCACGGCGACTCGCTCTGCACGCTAGACGAAAAGTACCAAGCCTTCCGTACTATGGTGCGCAACCCGCAATGGCAAAGCGACATGCTGGCCAAGCCATTGGAACAACGCCGTCAAATGGCCATGATGATGCGTCTGCAAAGCCTGCAGAAAAAATCCAATGAAGCCGCCAACATCATGGATGTCACACCAGAAGAAGTAATTTCTGAAATGGAAAAAGCCGGCGTCAGCCAGCTGATTCACGGCCATACCCACCGCCCTGCCGTACACGACATCACCCTGTCCGACCAAACCCCAGCCAAACGCTGGGTCCTAGGCGATTGGGGCGAACTGGGCTGGCAGATTGTCGTCGACAGCACAGACGGCATTCGCCTGGAAAGCTTCCGCATTGACGAGCTATTGCCGTGAGCACTTCGGTCGACACCCAGCCCATTCACGACTTTCTACGCTGTGCCACTCCTACCAAGTGGCTGGAAGTGGCCG
>CAYVZZ010000171.1:0-3457 GCA_964456185.1 uncultured Alcanivoracaceae bacterium
GCCAAGCCGGACGGCTCCATTATCGAGACCCCGATTACCAGTAACTTCCGTGAAGGTCTGAACGTACTGCAGTACTTCATCTCCACCCACGGTGCACGTAAAGGTTTGGCCGATACCGCCTTGAAGACAGCAAACTCCGGTTACCTAACACGCCGTTTGGTCGACGTATCACAAGACCTGGTTGTCACCGAAGTTGATTGTGGTACGACCAATGGCCTGTTAATGACCCCCTTGATTGAAGGTGGTGACGTGGTACAGCCATTGGGCGACCGCGTGCTGGGTCGTGTTTTGGCCGAGCCAGTCTACAAGCCGCGCACCGATGAAGTGCTTTTTGAAGCCGGTGTATTGCTGAACGAAAACCGGGTCGAAGACCTTGAAGCAGCCGGTGTCGATGAAGTGCGTGTGCGCTCATCTATCAGCTGTGAAACGCACCATGGCGTCTGTGCCAAGTGTTACGGCCGTGATTTGGCACGTGGCCATCTGGTCAACATCGGTGAAGCCGTTGGTGTAATGGCTGCACAGTCGATCGGTGAGCCGGGTACCCAGCTGACCATGCGTACCTTCCACATTGGTGGTGCGGCAAGTAGCTCGGCTGCCGTGTCCAGCATACAAATCAAAAACGGCGGTACGGCTCGCCTGCGCAACATCAAGCACGTTAGCCACAAGGCTGGTTTAGTAGTGGTATCGCGCTCGGGCGAGTTGGCTGTGGCAGATGAGCTGGGTCGTGAGCGCGAACGCTATAAAGTGCCTTACGGTGCCACGCTAACCTGTAACGACGGCGACGAAGTGAAGAGCGGTCAAGTGGTTGCCACTTGGGATCCTCACACTCACCCGATTATTTCCGAGGTGGAAGGTAAGGTGAAGTTTGCCGATATCGAAGAAGGTATCAGTGTGAACTACCAGACCGACGAGCTAACCGGCTTGACGAACATTGAAGTCTTGTCGAGCAACGAACGGCCGTCAGCAGGTAAAGACCTGAAGCCTGCCATGTATGTGCTGGATGCCAAGGGCAAGCCGGCCAACATGCCGAATAGTGAAACGCCGGCGAAATACCTGTTGCCGGGTACGGCGATTAGCTCGCTGAAAGACGGTGGCGATATCCACGTTGGTGATGTCATTGCACGTATTCCGCAAGAATCCTCGAAAACCACGGATATTACCGGTGGTCTGCCGCGTGTTGCCGATCTGTTCGAGGCACGTAAGCCGAAAGAGGCTGCTATTCTCGCGGAAGAAACCGGCACCGTTTCCTTCGGTAAAGAAACCAAAGGCAAGGTACGTCTGGTGATTACACCGGATGACGGCAGCGAGCCGAACGAGAAGTTGATCCACAAGTGGCGTCAGCTAAACGTCTTTGAAGGCGAGCATGTAGAAAAGGGTGAGGTGGTCTCTGATGGCCCGACCAACCCGCATGACGTACTGCGTCTTAAAGGCGAAGTGGCTCTGGCCAACTATATCGTCAAAGAAGTGCAAGACGTTTACCGCCTGCAGGGTGTGAAAATTAACGACAAGCACATCGAGACGATCATTCGTCAGATGCTGCGCAAAGTGGTTATCGTCGATCCGGGTGAGTCTAGCTTCATTCGTGGCGAGCAGGTGGAATACTCTCGTGTACTGGAAGCCAACGAAACGTTGCAAGCAGAAGACAAGATTTTGCCGACCATTGAACGTCAGCTGTTGGGTATTACCAAAGCGGCCTTGGCGACCGAGTCGTTCATTTCCGCGGCATCCTTCCAGGAAACGACGCGCGTGTTGACCGAGGCGGCTGTGACCGGCAAGGAAGACAATCTGCGCGGCCTGAAGGAAAACGTGATCGTAGGTCGTTTGATCCCGGCTGGTACGGGGTATCATTACCACCAAGATCGCAAACGCAAGCGTGAAGAAAACGAAGAGCAATCCTTGTCAACTCAGGATGTAGAAGCCGCTCTGGCCGAGGCGTTTAACGCACCGGAAGAGTAATCTAGGCATCAACGGGCTTGACTTGATTCAGGGGCAACCCTAAAATCCGCTACCCGCTCTGAAAGCGTAGCTTGACGAGTGGGTAGTTAACGTAAGACAGCAACCGCATGTTTTCGGCATCCGGCCTGTCAAATTGGAGTGAAATACATGTCTACAGTAAATCAGCTGGTGCGCAAGCCGCGCAAAAGCAAGAAAGCCAAGAGCGACTCTGTTGCGCTACAAGGCTGTCCTCAACGCCGTGGTGTCTGCACCCGTGTTTACACTACTACCCCGAAAAAGCCAAACTCGGCCCTGCGTAAAGTGTGTCGTGTGCGCCTGACCAATGGCTATGAAGTGTCATCCTACATTCCGGGTGAAGGCCACAACCTGCAAGAACACAGTGTGGTATTGATCCGTGGCGGTCGTGTAAAAGATTTGCCTGGTGTGCGTTATCACACCATTCGCGGCACTTTGGATACCGCTGGCGTAAAAGATCGCAAGCAGCGCCGCTCCAAGTATGGCGCCAAGAAACCGAAGAAATAAACTCTACCAGAAATGGGTGAGTAAGGCCGGGCAATGTCCCGGGTTACCCTGAAGCAAAGTTGGCGAAAAGCCGACACAACCAAGAGGAAACATCCATGCCAAGAAGACGCGTTGCGGCAAAACGTGAAATTTTGCCCGATCCGAAATTCGGAAGTCAGTTGCTGGCCAAGTTCATGAACCACTTGATGATCGACGGCAAAAAAGCTGTTGCAGAATCAATTGTTTATGGTGCCTTGGATACAATTAAAGAGCGCAAGAAAGAAGAGCCGCTAGAGTTGTTCGAAAAAGCGCTTGAGTCAATCCGCCCTATGGTCGAGGTGAAGTCCCGTCGCGTTGGTGGTGCCACTTATCAGGTGCCGGTAGAGGTTCGCCCAAGTCGTCGTACCGCACTGGCTATGCGCTGGTTGGTTGATGCGGCTCGTAATCGCGGTGAGAAGAACATGCGTTTGCGCTTGGCGGGTGAGATTATCGACGCCACTGAAGGCAAAGGCTCTGCAATGAAGAAGCGTGAAGACGTGCACCGCATGGCAGAAGCTAACAAAGCCTTCTCGCATTTCCGTTTCTAAGTCGACCAAGACAAGCATCAGTATGCCGCGACCTTTTATTGTCGCGGCAAATTTGAATTAAAGAATTGATACGAGGTGAGCTGTGGCACGATCAACTCCGCTCCATTATTACCGTAACATCGGCATTTGCGCACACGTAGATGCAGGTAAAACGACGACAACCGAACGCATTTTGTTCTATACCGGTGTGAATCACAAAATGGGCGAAACCCATGATGGTGCATCGACTACCGATTGGATGGAGCAAGAACAAGAGCGTGGTATTACCATTACATCCGCTGCCGTAACCACTTTTTGGCAGGGTATGGAGAAGCAGTTCCCCAACAAATACCGCGTGAACATTATTGATACTCCAGGGCACGTTGACTTCACCATTGAAGTAGAGCGCTCGCTGCGCGTACTCGACGGTGCGG
>CAYVZZ010000172.1:0-3428 GCA_964456185.1 uncultured Alcanivoracaceae bacterium
GAATGACAGCTAGTCCAAAAAGTGCGGCAAGCAGCGTGTTAATGGTGCCAAAACGCTTCTGCCAACGCGGCGCAACCCATATGGCTCCAATTGCCAATAGCGCACCCCAGCCAAAGAAAATTAGGCCGATCACGTGCGCGCTGAGGTCGAGTGGGAAGGGCGCGTAAGCCAACAAGGTGAAAAAGCCGAAGTTGTAGAGCAGTGCCACTACCGCCATTAATAACAGCCCCGGATGACGCAAGGCACGGAACGGATCGAGTAGTGATGAGGTGTGTTTAACTTTTTCGGTTTTAGGCAGCAAAAAGATGGTTACTACAAAGGCGATTAGCATCAGGGCGGATACCCCAAAGAAGGGCGCGCGCCAACTGATTGCACCAAGCGTGCCGCCAATTAATGGCCCTACGGCAATACCGATGCCTAGCGCCGCTTCATAACAAATAATCGCATCTTTGATCGAACCATGTGCGGACTTGGTAATGGCGGTTAGTGCGGTGGCAATAAACAACGCATTGCCCAAACCCCATGCTGCACGCCAAGCGACAATGCCGCTGATGGTATCTTGCGCACCCGCTAGACCGGCGCTGGCGATAATAATTAGCAGCCCCAATAACAAGGTTTTCTTAATGCCAAGACGGCTGGACACCCAGCCGGTGATCAGCATTGCCACACCCATCACAACCATGTAGCTGGTAAATAATAGAGTGGTTTGCGCCGCAGTTGCCCCTAGTGAATGGGCGATAGGAACCAGAATAGGATCAACCAAGCCAATGCCCATAAAGGCAATGACGCAGGCGAAAGCCACCGCAAGAACGGATTTCGGTTGGTGCCACATAAGGCTTATGTCTCCAGGGAGTGCGTCGGTGTGGTATCACCGGCTGTCAGTGTGAGTAGCTGAGATAAGGTATCTAATGCCTTTTGCAGATCATCAAGAGAAGCCGTATCCAGCTGACCGATGATGGGAGCTACCGCCACAGCTCGCGCCTTGCGAGCTGTGTTGAGGCGCTGGTGGCCGCTGTTCGTCACCGAAATGAGAGTGGCGCGGGCGTCAGTTGGATCAGGATGACGCTTTACCAGTTGCAGCTTTTCCAAGCGTTTTACTTGCTGGGTCATACCCGGTTGCGTGCAACCTTCGGCCACCGCCAATTCGCCAATGCGGGCGGCACCGCTTTCATCGATAAGGGATAAAAGGCGCAGCTGTCCTAGCGGCAGATCGGTGTCGGCATGACGGCTGGACCAGCGATTGAGCCGGGCAATAAGGCGTAGCAGCTCATCACCCAGTTGGTTGTGTGAGGAAGTCGGTGTCATGCATGGCATTATACATAAAGTATTTATATAAATGCGTAATGCAATGTAAAACTCGCGTCCAACCTGTAAAGGGTTACACCCGGTAGGTACTCCACGTCATTACTTTGCTCATGGCCGTCATTAGCTTACGCATGGGGAAGGGCAACTCTGCGCCGCCAGCATTGCTGGCGTTGGTCGCATGGTGCATCTCGTCTTCACGCATTTGCCACAAAATGGCACGGGTTTGTGTGTCTGTCTCGGGCACTTGTTGCAGATGGTTTTCTAAATGGCGTGTCACTTGGCGCTCGGTTTCCGCCACAAATCCTAGGCTCCAGCGGTCACCTGCGACACCGGCTAACGCACCCATGGTGAAACTTAGCCCATAAAAAACCGGATTAAGGCGACTGGTGTGGCTATTTAATTGACGTATACGTTCCTCACACCAAGCCAGGTGGTCTTCTTCTTCCCGTGCGGCTTGTTCCATTTGCTGACGCACGTGCGGTAGCTTCGCCGTGGTGGCTTGCCCTTGATAAAGCGCCTGCGCGCAGACTTCACCAGTCTGGTTGATACGCATCAGTGCGGCCACATGCTGGGGATCGTCCGGCAGAGAGTCTGGTTGTGTGGGCTCATCGGCGGGGTGACGATTGGATTGCGTTGCACCCGGCACAAGGGTTTTCAACGCTTTGTCCGCTTGTCCAAGCAGGCGATCGAAGGGGCTAAGTTGGCGTGAGGACATCTGGCCTCCTATTTATGCACCAAAAAAGACAGGAATGCTCGACAGTATACGCGATTCTTCAACACAGGTTGTAGGGTGTCTACTGCGGATCTGCTAGAATGCTTTCCTTTGCAAGAATAAGGTAGTGGGGCTGTGCGCACGCGAGTCAAAATTTGCGGTATTACGCGTCCGGAAGATGCACTAGCGGCAGTGGCCGCCGGTGCCGATGCCATTGGCTTGGTGTTTTATGAACCAAGTCCGCGCTATGTCACCATCAAGCAGGCACAAGCCATCACGGCCGTTTTGCCGCCTTTTGTGACCACGGTGGGGTTGTTTGTGGACGCGCCGGTTGACGAGGTGATGCAAACGCTGGCACAGGTATCGCTGGATGTGCTGCAATTTCATGGTAATGAACACCCCAATTATTGCGCCAGCTTTGGTCGCCGCTATATGAAAGCCATTCGTATGCGGGACGGGGTGGATTTGGCCGCGGCTGCACGCGATTACCACTCGGCCAGTGGTTTGCTGGTCGATGCCTATGTGCCCAATCTGGTCGGCGGTACGGGACAAACCTTTGACTGGGCGCGCCTTCCGGCACCCGCCGATCGTGATTTTAATTTGATTCTTGCCGGTGGGTTGAACCCGAGCAATATTGCCTCTGCTATTACACAGGTCGCACCCGATGCCGTCGATGTGAGCGGCGGGGTAGAGGAAAAAGACAACCAGGGCAACACCCGCGGCGGCATCAAGTCGCCTGCGGCTATTGAAGCATTCATGAAAGGAGTAATGCGTGGCTGACACGATTGATTACAGTGCTTTCCCCGACGCCCGCGGCCATTTTGGTCGGCATGGCGGACGTTTTGTATCGGAAACATTGATGGAGGCGTTGCAAGAGCTGGAAACCACCTATAACCAGCTAAAAAACGACGCCGATTTTCAGGCCGAATTTGACCGTGATTTGGCGCACTATGTAGGGCGTCCGTCACCGTTATATTTTGCCGAGCGTTGGTCGCAGCACCTGGGCGGTGCCCAAGTGTGGATGAAGCGTGAAGACTTGAACCACACAGGCGCGCACAAGGTCAACAACACCATCGGCCAAGCGCTAGTGGCCAAACGCATGGGTAAGACCCGCATTATCGCCGAGACAGGTGCCGGCCAGCATGGCGTGGCCACGGCTACGGTAGCCGCACGGCTGGGGCTGGAGTGCCATGTGTACATGGGCGCTGACGATGTGGAACGTCAAAAGCCCAACGTTTACCGCATGAAATTGCTGGGTGCTGAGGTGATCCCGGTGACATCCGGCTCGCGCACCTTGAAAGATGCCATGAACGAGGCCATGCGCGACTGGGTGACTAACGTCGACTCCACCTTCTATATTATTGGTACGGTGGCGGGGCCGCACCCCTACCCGGCGATGGTACGCGACTTC
>CAYVZZ010000173.1:0-3375 GCA_964456185.1 uncultured Alcanivoracaceae bacterium
AGATCGCCACCGAAACCCTCACCGACTGGCACGCCATCAAGAACCTGCGGCCCGCAATTTGCCAACTGGCGTGATATCACCTTAACCCGCAATGGTAAGCAATATCCGCTGTCGCTAAAGGCTATTTACCAAAACGGCAAGATCAACGAAAATGTTTTGCTAAAAGACGGCGATGTCATCCACGTAGGACGTGCCGACGACAACAAAGTGTTTGTGCTGGGCGAAGTCACCAAGCCGCAGATCCTACCCATGGGGCGCAACCCCATGACATTGGCTGGCGCACTGGCCAGCGCAGGCGGCATCGACCAAATGCAGGCCAATGCCTCCGGGGTGTTCGTTATGCGTGCCGCCCAACGTGACGGCAAACCCGCCATTGATGTCTACCAACTAAATGCCAACAACGCAGCCGCATTAGTTCTGGCCGATCAATTCAAGCTACAGCCGCGAGACATTGTTTACGTCACCAGCGCACCGGTTGCCCTATGGAACCGTGTGATCGCGCAGCTTATGCCAACCTTGCAAGCCGTGTATTATGGCGCCTTGGCATCAGATCGTATTCGGAGCTTGGACGAATAATGTTTGACTCATTGCTTACCGTTTGTGATGGCAACATTTGCCGTAGCCCAACGGCTGCCTTCATGCTGGCGCGCGAAACCGGCAAGCGGGTAGATAGTGCCGGTTTAGTCGGCCTAGAAGGCAATGATATGGACGACACCGCTCGCAGTGTGGCCGAAGCCAATGGCTTAGAATGCCCCAAGCATGTCGCCCGCAAGTTAACCGCCGCCATCTGCCGCGACTATGATCTAATTCTAGTGATGGAACAGCGGCAAAAAGACCGCATCATGGCGAAAATGCCCGAAGCCAGCGGCAAAGTCATGCTGCTAGGGCACTGGTTGGGCAGGGATATACCCGACCCTTACCGAAAAAGTCGCGAAGTTTACGAAGAGACGTATCGCCTAATAAAAGAAGCCGTTGCCAGTTGGCAAGGCAAGTTATAGCACTGGTCGGCCAAGCCGCTGGCCGATAATGGAAATAAAGACAACACCGGAACCTATTGCATGTCCGTACAAGACAGCCAAACCACGCAAAACGCCCAAGACGACGAAATCGATCTAGCCGAACTCTGGGGGCGCTTACTTGATCACCGCAAGCTAATTATTCTCACCACCCTAGTTGTGTTCGCATTAGGCTGCGTTTATGCCAACTTTGCCACGCGCATTTACCAAGCCAACACGCTGCTGCAAATCGAACCCAAGAAAAACGTACTGCCCAGCATTGGCGAGCTGTCCGATGTATTTTCATCGGGTGATTCGGTTACGCAAACCGAAATTCAAATTATCCAGTCACGCTTGGTATTAGGCAGCGCCATCGATCAATTGCACATGGCCGTGCGCGTGCGGCCAGAGCAATCCTTCTTGATGCAGCGCTTTTTTCCAGCCGAGCAGGGCGATAACCCCGTGTTATTTGCCGGTTGGCAAGGCGCGAAAATGGGCATCCTGTTGGCCAAGTTTTATGTGCCCGAAAACCTACTGGGGACACATTTTCAGTTAAAAGCCACGGGCGATCAGCAGTACAGCCTGTCAAACGATGAGAAAGTGCTGCTGAAAGGCACAGTCGGTCAGGCCGTTAAATCACCCCAAGGCATTCAAATCAAAGTCGCCAGCCTGGATGCACCCAAAGGTAGTGTGTTCGACGTGGTGCGTTTACCGCAGTACCAAGTCATTCAACACATTCACCAGCGGCTGAAAATCGCCGAGCAAGGGCAAAAAACCGGCATACTACAGCTGACATACACTGACCCCTTGCCTGCTCGTGCTGTGGCGGTGCTCAATGCCATCGACCAAAGTTATCTGCTGCAAAACATTCAGCGTTCTTCTGCACAGGCGCGCGAAAGCCTAGAGTTTGTTAACCAACAGCTGCCCAAAATCAAAGAACAATTGGAAGCCGCTGAAAGCAAGCTCAACCAATATCGGCAAGCCAGCGACTCGGTGGACATTAGCTTAAAAACTAAATCGCTACTCAAGCGAGTAGTCGCCATTGAAACGCAAATTAACGCGCTGCACCTTAAAGAAAGCGAAGTAGCCAGCCTTTACACCAAAAGCCACCCAACCTATCAAAGCCTGCTAAAGCAAATCGCCTCGCTAGAAAGCGACAAAAAGCGCCTCGAAAAGCAAATCAGCAAGCTGCCTGAAACCCAGCAAGACGTGCTGCGCCTCACGCGTGCGGTAAAGACCAAGCAGCAGGTTTACATGCAAATGCTCAACCGTGCGCAAGAGCTGAAAATCGCCAAAGCCAGCACGGTAGGTAATGTGCGCATTATCGATAAACCCATTGCCGGCGCGCACCCCATCAAGCCGAAAACCTCTTTAATCCTTGCCGTGAGTTTATTGCTGGGGCTGATGTTGTCGGTTGGCTACGTCTTCCTCAAGCTCGCCTTGCGCCACGGCCTAGAAACCCCGGAAGAATTAGAACAACTCGGTTTGCCGGTATATGCCACCTTGCCGCTGTCTATTGCACAGCACAAAATGGACAAAAGACAAAGAGGCTTTAAACACAATCAACATGCTGCCAAGCACTACCTCTTAGCCATCGACCAGCCGGGCGATATCGCCATTGAATCCCTGCGCTCACTGCGCACCAGCTTGCACTTCGCCATGCTGGAATCGGGTAATCGTGTGCTTGTCACCAGTGCCAGCCCCGGTGTGGGTAAATCCTTCGTATCGGCCAACCTGGCCGCCGTATTAGCCAGCTCGGGCAAAAAAGTGCTGCTAATAGAAGCTGACATGCGCCGTGGCCGCATGCACGAAATATTCGGTGTAGAAGACAAAAGGATCGGCTTGTCATCTATTTTATCTGGGCAACTATCTTTCGAAGAAGCCGTAGTGCAGCCTAACGTAGAAGGCCTAAGCATCTTGCCGCGCGGCCAGGTGCCGCCCAACCCGGCCGAGCTGCTCATGCACCCCCGCATGGACGAGCTACTGGAAAGCGCCTCAAACGCATACGACATCGTGCTCATCGACACACCGCCCATTCTCGCGGTAACTGATGCCGCCATTTTGGGGCAAAAAGTAGGTGCCATCCTCATGGTCGCGCGTTATCAACGCAACACCCCAAAAGAAATGGACATCGCCCGTCAACGATTCGAGAAAAACGGCCTGCAACCCAGCGGCTGCATCTTCAACTGCGTCGAGCGCCAATCCAACAACTACTATCATTATGACTACGAATACCGCAGCCGTGGGGAATAACGCGCAACAAAGTAGGGCACCACAAACCCTACTCATTACCGGTGGCGCTGGTTTCATCGGCTCTGCCTTGGTGCGCTATATCATTCAGCACACCCCCGACACCGTTATCAACGTCGACAAACTCACT
>CAYVZZ010000174.1:0-3354 GCA_964456185.1 uncultured Alcanivoracaceae bacterium
AGGTGGTGTTTTGTTTTGACGGCGACAAGGCTGGCCGGCGTGCTGCCTGGCGGGCATTGGAATCGACTCTTGGCGAGTTAACCGACGACAAACAAGTCCGCTTTTTGTTTTTACCCGAAGGTGAAGATCCGGATACCTTGGTACGCAGCAAAGGCCCTGAAGCCATTCGCGCTGCTTGCGACAAGGCGCAATCGCTGGAAACCTTTCTGTTTGGTCAGCTAGGCGACGCATTAGACCTCAGCACCATTGCAGGCCGAGCCCGACTGGCCAAACTGGCCATGCCGTTTATTACCAAAGTCAAAGGCGAGTTTTACCAACAGCTACTCGAAAAGGCACTGGCCGAACACACGGGCATTCAGCCAGATGAATTAGACCGACTGGTGCAACCCGAGCCGCCACCAACGCCTCACGCACCACCGCCTATCGATACACCACCTACTCCTGCCATACGCCCCAAATCGCGTGGCCGTAATCCGCGCTCGCTCACCGAGCAGCTGCTGCTTTTGATTATTCACTATCCGGCTTTGTCTCAAGATATTCCCTCTACACTGTCGTTTGAGGGGTTGTCATTACCTCATCTTGAGACACTTCAAGCCGCGCTAGATCTACTCAAAAAGCGTCCCGCCACCACAGCGCCACAAGCCAAAGGGCTGTTCATGAGCCTGCCGCATATCGAACAATTTCAGCACCTACTCAAGGCCGACAACCCGGTCGCCAATGCCGGCATTGCCGCTCAAGAATGGCAAGGCGGCCTGCTACAACTGCAGTTGTTGCAGCTCGATCGCCACATCCAACAGCTACGACAAAATAAACAAACCGATGCCGCCACCCTGTTTAAGCTGTTGCAGCAACGCGAGACCATCAAGCAAAAACGCCAGCAGTTGGGCAATCATTAATCCCATGTAAATTAGCCCTTGAATCTTCTCGAATTTTCTGCATATAAATGCTATAATTAAGCGTTTACAGTACCGGCTACGCACCACTGGCTTGATCAACAGGCACCGCCTTCCACGGCATTGCGGTAACCCGGCAGTTTCTCGCTTCCCACGACAGGATCCATGCAGACATGACGACTAAAAAGAAGCAGCAAACTTCATCTAAAGCCAAGACAACCAAGTCTAAAGCAAAGAGCACGAAAACCACCAAGGCCGCTCAAAGCAAAGCCACCACTGCCAGCAAAGCCAAAAAGGCCACCAGCAAGAAAGCGGCCGCCACGAAAACTACTGCGAAGAGCAAAGCCAGCGTAAAGAAAGCGCCAGCCAAAAAAGCGGCCGCTCCGAAAAAGCCGGCTGCAAAGAAAAAAGTCAGCAAGAAGGAAGCTGAAACTGCAGCGGCCAAAGCCGTAGAGCAAATCGCAGCTAAATCATCGGCCGCCGCAGCCGCCAAAGGACAAACTTCTCAGCTGAAACAGCTCATTGCCCTCGGCAAAGAACAAGGCTACCTCACCTACGCCGAGGTAAACGACCATTTGCCCGATTCCATCACCGACACCGATCAGGTGGAAGACATCGTGCAAATGATCAACGACATGGGCATCCATGTGGTTGAAAAAGCCGAAGACGCCGAAGAACTACTCGCTGAAGAAGGCATCAGTGGCACTGACGATGTGGCGACAGAAGAAGCCGCCGCCGTGCTCGCCGCCGTCGAAAACGAGCCGGGCCGCACTACCGACCCAGTGCGTATGTACATGCGCGAAATGGGCACCGTTGAATTGCTGACCCGCGAAGGCGAAATCGAAATCGCCAAGCGTATTGAAGAAGGCATTCGCGAAGTCATGAACGCCATGACCTATTGGCCTGGCATCGTCGATAGCATTCTTCAGGAATACGGCCGCGTCGAAATTGATGAACGCAAACTCAGCGATATCATCTCGGGCTATCTCGACCCCAACGACGACGGCGCCGCCAAAACTGGCAAAAAGAAACCAGCCGAAGTCGCCGAAGAAAATAAAGACGAAGACGACGACAAAGAATACGACGGCAGCCTGGACATCGAGCTGGCTCACGAACGTTTCCAAGCCATGCGCGACCTTTGGGCAAAAACCCAGAAGACCATTGAAAAGCATGGCCGCGATCACAAGGACAGCGGCAAGGCGCTAGAAGAAAGTGCCGAGATGTTCATGATCTTCAAGCTCGTCCCCAAAGTATACAAAGAGCTACTCGACGACGTGCGCACCGGCCTTGAAGACCTGCGCCGTCACGAGCGTGAAATCATGCGCTTGGCCATTCGCCGTGGCGGCATGAAACGCGCCGACTTCATCAAAGGCTTCCCCGGTCATGAAACCGACCTGGATTGGGTAGATCAGCAGTTGGCACTGAAAAAGAACAAAGCCATTGCCGACAAACTCGAAGCCCAAAAAGGTGCCATCCAGCACGCCCAACGTCGCCTGATCCACATGGAAAAGGTCACCGGCGTGCCCTTTGCTGAAATAAAAGAGATCAACCGCCGCGTTTCCATCGGCGAAATCAAAGCGCGTCGCGCCAAGAAAGACATGGTGGAAGCCAACCTGCGTTTGGTGATCTCTATTGCCAAGAAATACACCAACCGTGGCTTGCAATTCCTCGACCTCATTCAGGAAGGTAACATCGGCCTAATGAAAGCGGTGGACAAATTCGAATACCGCCGTGGCTACAAGTTTTCTACCTACGCCACTTGGTGGATTCGTCAGGCGATCACACGCTCCATCGCCGACCAAGCGCGCACCATCCGTATTCCGGTACACATGATCGAAACCATCAACAAGATCAACCGGGTGCAGCGCCACATGCTGCAAGAAATGGGTCGCGAACCCACACCGGAAGAATTGGGCAAGCGCCTTGAGCTACCCGAAGACAAAGTGCGCCGCGTGCTGAAAATCGCCAAGGAACCCATCTCCATGGAAACCCCCATCGGTGATGATGAAGACTCCAGCTTGGGCGATTTCATCGAAGACGTCACCGTCGACTCACCGGTAGAAGCCGCTACTTCCATGGGCTTAGGCGAATCGACCCAAGAAGTGCTCGCCAACCTCACCGCCCGCGAAGCCAAAGTGCTACGCATGCGGTTCGGTATCGACATGAACACCGACCACACACTGGAAGAAGTCGGTAAGCAATTCGACGTCACCCGTGAGCGCATCCGTCAAATCGAGGCCAAAGCCCTGCGTAAGCTACGCCACCCCTCGCGTAGCGAACACCTGCGCAGCTTCCTCGACCAGGGCGACTAAAAATCGCACACAATGGCAGCCTAGTGCTTGCATGCACTGCGCTGCCATTGAATAATGCCTCCTTCCCTCTATGGGCCCATAGCTCAGTTGGTCAGAGCAGTCGACTCATAATCGATTGGTCGCAGGTTCAAGTCCTGCTGGGCCCACCA
>CAYVZZ010000175.1:0-3319 GCA_964456185.1 uncultured Alcanivoracaceae bacterium
GCCTCAAATGGTCGAAAAATCGCTCTCAAAATGGCTGTGCCTCGCTCACATGGTTTCTACCGCCCAGGCTCCTAGTGCTCCGGTCCATGTTGCTGGCAATGCTCGATGGCGCTGCCGACTGCCTGGCGTGTCGGCATGGTCATGCCGCGGCTGCGATCACGGCTTTGTCTCGGAGGACTTCGTCATGGCTGCCCGGGTCGGTTTCGCTTGCGGTCTCCGTGTTCGTCAACTATTCTCGCTTTATGGTTCAAGAATGCTGCTTGCAATCGTGCGTACTGCCACAAAATGAACCGCGAAAACATCAACCGGGCTGGGTCGGAGAATACAGCCATCTTGCTGCAACGTTGCCGGTCCGGTGATGATGCTGCCTATGATGCCTTGTTCCAGGCGGTCTACCAGGATCTTCGCCAGCGTGCCCGTGCGTACCTGGCGGGCCACAGGCGCGCGACGATGTCGACGACACTGCTGGTCCACGAGACCTACCTGAAGCTGGCAGGTGCGGACCTGGCACCGCGGGATCGGCAGCATTTCTATGCCCTGGCAGCCCGGGCCATGCGCCAGGTGCTTGTCGATGCGGTGCGCCGACGGCAGGCGAAATGCCGCGGTGGTGATCGCAGCCGTGTGCCACTGGATACCCGCGTGCTGGGCGTCGAGGACCGGACCGGAAGCCTGCTCGACATCGACCAGGCGCTGACTCGCCTCGGCGAGGAGGATCGACGTCTGGCGCAGGTCGTGGAGCTGCATTTCTTTGTCGGTCTCGGCTACGCCGAGGTGGCCGAGTTGCTGGGCATCAGCGAGCGTACCGTGATGCGTGACTGGCGCGCTGCGCGGGCCATGTTGCGCATGATGCTGGAGCCCGGCGACGAGGTGTTCGAGTGAGCAGCCGCTGCACCACGCTGTTGCGCGAGGCCCTGGCCTTGCCGGCCGCGGAGCGCCAGGCCTTCCTTGATCGTGCCTGTGGGGATGACGCGGCGTTGCGCGCGCAGCTGGATCACTTGCTGGCCCTGGATGCGGAGTGGGATGAGGTGCTGGATGCATCGGTGGAGGACCTGGCCAGCGTGCTGCTCGCCGATGAGGATACCGCCGACGATGTGCTGCCGGACAACCTGGAGGAAAGGCAGCGTGTCGGTGCGTGGCGCCTGCTGCGTCGTCTGGGCGATGGCGGCATGGGCAGCGTGTGGCTGGCCGAGCGTGCCGACGGCCAATATGACCTGCAGGTGGCCTTGAAAACCATCAAGCTCGGCATGGACTCGGCCATGGTGCTGGCTCAGTTCCGGCGCGAGCGTGAATTGCTGGCACGTTTGCGGCATCCGAACATTGCCGCGCTGGTGGACGCCGGCATCGATGACGACGGACGCCCGTGGTTCGCCATGGAGTACGCCGAGGGCGTGCCCCTGCGCGACTGGCTGGCGACCGGGCCGTCGTTGCGTCTGCGGCTGAAAATGTTTCGTACCCTGTGCCGTGCCGTGGCCCATGCACACCGGCAACTGGTGATCCACCGTGACATCAAGCCGGGCAACATTCTGGTGAAGACCGATGGCGAGCCATGGCTGCTGGACTTCGGCATCGCCAAATTGCTGCAGGACGAGGCCGGCGATGCCACGGCCACGCTGGTGCATTTTGGCACCCATGACTACGCCGCGCCGGAGCAGGTGCGTGGCGAGCCGGTGAGCACGGCCACCGACGTGTACGCGCTGGGCGCAGTGTTGTTCGAGATACTCACCGGGCAACGCTATTCCAAATTGCACCAGATCGACACCGCGCCGCTCAAGCCAAGCCGGGCTGATGGCGGTGAGGCGCAGTTGCAGGATGCAGCCGTGCCGGCAAAACGCTTGCGCGGTGACCTCGACGCCATCGTCATGCGGGCCCTGGCCGAGGAGCCGGAACGGCGCTATCCCGGTGCCGGCGCATTGGCGGCCGACGTTGACAATTATCTCTCCGGCCAAGCGGTCAAGGCACGCCCGGACAGCGCCTGGTATCGCCTGCGCAAGCTGGTGCGACGCAATCCCGTGGCCACGGCAGCATTGGCGGTGGCCTTCGTGGCCCTGGCAGCCGGCTTGTTCGTCAGCCTGCAGCAGACGGCACAAGCCCGGCACCAGAGGACATTGGCCGAGCGCCAGACGGCCTTCGCGCAGCAACAGGCGGCCGAGGCGGAACGGGCGCGTGCCAATGCCAAGGATCAGGCCCGCCGTGCCGAGGCCGTCAGCAATTACCTCAAGGAATTGCTGGCCTCCGGGCGCACCGGTGCCCAGGGGATCCAGGTGCAGCAACGTACCGTCGCGGATCTGCTGGAGGCCAGTGCCGACAGCCTGCATGACGAGCTCGAGGCTCAGCCGGCCTTGCGCGATGACCTCTACACCCTGCTGGTGGAGATTTTCGCCTCCAGCGGGCGTCCGCAGCGTGCGCTGGCGCTGGCGCAGGAACGGCTGGCGGCGGCTGAGAGCGCCTGGGGCGCAGATGATGTCCGCGTTGCGCCGGCGGCGATCATGCTGGGCGCCATCCGCACCAACCACGGCCAGGCCGACAAGGCGGCCAAGCTGTTGCAGCGTGCCGAAGGCCTGCTGGATGCCGCCGGCGACAAGGACAGCTTCGTGCGCGCCCAGTTGTGGCGTTGGCAGGGGTTTCAGGGCATGTTGTCGGGCCAGCCCGTGGCCTGGGAGGGCAAACGGCTGCGCAAGGCCGTGGACTTGCTGCGGCGCAAGTATCCGGTGCGCAATCAGGAGCTTCTTGCGGCCTTGTTCCAGTTGATTCTCGTGGCTGACAAGACAGCGCACTACGAGGAGGAAATCGCCCTGATCAAGGAACTGCGGCAGCGTGCCCTGAAGCAGTTCGGTGGCCGCAACATGTACACCATGTACGCTGCCTTCGCCGAAACCAACATGTATTTGTCGACGGGCAAGCCTGATCGCGCCTACGAGGTGGCGACGCGTGGCGTCGAGGAAGCACGGCGTTATCTCGGCGAGCACCACCACGATGTGCTGGAGTTCCAGACCGGACGCATCCGCGCATTGCTGGCCGCCGGCCGCATCGACGAAGCGCGCGCGCTGTGGCAGGAAGCCAATGAGCAGCGCCTGCAGGATTTTCCCGACGACAAGCGCTTTGCACGCATCTTCAAGGCTCTGGACAAGAAAATCGAGGCGAAGTCAAAGTCGCCTGAAGCCGGGTAGTCGGTTCAGTCTTCGGCTGTCGTTTTGTGCGGCCAGGCGCACAGGTCACGGAGGATGCACTCGGGGCAATCGGGCTTGCGCGCCTTGCACACGTAGCGGCCGTGCAGGATCAGCCAGTGGTGGGCGTCGCGGGCAAACTCGGCGGGCACGAC
>CAYVZZ010000176.1:0-3253 GCA_964456185.1 uncultured Alcanivoracaceae bacterium
AGTATCATCAGAAGGGCTCGCTAAACCGAAAAAGCTAGAAACCTTAAGGTCGCTACAATCACTCAATATTTCAAATCAATCTTTAGTGGGAGAAAAGCTTGCAAATTTAGAATTAAAAGATGAAGAGTTAAGCTGGGATCTTAGTAACGTACTGATAAAAGTAATGCATCCGTTGGGTATTCGTGCATTAGAAGAAAGAATAATAAAGGGTTATCCTCATTGGGTTTGGAGCGAAGAGCTGTGCAGTTATGGTGCAAAAGCTAGTTCTATTGATAGGGCTATTATAAACAGGCTTACCATAGAACCTATTCCTGAAACTTCGGCGGCACTTTTGCAAGGCCTTGGATGTATAGAATCTAAAGAGGGAATTAAGGTTTTAGAGCACTACGCGAAGTCGAATGACTGGCAAATACAAAAGTCAGCGTTAGAGGCTTTGGGGCATTATAAAAAGTTACCAGAAAGCTCAATTGATTTAATTAACTATGTGTACGCTAGTAGCTGGTCTAAGCAAGTTAGGGATTCAGCTTTTAAGTCGCTAGTCTCGTTGGGTGAAGTTGAAGAACCAATATCGAATGATGAAGACCAACAGAATATAGTCATCACAATGGGGCCCCACCCTATTGATCATGGTTTAAAGTGGTGTGATGAGAGCGGGAGATACTCTTTGAACGGAAGCGGCTGGTTTTGGGTCGATTGGCAGACAGTAGGGCTAACTAGTCCTCCGCAACATTTCCCAGAAGAAATTTTAGCTGACTTTGGTTCTCGAACATTTCTTCAAGTGAACAACGGCTGGCTGTATGGCTCTGATTTAGGGCACTATGATGGTGATTTTTTGTTTTGGTCAGAGTCAGGAGAGCTGTATGATCTTAATAGTTACGCAGATATTAAAGCGATCATTAGGTTGAAAAGTAAAATTGTAGCGTTTGGGTATGAAACCTTAGTTAATGGTGACGCTGGTTCGTTATTTGAACTAGAGCAAAACAATGATGGAACGTGGGTAGCAAACCGAATATTAACTTTGCCAAGTCCTCCGAATGCGTATTCAGTAACTGAAAATGATATTTTATTACTCAGTGATGGGCCTAATGACTATGCTGTGATTGATTTGAAAGTACAGCCTCTTTTGTGTGAAAAAGAAATCAAAGGAAGTTATTTTAAATAACTGAACTGTATATAGGTGGGGTATTCCACCTATTTACAGAAAGGTACTTAAAAGCCTTAATCAACCAACTTAAATTCGTCTTTTAAGATTTGGATGATTTCTGCTTTTGGATTTTCCGAAAGTTCGATTTTTTCACCTGTAACTTTTTCAGCGATATCTAAGTAGGTTCTCGAAAGATTCATCAGCGCTTCGGTAGGCAGTTCGTTGTCACGAGCTAATGCTTGGCGTTCGTCCATGCGGTCTTTGTTCAACAGAATGTCTGGGTCTTCGAAATGGTTCAGTAGGAACTGGCGGAAGCCTTCTTTTGATTTCTCGACAATTTTGCCTTCTTCACGAAACGCTTGGCCATCCCAGATTCGTGATGAGTCTGGTGTACCCACTTCGTCCATGTAGATCAGTTTTTCGTTGCCGGCTTTGTCGGTGACGTAACCAAATTCAAATTTGGTATCGACAAACATTTGGTCTAGCTTGGCAAGTTCGTTGCTGATAAGTTCGAAGCCTTCTTTGAGTAGCTTTTCGTACAGGTCGATATCGTCTTTACAACGGAACGCAAAGGATTCGTAGTTATCTTCGATGTTTTTACGAGTGACGTTGACGTCGTCCGCTTCTGGTACGCCAGGGATGCCTTTTAAGATACCTTTGGTTGATGGGGTGATTAATAACTCATCAAGTTTTTGATCTTTTTCAAGGCCTTCAGGGAGTCGAATGCCACAGAACTCACGTTCGCCTTTGTCGTAAGCGCGCCACATTGAGCCTGTGATGTATTGGCGAGCAATCGCTTCGATCATCACTGGCTTGGCTTTTTGCACAATCCAGACGAACGGGTGTGGAATTTCAAGGATATGGCTGTCGGCTAAGCCGTTTTCGCGGAATAGCTTAAACCAGTGGTTTGAGATAGCGTTTAGGGCTGCGCCTTTGCCAGGTACACCGTGCATATCGCCTTCGCCATGCCAGATGGCGTCGAATGCAGAAATACGATCACTGATGACCATAATGGCGAGCGGCGCGTCAGCAACAACGTCGTAGCCACGTTCTTTGATTAAGCGTGCGCTGTCTTCTTTGGTTAGCCAGTAAACTGAGCGGACTTTACCGCTATGAACTGGTTGATCGGTACGGATCGGTAGATCGTTATTAACAGCTAAAACTTTTCCCGCAAGGCTCATGGAGTCGTCCTATTGTGCTATTCAGTTAATGACACAGTATCCTAAGGTGTTCTGACGATTTCTTAACACCAATTTCAGGAGCGCAATAATACCAGAAATCGTGACGTTCTCCACGAATTGTATGAGTTTTAGGCAATATTTTTAGTAATTTCACAGTCTAAATTTTATGTTGGTGACTAACTAAGGTATAGTTATGAGTAGCGTGAAAATAATTTAATTCATTGATTTTATTATTGTAATTACAAGGGAGTCCATGATGAGCGACAAGGTAATTGATTGTAAAAAATCTTTATCGGTCAACGGTAAAGATTTCGATATTTGGAGCCTCAAAGATCTAGAGGCACAAGGCCACGGCATTAAAAAACTGCCATTCTCCATTCGAATTCTTCTTGAGAACGCACTGAGAAACCATGATGGGCTAGCTGTGACTGGCGATCATGTGGACACTCTGTTGAATTGGAAGCCGAATCCTGAGAAAAAAGAAGTGCCGTATAAGCCTGCGCGAGTCTTGATGCAGGATTTCACCGGTGTTCCAGCGGTAGTCGACTTGGCCTCGGTTCGAGCGGAAGCGAGCAAACATGGCGTCAACGGTCAGAAGGTTAACCCTTTAATCCCAGTTGATTTGGTTATTGACCACTCGGTACAGGTTGATTTCTATGGCGACAAGAACTCTTTAGATAAAAACATTGATATGGAGTACGAGCGTAACCAGGAGCGTTATCAGTTCTTAAAGTGGGCGCAGACGGCTTTTGATAATTTCACGGTGGTGCCACCAGGTATGGGGATTTGTCACCAGGTAAACCTTGAGTATTTGGCTCAGGGCGTGGTCGAGCGCGATGGCGCTTTATTCCCTGATACATTAGTGGGCACTGACTCACACACACCGATGGTCAACGGTATTGGTGTTTTCGGTTGGGGTGTTGGTGGT
>CAYVZZ010000177.1:0-3220 GCA_964456185.1 uncultured Alcanivoracaceae bacterium
CAGCGTCCTTATCCAAACGCATTGGGCATGAGGTGTTGATTAAGCGGGAAGACTTGCAGCCGGTATTTTCCTTCAAGTTGCGCGGCGCCTATAACCGCATTGCGCAGTTGTCGGAAAAGCAACGCGCCAAAGGCGTTATCTGCGCCTCGGCGGGGAATCACGCCCAAGGCGTGGCACTGTCGGCCAAAGCACTGGGCATTCGCGCCGTCATTGTGATGCCGAAAACCACACCGGAAATTAAAGTGCAGGCCGTGCGTGACCGCGGCGGTAAAGTCGTGCTGGTGGGCGATGCCTTCGACGAATCCTTGGCGCACGCATTGGACTTGGCCAAAAAGGATGGCATGACCTTTGTGCATCCTTACGATGACCCGGATGTCATTGCTGGGCAGGGCACCATCGGCCTGGAAATCTTGCGTCAGTTGAAAGGCAAGCTGGATACCGTGTTCCTGCCGGTCGGCGGTGGCGGCCTTTGTGCCGGTGTGGCCACACTCATCAAATCGATACGCCCCGAAATCCGCGTGGTGGCGGTTGAGCCGGAAGATGCCGCTTGCTTGAAAGCTGCTCTGGAAGCCGGGCGACGGGTGAGCCTGTCAGAAGTCGGCCTATTTGCCGATGGCGTTGCCGTAAAGCAAATTGGCAAAGAGCCATTTAGCCTGCTGCGCGAACATGTGGATGAAGTGGTGACCGTCAGCAGTGATGAAATCTGCGCCGCCATTAAAGACATTTTTGAAGACACCCGCGCCATTGCCGAGCCAGCCGGAGCCGTGGCCTTGGCAGGCCTAAAGAAATGGGCGGCTGCCACCGACGAAGAAAACCTGTCCTTATTGGCTGTGCTGAGTGGTGCCAACACCAACTTCGACCGCCTACGTCATGTATCCGAACGCGCCGAGCTAGGTGAACGCCGCGAAGCCATTATCGCCATCACCATTCCTGAGCAGCCTGGTGCGTTTAAAGCCCTCTGCCAGGCACTGGGGCGTGGCCGAGCAATCACCGAATTCAATTATCGCTATAACAATGGCGACCGGGCGATCATCTTTGCGGGCATCCGCATCGCCAATCAAGACGAGCTGCAACAAGTGCTCGACCAGCTGCATGACAAAGGCTATGACGCCGTCGACATGACCGACAACGAAATCGCCAAACTGCACATTCGCCACCTGGTCGGCGGTCACGCGCCACAAGAAGTCGGTGACGAAAAAGTATTCAGCGTCGAGTTCCCCGAGCGCCCCGGCGCCTTACTGAAATTCCTCACCATACTCGGCAAGCATTTCAACATCAGCCTATTCCACTACCGCAACCACGGCGCCGACCATGGCCGTGTTCTCATGGGCTTCCAAGTCCCCCACGGCGAAGTCGGCAAATTGCGCGAGCTGGTGGCCAAGTTGCCGTACCCTTGTGTGGATGAAACGGACAATCCGGCTTGCCGGTTCTTTTTGCGGTGATTTGTTTTTTGGAGACTGATTGCCGAGTCGTTGCGGTAAGCGCTTCTTGTAAGCTGAACATTTGTGCAGTGTGATTGTGGTTGGCAAAAGAAGAAGTCAAATGATTGGAAGTTGTGAAATAAAAGCCGCTTGTAACTGATTGAATCAGCTGGTTGAATCGGGAATCATAAATTTGAACAATTGGGGTGTGACGCGCGCTTCGTGAAGTTTGTTATGAAGATATTAGCCTAATCATTGTTAAGTTGCATTGCGTATGAGCATCCGATCTCAAGAGGAACAACTATTCTCCGTGTGGTCGAGCGGTCGTGCCGATTTCGTTACCGACGGTGTCGTGGACGAGCGCTTGTACCTTGAGAGTGAGACGAAGATTCTATTCGTCCTTAAGGAGGTTAACGATTTAGGTGGGGGTGGCTGGGATCTCCGAGAATTCGTCCGGTCTGGAGGTAGGGCGTGGACATGGAATAACATAACTCGATGGGTTGAGGGGGTTCGAAGTCTTCCTCGCGATCTTGCTTGGGAGTCGCTTGAGACCATCGATGAACCAAGGCGACAAGCCGCGCTTTCGTCGATTGCCGCTATAAATCTCAGAAAATCACCTGGCGGTCACACGACAGACGCAGCACGGTTGGCGGAGGACGCCGAAGAGGATCGGGAATTCATCAATAAGCAGGTTGCACTCTATGATCCGGATTATGTGATCTGTTGCGGGACGAGTGATCTGTTTCATTCTCTCGTCGAGTTCCTGCAGCGGCCCAATTGGAAGCGCACGAGCCGAGGAGTGTGGTATCACGAGCCTGTAGCAGGCAAATATGTCATCGAATACTCACATCCAGAGGCTAGGTGCGCGAATCACCTCCTGTATTATGGTCTTGTTGATGCCCTTCGGGAGATAGGGGGAATTTCAACTTAACAAGCGCTTGGACACGGACCGGCTTCTCCGCTGTCGCTCCAAAGCCGGCCGGTCAAGCTAAGCGTTAAACACCTTGGGGTAACTATGTTTGATCTGAAGTTTGTTGCTTCTATAACTGAACGCGATGTTGATCTTTTAGTTATAGAGGAGTTAATGGTTAGCTCCGAGTTCCGGGAATGGTTTTCATCACGAGTATTTGGCAAACCTATTTACCAATCAGAATTAGGAGCATGGCATTCTGTATCAGACGCCCAATTCGGTGAGTCCGATATTGTCTTCCTTTTTGACGCAATCGGTGGCCTTCGAACAGCAGTCTTGATTGAAAATAAAATTGATGCGCCCCCTCAGCCAAAGCAAGGAGAACGTTATCGTTTGCGTGGCGAGAAGGGGCTCCAAGAGGAGTATTGGGAGCAATTTAGAACCTGTGTTATTGCTCCAATAAGATACCTTAGTTCCGCAAAGCACTCAGAAAGTTACGATGTGGAGATTAGTTATGAAGAGATGCTTTCTTGTTTTCAGTCACGAAGCTCCAGAAGTCAACGGTATTCATACAAAGCTAAAATTCTACTAGAAGGAATCGAACAAAATCGTCGTGGCTATCAACCAGAATACAATGAGGAAATAACCAAATTTGTCTCTGACTATTTCGCCTTTTGTTCTGGCGAATATGCACAACTCGGAATGCAGGAGGCTAAGCCTCGTCCTGCAGGTAGCACCTGGATAATGTTCTATCCAAAATCACTACCCAAAGAAATTACTCTTGTTCACCAATTAACAGGAGGGTTTGTCAAAGCGTTCTTTAATGGCAAGGCAGATGACTTTGAGAGCTTAAAGGATATGTATAGGGTAAAACTTCCTTCGGAGGCTA
>CAYVZZ010000178.1:0-3209 GCA_964456185.1 uncultured Alcanivoracaceae bacterium
ATATAAAGCATTTTTTATACCCTCCCCCAAAAAACTTTAGGGGGAGGGTAAATTTATCAGCCGATTAGATACTTCGCATGGAAGCGAAGGTGCTCCTCTATAAAACTGGCGATGAAGTAGTAGCTGTGGTCGTACCCTTCATGCCGGTTCAGTTCCAGCGGATAGCCACTTTGTTTGGCAGCGGCTTCCAGCATTTCCGGCTTCAACTGCTCGGTCAGGAAGTTGTCCGCTTCGCCTTGGTCCACCAACGCCGGCACAAACTTGCTCGCCTTTTGCATCAGCAAGCTGGCGTCGTACTCGGCCCAGCTGGCGGTGTCTTTACCGAGGTAAGCGCCAAAGGCCTTCTTACCCCACGGGCAATTGATCGGGTTACTGATCGGGCTGAACGCCGAGACGGACTGGAAACGCTCCGGGTTGCGCAGTGCCAGCACCAACGCACCATGCCCGCCCATCGAGTGGCCAAAGATGGAACGCTGATCGCTCACCGGGAACATATCTTCAATCAGTGCCGGTAATTCGTTGAGCACGTAATCGTACATCCGGTAATGCTTGCTCCAGGGTTCCTGAGTCGCATTTACATAGAACCCGGCGCCCTTACCCAAGTCGTAGCCTTCATCATCGGCGACATCGTCCCCGCGCGGGCTGGTGTCCGGGGCAATAATGGCGACACCCAGTTCGGCAGCCATGCGATGCGCACCGGCTTTTTGCATGAAGTTTTCATCGGTACAGGTCAGCCCGGACAACCAATACAGCGCTGGCACCTTTTTGCCATTGGAGGCCTGCGGCGGCAGGTAGATAGCAAACCGCATCGAACAGTTCAGCGTCTCGGAGTGATGACTGTACTGCTTGTGCCAACCACCAAAACTTTTATTACTGCTCAGATTTTCAATAGTCATTGCAACCTCTCAACAAAACGGTCGCCCGCCTGACTGGCAGGCGACCAGATTTCATTACTTGTCGTAGTGAATAACGGTACGGATGCTCTTGCCTTCGTGCATCAGATCAAACGCCTTGTTGATATCTTCCAGTCCCATGGTGTGGGTGATGAAATCGTTCAACTTGAATTCACCTTGCATGTACCGCTCAACGATGCCCGGCAGCTCGGAACGGCCCTTCACGCCACCAAAGGCAGAGCCTTTCCAGACCCGACCGGTCACCAGCTGGAACGGACGCGTGGAAATTTCCTGGCCGGCGCCCGCAACACCGATAACCACCGACTCACCCCAGCCTTTGTGGCAGCATTCCAGTGCTGAACGCATTACATCTACGTTGCCGATGCACTCGAAGGAATAATCCACACCGCCGTTGGTCAGTTCTACGATCACTTCCTGAATCGGCTTGTCGTAATCTTTCGGGTTGATGCAGTCGGTCGCGCCCAACTGGCGGGCCAGCTCAAATTTGCTCTCGTTGATGTCGATAGCAATGATGCGGCTGGCTTTAGCCATGGTGGCACCAATCACCGCCGACAGGCCGATGCCGCCCATACCGAAGATGGCCACGGTAGCGCCCTCTTCTACTTTGGCGGTGTTCATCACCGCACCCATGCCGGTGGTTACGCCACAACCGAGCAAGCACACTTCTTCCAATGGCGCTTCTTTGTTCACTTTTGCCAGAGAAATCTCGGGCAGTACGGTGTACTCGGAGAAGGTTGAGCAACCCATGTAGTGATAGATCGGCTCGCCGTTTAACGAGAAACGAGTGGTGCCGTCTGGCATCAGGCCCTTGCCCTGGGTTTCACGAATCTTCCCGCACAGGTTGGTTTTACCAGAGGTGCAGAATTTACATTCGCCGCACTCAGGGGTGTACAGCGGAATAACGTGGTCACCCACTTTCAGGCTTGTAACGCCTTCGCCTACCGACTCAACAATACCGCCGCCTTCGTGGCCGAGAATGGTCGGGAAAATGCCTTCGGGATCTTCGCCAGACAAGGTAAACGCATCGGTATGACACACACCGCTAGCGATCACCCGGATACGTACTTCGCCAGCTTGAGGCGGCATCACATCCACTTCTTCAATGGACAGAGGTTGTTTCGGGCCCCAGGCGATAGCGGCTTTAGATTTGATGGTCTGAGTCATGTTGTGTGCTCCAGATTTTGTCGGGCTTCGGCAGGTTCTTCTGCCATGTTGGTGGGATCATTGTATTATTATTCTTAAGATAGATAATCGGCCAATTAAGCAAATCACCTTTACTGTATAGTAACAATGAACCGTATTTTGTTTGCTGGCGGCATTTTGTATCTAAGCTCACCCAAGTCGTAACGCAAGGAACTGAACATGTTTATTTGGGAAGGGGTCAGTGAGTTTGTGGCGGTCGCGGAAGCCGAAAGTTTTACCGCTGCGGCGAAACGATTGGGCATTTCCACAGCTCAGGTGAGCCGGCAGGTCAGCGCACTGGAATCCCGGCTTTCGACCAAACTGCTGTATCGCACCACCCGCAAGGTTTCGGTGACGGAAGCCGGCCAAACCTACTACCAGTATTGCCGCCAGGTACTCGATGGTCTGGAAGAGGCCGAGCGGGCCATGACCAACCTGCAACTTATCCCCAAGGGAAAATTACGGCTGACCGCACCGGTGACCTATGGCGAGAAGGTGATCGCCCCCTTGGTGAACGATTTCATCCTGCGCTACCCGGAGTTGGAGGTGCAGCTGAATCTGACCAACCAGAAGTTGGATCTGGTCGGTGGCGGTTACGATTTGGCGATTCGGCTGGGAAAACTGGAAGATTCATCCATGATGGCCAAGCGGTTGTCGTCACGAACCTTATACGTGTGCGCCTCGCCGGAATACTTATCCACCTATGGTGTGCCGCATTCGCTTTCGGAACTGGACCGGCACAATTGTTTGCAAGGCAATCTGGATTACTGGCGCTTTCAGGACCGAGGTAAGCCCTACAACGTTCGCGTTAAAGGCAACATGAAGTGCGACAGCGGTTGGGCGTTGCTGGACGCGGCCCTGAAAGGCATCGGGATCGTGCAACTTCCCGATTATTACGTTCAGCCGTCATTGGCCTGTGGAAAACTTATGAACTTGCTGGAACATTATCAAGAAGCCGACGATGGAATCTGGGCGATTTATCCACATAACCGGCATTTATCCCCAAAAGTGCGGATGCTGCTGGATTTCCTGGACGAATCGTTAAGTTAAATTCTGTGGGGCAGTAGTTTTGTCAGTTTGTCCAAATGCGCCGTTTGGCCTGCGTCAGTTTCG
>CAYVZZ010000179.1:0-3178 GCA_964456185.1 uncultured Alcanivoracaceae bacterium
GCGAGCTTGCGCTCGGCGGCGGCGTTGGCGCTGGCCGCCGGGGCCAGGTCGCGCAGCAGGGCGGCGGCGGCCTCAGCGGTCCTGGCCGTCTCCTCCTCGATGACGTAGTCGGCGTGGGTGTCGTAGCCGAGCAGGCGCGCCTTCTCCGCGCGCAGGCGGACCTGCTCGAGCAGGTTCTCCGCGTTGGCGCCGCGCCCGCGCAGCTGGGAGGCCTCGTAGAGGCGGTGACGGGCCTTCGCCGAACGCAGCGACTCCTGCTTGGCCTGGACGGTGGGCAGCTCGATGGCCAGGACGTAGCCGCCGGTGCCGGTGTCGATCCCCAGCTGGCGGGCGGCGCTGATCTGGGACTGCGACAGGCCCTCGAGCTCGGCGGCGGAGTCGAACTTGACGGCCAGCTCGCGGGTGTCGGCCAGCAGGGCGCGGCCGAACTTCTCGCTCAGCACCGACAGGCGCTGGTTGATCTCGGAGAGGCGCGCCTTGTCGGCCTCGCCGAGGTCGGCGCCGCGGCGTCGAAAAGCACGCAGGAGGTGCTCGTGGAGGCGGCGGGACTCCTCGTCCGCCGGCGCCTCGACGGCCTTGAGGCGGGCGTAGAGCTCGGGGTTCTGGTAGATCGCGTCGGCGTGGGCCGAGAGCTTCGGCACGATCTCCTCGGCGACCTCCTCGAAACCGTCGTCGACGTCGGTGCCCTGCAGGTTGAAGAACCAGGCGGTGGCGCGGTCGAGGACGGCGCCGGAACGCTCCAGGGCCTCGACGGTGTTCTCCCAGGTCGGCCGCTCCTGGCCGAGGATGGCGTCGATCTCGGCGTTCTGCTGCGCGATGCCCTCGGTGACGGCGGGGGCCACGTCCTCCAGCCGGATGGCGGCGAAGTCCGGGAGGCCGTACGGCAGGGTCGACTCAGTCAGGAATGCATTCATGCTCCACATGCTAGCTGTCGTGCCGGACACGCCCTCACGCCCGATATGCTCAGTCTCGTGAACACCGTTGCCCCGCGCCCCCTGCACCCCGTCACCGTCGACTGTCCGGCCGGTACCGTCACCGGGCTCGACGACGGAAAAACCCACCGCTTCCACTCCATCGAGTACTCCGTCATCGGCGGCCCCTTCGACGACGCCGCCCCGCGCCCCGGCGGCCAGATCATCGACGCGACCGCACCCCGCCCGGAGGCCGTCGCCCTGTCGGTGACCACGCCCTCGGGCGCGCGGCGCCTGGACGACCTGCCGGTCGTCGTCTACATCCACGGCGGCCGCTACGAGAAGGGCTCGCACACCGATCCGCGCGCCGACGGCGGCCCCAACGCCGAGCACGGCATCATCACCGTCCAGATCGGCTACCGCATCAAGCTGCCCGGTTTCGTCCGCTTCCACGACGACGGGCCGGCGCACTACCGCGGCATCGACGACTGCCTCCTCGGCCTGGAGTGGGTGCAGGAGAACATCGAGGCCTTCGGCGGCGACCCCACCAACGTCACGCTGGTCGGCCAGTCGGCGGGCGCGTCGACGGCGATGTGGCTGACCCGCAGGGACCACTACCGCGGGGCTTTTCGACGCGTCGTGGCCCTGTCCCCCAGCTTCCCGCGCAACTCCTTCGAAAAGCGCAAGTGGCTGCTGCGCCAGACCACCGGGCTGCCCATCACCCGCGACCACCTGCACCGCTGGGCGCGGCGCAACCCGAAGCGCCTCGACCGCGGCTACGACCGCTTCCGCTTCTGGCTCGGCCTGGGCATGGCGCTGGGCCCCTACCCGCTGGACCCCTCCCAGCAGGCCGACGTCCCGATCGTGGTGAGCTCGACCGCCGACGAGTTCTACACCATGCCCGCCGCCGATAAGCTCGACCGGATCGGGCTGGGCGGCCTCGGCGTGCGGATCATGGGCCGGATCATGGGGACCAGGAAGGTCGGCGCCTGGCTGCGCGGCGCCCGGGAGATCGACCCGAGGCACGTCGCCGGCCGACTGGTCGGCGACGTCAACACGCGCCGCTGGGTGCTGCAGATCGCCGAGGAGTCCCCCGGCCCGCTGTGGATGGTGGAGTTCACCGGCGAACCGGACCAGCCGGCCCTGCACTCCCGCGACATCCGCCCCCTCTTCGGGGTCATCGAGTCCCCCATCCACGACTGGCTGGTCAACTACGCCCGGACCGGGGAGCCCGGCTTCCCGCAGTACCACGAAGGCCGCCAGGCGCTGCGGGTGCGCCTGGCCACCGGCGAGACCACCCCGGCGACGGATCCGCTCGGCTACATCCGCGGCACGATGAAAGAGGTCCAGCGCCCCTGACTACCCCGCCAGCAGGCGCTCGCGCAGGCGCCGGTCGGCCAGCTCCTCGACCAGCCAGGGGCTGAAGGCGAAGGGGACGGCGTCGACGGCGTCGAAAAGCTCCTGCGGCGTGGTCCAGTCGTGGGAGTCGATCTCCTCCGGGTTCGGATCCAGCAGCGCCGGATCCGAGATCCGCACGACGAAGACCGGGCAGATCTCGTTCTCCACCACGCCCGAGGAGTCGACCGCACGGTAGCGGAAGTCGGGCAGCACCGACTCGACCTCGCCGAGCGCGGAGGCCGGGATCCCCATCTCCTCGAGGCCCCTGCGCACGACGGCCTCCTCGTTGGACTCGCCCGGTCCCGGGTGGCCGCAGAAGGAGTTGGTCCACACCCCGGGCCAGGTCAGCTTGCTCAGGGCGCGGCGGGACAGGAGGAGGCGGCCGGCGTCGTCAAGCAGGTAGGCCGAGAACGCGAAATGCAGCGGCGTGTCCGCGGTGTGGATGGTCGCCTTGTCGGCGGTGCCGGCCGGGAGGCCGTTGTCGTCAGCGAGAACCACGAGTTCAGTCATGCCCACGACCCTAGATGATGAGGTCCCCCGTGAAAATTACGTTGCCGATCCTGAACTCCGCGTCCCACAGGTTGGCGCGCGAGACGTCGTAGGTGAAGTGCAGGTTGGTGGTCGCGCCCGCACCGAGCGGCAGATCCAGCGGCAACTGCGCCGGCACCGCCCCCTCCGGCACCTCCACGTCGAGCGTGTCCGCCTCGGTCATGTCGCCGCCGCCGGCGTTGTAGCGCAGGCTCGGGGTGCCCAGCTCCCCGGGCGGCAGCGGCACGTCGTTGAGGTTCTTGACCGCCACCGACACGACGGTCCCGCCGTAGTCGCCGATCTGGGTCCCCTGGAAGTGGTACTCGACGTTGAGTCCCTCG
>CAYVZZ010000180.1:0-3160 GCA_964456185.1 uncultured Alcanivoracaceae bacterium
GTAGATGCGATTAAGGGCAGCTTTGTGCCTTTCTTGAGCTGCCTTTGCTTGCGCATAATAGTCGCTTGTCACCTTTTTACGGCTACGACGTGATATGTGGTTGTTTCTCATTATTAGCGTTCCCTTACAGTGGTTATTCGGATGACCACGGTACAGCCACCGTATTGAGCCAGTATCGGTTTGCTCGCAGCTGTGCCTCGGACTGAGTGCAGTATCGGGTCAACATGCAACAAAATGGCTTGTTGTTTTGGTAAACAACCCAGACTTGATGAAGCAGTGTATTTACGGGATAGGTTGGCTGAGCCAGCAGTTGGGAGGCCAACCATTTGCCGTACTCAGCCGAGCTTTGGGTAAGGTTTGGTGGGCAAATCTGGTGCTCAAGGTCGCTTACTTCTTTAATTAGCCTGTTGATGGCAGATTTGTGCTGGCTAACGAATGGAAGTAATTTTTCTACAGCTGATTTACAACCTTTTAGTTTCAGCTTACCGGGAGCCCCGATTGTAATTTGCACCCCATTCGCTATTGCTTGGCTTAATACGTCGGTGGTAGTCATATTTCCACCTCAATCGTTTCATCTGAGCCCGGTGCGGATTGTGCGGAAAGTGCGGAATCGCCTATGGGCCGGATGTTTTCGGGTGCGGAATTCGTGCGGGAGGTTGCGGAATAATTGGAATGGCTGGATGTTTGCTGTGCTGTCTCCGCACTCAACCGCACGCTTTCCGCGTTATTGATCGCTTGTGGCACTTGGGTTTCCGCAGAACCCGCACTTTCCGCAACATTGCTTGTGGTCAACTGTGGTGCTACTCGGTAGTTGTTGCCGGTTTGTATTAGATAGCCTTTTTCTACCAAGGTCGCCATTACTGGGTCACGCTTCGCCTTGCTGCGGTAGGGGTTGTACCCAGATTTTCCCCATCGGTTATTGTCAAATGTGTACCAGTCTTCGCCTTTAGCGAGTATCCATTCGATAACATCATGGGCAGCTTGTAAGTGGGCAGGGATGTGTATGGCGCTGAAGTAGCGTAACCATTCATTCAACGAGTGTTTTACGACAGCAATTGCAGCCTGCATGGATGAATAGCTGACTTCTGTCTCACCAACGAAAAAAGCCAGCACGGCAGCCAGCCTTGCGGCCAGCTCTCCTGCCCGAGCAGCAAAGGGTTTCATGTTGGCGTAGTCGTGAAACCGGCCTTGGCCCGCTTCGGTGTAGTTGTAAAACTCGACCCACTGATTTCTTGCTTCTGTACTGAGTGGCAACCTGTCTGCTTTTACCTCCAGACCATCATCGCTCAATGGCTCTTCCGTATTCATCAAATCAGTGAGACGTGACCAGTAGTCTTTGAGACGCGAATCTTCGGTCGCTTTTCTTAGTATTTTTTCCATTGAGAGAAAGCGGGTGCCCGCCAAACTATCCGGGGCCGAAAACAGAAATCGGGGAAGAAATCCTTGCCCTTTCAAGACCGGGTCTTGAAGCTCACGCTTGATTGTTATTTCCTGTGCCAAGAGATGAATGCTTAATCGCCTGTTAAAAGCGGTGCCAGAACCATCTGCGTTGCCTTGGCTGCGGACGCGTTGGCATGAACCGTCATCAAACAGTTTTATCAGGCCACCAAGCGTTGCAGTGAAGGTGTCACCTTTTATCGAATGGCCACCAAAGAATTGTCCCCCTTCGTCAGTACCCCAGTAGATTGCTGGTTTATTTTCAATAAACATGCTCACCACTCTGGAGTAGCTGCCGTCACTATTGACTATACGTGTCTTGTCTGCAGGCATTGGGTTATCCCGCAAGTATTTTTTTAAAGTATCCCCTTCAAGCTCTTCCTTGGCTTTTTTTCGTTTGCGAACTGCGTCTTGATAGGTTGTCGCAATGACTTGCTCGGCTTCAAAAATAGGTTTAAACGCCATTTTTTGCGCACTGCTTTTCCTATCTCCACTGTCACCAAGTGCCAGCTGATAAAGGCTGCATGGCATCTGATAAATAACTGGCGATGTAGCATTTACTCGGGTTTGTGCGACGTAAGTCACTGCACCAATAACACACTGCGCTGCAATAGCTGTTGGCACTTGCACATGCTCTGCTATGGCGTTTGTCGCATCCTTAACCAGTGGTGGCAGAGCATCCGCTGGATAAGGGGAATTTTTATCAGTTGGCGGCAAGAGCGGTTCTAACTCGGGCCACTTGGGGCTGATGAAAGTATTCATAACAGCCCCCTTTCAATGGCCATGTCATTGAAGTCGGTGCCGGTGCTTCCTTCCGGAAATGATGGAAAATCAACTGTACAACCGATGGCACGAGCTGCACGATAGGCCTCGTGCCTGCCTGGGTTGTTTTGGGTGAAGCGGTCATCATCGCCGCAGATGACAAATATTTTGTTGGGGTATGCCCGATGCAATTTTATGGCTGTGGACACAATATTGCCGCAGCTCATGGCACAGGCTACGGGGTGGCCGGTTATTTGGTGAATAGTTGCGCCCGTTGCCCATCCTTCACATATATAAACAATATTACTTGCATGGATGTTGCCAATAGGGGAGTAGCACCCTTTAATTTGCCCACCCTTAAGGTAATGTTTTTTGCCATCCGGCGAGATCAGTTGTAGATTGACGAGCTGGTTGCCACTGAATATGGGGATGAGCAACTTGCTGCCAAGCTGCTGAAGACCATGAGGTTTCACTCGCTTTGACAGAAAATAGGGATAGCAGGGATCAGCAACATGAGCAGCTTGCTGCATTGATTGTGCTTTCAATACGGTCTTTGCATAAGCTGCCTCTTGTTTTGCTTTAAGCTCCATCTGCTGTCGACGAACTTTTTCTTTGAAGGCGGTAAATTCTTGTCGAGTCAATCTTTGGCCACGGTGTCTGTGCCAGACAAATACTTCCCCGCTTCGCCAGTCGCCAAAGATAGCACTGTTTTCGTCTGGGAAGAGACGCAGCCAGCCGGCTTTGTCTCGCCGCTTTCCATTTGTAGAAAATCGCACGAATTTGCCAGCTGTGGCCCTCCTCGGGAAAGGCATTCCGAGTTGAGCGAATGCTTCTTCTAATGTGTCTGTAATTATAGTGTTCATTATTCGGCCTCCTGTGCACTGCGGTTGGCCTTGGCTTTTTGTGCTTCAAGCCAAGCAATAATCGCCTTGGCGAAAAAGTACACAGGGGCTTGTCTAGA
>CAYVZZ010000181.1:0-3134 GCA_964456185.1 uncultured Alcanivoracaceae bacterium
GGGCACCGGGTGGCTGGGCGCCACGGCCGGGAGCACGCGAACACTCTGCGTAGGACCCTTACGTGCTTTGGCTTATAAATGGGAGAACTTGTCGTCAGGATTTCTTCCGGTCCGGGAAGGCACCCGGGGGCGCCCGGTTTTCGTCGAACCGCAGCCAGAGCCCGTCGTCATCGTCTCGGTCCACGGCGATCGGGTCACCGTCGACGGTCCGCTCGTCGAGGCACGACGGCAGCCGACTGTCCCTCGACCTAGCCATCGAGACCGTCGCCGAGCGTTTCGCCCGACCGCTGCAACGCCCGGTTCTGGCGGTCGCCATCGACGAGTCGGGCCAGATGGGCATGGGCGTTCACCGCGACGGCCACACCAGCGACCTCGCGCTGATCACGGGGACAGCGCCCGGCGGGCACGCTTCGGACGACACGCTTCCCCGAGCCCCGCGCCGACCGAACGCATCATCGCTCCGAGCGCCGCGGTCGTCGCCGGCAAGGGCGAAGCCAACAAGACGCCCGCGGCCGCCCTGCTGGCAGCAGTCCTCTTCACCCAGCCCAGGGGCTCGGGCCCCAATTGATCCCCCTCGCCAAGCAGCTGATGCAGCCTACCGCCCGCGCAACCGACTTCGACGCCGTCGGTCACCAAGTTCGACGGAGTGTATATCTCCCGGATCCTGGGACTCATCCACCCTGCCCTGCTCTGCTGGGCATTCATGCGTCCGCGGCCCGTCGAGTTGCGCGCGCACTCCGCCGGGTTCGGCACAGGCTGACGCGCTGTCTGGCTCCCGGCTGCGGGCCAGCAGCGGCCAAGGTCGTGCGGATAGTGGTGGCGCTGGCGCGCCCGACGCGGCCTCACTGCTCGACATCACCTCGGCGCACATCGACTCGTGCCTCCACCACGGCGCCCCCAGGCTGGATCTCGCACCACGGCCCGGGCGCAGGCGTACCGATGCCTCTATCGCCATCGATACACGTCCCCTGCCAGACCGACGCGTCTGGGCCCGCACGAACACGTCGCATGCGCGCACGAACAAGCAAACCGCCGACTTATGCCGATTCCCGGCGCGAGGCGAGTTCCTCAGCGGCCCGCCGCCCCTGAGCCTGGACCAAGCCAGCTCGGAGACGTTCAAAATGGCAGGTCCACGAAGACTCAGCCGAGTCGATCAGGGCAGTATCCTCAGGCAGGATCTCACGCGGATCGCGACAAATTCTCAATCTCCCAGGCGGCTCTCCCTCCCAGGGG
This sequence comes from uncultured Alcanivoracaceae bacterium, assembly GCA_964456185.1. GTDB lineage: Bacteria > Pseudomonadota > Gammaproteobacteria > Pseudomonadales > Alcanivoracaceae > CAYVZZ01. The sequence goes on from CAYVZZ010000181.1 coordinate 1,234, forward strand.
ACGACCCACCACGGCTGCGCGAATGCGTCTGCGAATGAACTACGTGCTTTGTCCCAACCCCAGATACGAATTGCGGCATACCAGCAGCTCAGCAGCCCGTGCTGGTCCAAGGCCGGCGCCAACTGCCAGACTTCGTGCGCGAACTGACTGGATGCAGCAGGTCCCTTGCCTATGGCAATGGCCTCTAGGGCATTCACCTCGAAGCCGCCCCGCACATGGTTGGCGTCGGATCTCGATCGGTGAACCTCAGAAAGCGAGGTCGACACGTTTGCCAGGCAGAGCACGGACCCGACCACCTGCCCAGTGGGGCGTGTGCTCCGGCGGCCGAGCACGGTGCTGATCCACACAGCGACAGGTGCCATAGGCATACCTACTCCAGCGAGGCCGATCTCCTCCCGCATCTCCCGGCGGATCGCCGCGTCAATGCACGGAAGTCCCAAGGAGTCCGTGTCCAAGGCCTTGTCAGGCTGGTCCATCTCCACGACACCACCAGCGGCCGCAGACAGGGTGTCACGACCGTTCCGCGTGGCGGAGCTCCGGCGACAGAGAATGAGCACCTCACAGGGTCGCTCATCTTGTCGACCATGTACGACGACAGGGCTCGGGCCGGCCTCCGCTCTGGCGAGCAGGGACACGTAAGCGGTCACCATGCAGATCCGTGGAAGGGCATCAGGGCGCTGGCGCCAGGTTGCCAAAGTCGTCGCGCCATCGCTCGACCGCTGGAACCGTGGCAGGTTCTCATCTTCGGCGGCCGGCCCGAGGCCCTTGCAGGCGCGATCCCCTTGCTCCGTCGCCTGGTAGCACGTTTCGGACGTCTCCAGCACAAATGAAACGGTGCCGTCCCGGGTGTTTGCGGCGAGTGCGACTCCACGCAGTTCCAACAGCCGTCCGTTGTAGTCCCCCAGCCTGTAATCGCCGAGTGCCGTGGTGGTCCCAGCTCCGACCTCGGCGTATGTGGCCCGATCCTCCCAGGTATGGGATCCGTCCCTGTAGGCCAAGGAGTGCCAAGCCACGACACTATCCGCAGCAGCGCCACGTGAGGACGTGGCGTCCGCCACGACGGCCGCACCCGAGAGCGCGGAAGCAAATGCCGCTGGAGACTCCTTACCCAGCTGCGCCGCGCCAACAGGGACCGGCCGGAGATGACGATACCGGCCCATGAGCTCAGCAAGCCTGCGCGTCGCTCCCCGCACACGCTCGGCCTCTTCGGGTACGACGATCCGTGCGAGCAGCGGAGTCGTACCGGGCGCTGAGGCATGTCGCGCCCACGTCTCCAGGGACTCGCGCCAAGGCGACCAGGGCCATCGGTGACACGCCGATTGGCGCAACGCATCTCCCAACATCGCAGCTGGCGACGCGTCGGCCCCCTCACCGAATTCCTGAAGGTGCCTCCGCAGCACGGCACGGGCAACCTTGGTATCACGCCGCTCCTCGGCGGAAAGCGCGCGTGTGCCCGCCCATCGCAGTGAGGTGGTCACGAGCAGCCGCCGAACGCGCGAACTAAGGCGAGCCGCGCCCAAGACGATGACGAAGACAGTGGTGAAGAACGCCAGCACACTGTTGGACACGGAAAGGAACGTCCCCATAGCCATCCTTCTGTGTGTCGCGAAACGCGCACCCTGAGCGGATCGATAGTGCCTGCCACAGTAGGGCCTGCCCAGCGCCCAGGGGATCTTCGACACGTTAGCCGTGACCCGTCACAGCGGCTTCAAGTGGTGCTTTCCATGTCTCGGCGTACGTTGCACAGCATGCTGGGGGTTCACCTCGCAGACGAGGCGCCACGCACCGACGGTGACAAACTCCTTCCAGCCGACACTGAACTGGCTGATGAACTTCAGCACGGGAGTCTCCTCCGGCGGTGAAGTGGCGGGGGTGTCACTCGGGACGTTGGCGAGCCGACC
>CAYVZZ010000182.1:0-3116 GCA_964456185.1 uncultured Alcanivoracaceae bacterium
CATTGCCAGTGGCGTGGCCATCTGGGTTGGCTTTGCTGTGGGTATCGGTTTGGCCACCGGGTAGTGGTTTTTTGCCGCGTTGCCAGAAGTATTGCATCATAATTAGCAGTCTGACCCCTATTTTCCCTAATTAGCAGTCTGACCCCTATTTTCCCGGTCTGACCCCTATTTCCCCGGCCAATTGATAGTTGGACTTGATTAAACTTCTTGATCTTGTGTCCATTGCCAAAAGGTGTCGCCGTATTGGCTGCCCTCTATCACAGGGAATATCTCGCCTGATTTAAAATAATGCGATTTGCCGCCAGTTTCCGCGGGCGTGAACCACCAACCCTCGCGCGGGCAGGGGTGACCGCCTGCTACGTTATATTGGCGAGTGTGATTAACGTCTGCCAGTAAGTCAGCCAAGCCATCTGCCACAGTTTCGCCTAGAACACGTTCTACCTTGATCCAAGTGGTGGGCTCGACACCTTCGCGCCCCCCACCACTATTCTTGCCAACAGATGCCTTGGGCGCTCTGTCGTCATCGAAAGCGGGATCACTGGGAAAGAGGAATTGTACAGCTGCATCCTCGGCCTTAGGCCAATAAATGCCGGGTTCAGTAACCAACTGGCCGGTTTTGTACTGTATTGATGGATTGAGCTGGTACTTGGGCCAAGCTGTTGGTGGTGTCCAAGGATCGTCGTTCGTGAATTCGTAATCTTTACTGAGTTCTAACTGGAACCAGTAAGCTCCATAAGTCGCGGACATTCTGCCGGCCAAGTAGGCAGCACGTCCGATTAAGTTTGAATATTCCTGCACAGCACCAAGACGAACCTCATCCATCCAGTATGGCCAGAATTCGGATTGGCCTTTGAAGTCACTTAGTATGCCGCCTCCACTACTATATGCGTCCCAGTCGCCATGCTGAAATCGGATTAGTCTTTTACGCATGATCTGCAATGTGTCTCTAAAGTTGGGGAGTACGCGTTCCCCCCAAACGATATCGGGCTGCTTGGGTCTTGGCCGCTTGCGATAACCAGCGGGCAGGTGGTGCATATATTGGTCAAGCAGCGTTTCGACATGACGCACCATGGCCTCCCAAGCGTCTACGACTCCACTGTAATATTCCACGCTGGTATAGCGTTCAAGCAGGTAACATTCTTGAGCGGTAAGTGGTGTTTTGACCATAATTAATTCCTTGCTGCTATTGATAGAGCGATTATTTATTCGATTGCATGCTGTAAACGTTGTTAGTGAGTTTGGGGAGCCCGAGTTTTCCATCCGGTTCGCTATCGAGTTTCCCGTACCCCCAATGGGTGGCTTGGCGCTTGCCAAGTGCCTCGGGAATGAGGTCATTGGGATTGATAACAAGCTGCGTGCTGCCACCCTCTAACATAACGGTGGGCGCATTCTCCATTTGTTGACTGGCGGCAGGCCCTTCCCACGCGTTTAATGTTTTGCCTTTTGGCACAGTATAGGTAACGAATTCCCCATTGCGATTCCAGCTTTGCCAGACGGCAAATCGCCTGCGCCAGTCTGCCTTGGTTTTGAGTGCGTCGAATTCTTTCTTACGCATCCAGCAGATGCTGTCATCATAAGAGTCAGGATCCACAATCCGATAAATGGTTTCTCCGGACTGGAATTGAGTAGGATGGGCGGATTCAAAAGTGTTGTATTTTTTTTGTAAAAGTGGGTGCTTTGAGCCATCGCCAATGTTTGGAAGCTCACCGTGTTTTATTACCCAGTCTTCAGGGGGAGTTGGCGAGTGCTTTAAAGCTGGGTGTTTAGGATTTTTCCTAAAGTCCACCCATTCCGGCTTATTGGCTTTGATCGCTGCGAGCTCTTCGCTATTGTTCACGCGCTTGAAGGTGTGTGGCGTCAGTGCGTTAACTGTGGCGCGATACTGCATGTCGCTTTCGAGCTCCAGCCTACGGGCTAAATGAGTGAGCCAGTTGTTAACCGGTGCCAGCACCTTGGCTAGCATGTTATTGGCTTTTTTGCGAATAGCTAATACCAGTTGCAGTAATTCACCCGCTTTGCTGGCGAGTGCGGCTGTTCCCCATTTTTGAATGGTTGTCACCAACGAACGCAATACGTCAATCACGCTGTCAAAGGCATTCAATAGGTGGCTTGCCGTTAATGCGCTGGCGACGTCATCCACCTTGCCTGAAAAGAAATGATAGGGCTTATAAATGTCTAATCCATGCAGCGTGCTACGCACCGCAGGCATGTCAAGAAATTGGTCTAGTTTGGCTATGCCGTCTGCGACATAGGGCTCGCTGATGGTCCAGAAATTACTGGTACTTAATTCCTCTCCAAGCCGGAAGACACTTTTACGACCGTAAGCAAACAGGATTTTGCCGCCGCCTTTGGCTATCGAGCCTAACTCGGGGAAAAGGCCAATAAGGGTTAGGCAAAGCGCAACCCAGCGCCAAGCATCACTGTCATCTTCATGCAAGTTGTAACAACAGGCGATAAGGTCGCGCACATCACAAATTTGATCCACAAAAGGAATGATAGAGATGACGGTGCCGGTAACGATTTGAGCGGTACTTTGTTTGTCGGCAAAGCCACCTTCTAACACCGTCCAGATCCATTCTGCAGCAGCTTCCAGGTCCTCTTCGGCGCTGTTATACCAGCGTTCAGGTGCCGCTGCATACCATTCGAGCGCATTTTGTACTTCATCCCAGTCCATCGGTGATCTCCTTAGCTCAATTTGGTTTTAACGGCTTTTGTCAAATCATCTAGTGGTGGCCAAGCGATATCGGGCTTGGGGTCTGGTGTGACATAGTCAACTCAGTCGGCCTCTGGCGGCACATTCTCGTGACGAGCCCAACCATTAGCATCTAATTTGCCTTTCAGGCTTGTGCCATCAGTAAAGTGAATGGTGTACTTCTGACCAGAAAACGGTTTTGCGTTGGCGTCTGTATGGTTGATTTCAATCCAGTTGGTCGGTTGGTTATCGGTTAATCGGGGAGTCGATTGCTGCCATGCATTCTTAATCGCCATTGTGCTTGGGCTGTCTGTCACGCCGTATTGACTAGCAATACCCTCAACCGCATCACTCACGCCCTCAGCCAAGGGTGGAATCAGCGGAATGGCCTGCGCCGTACCACTCGGCAAGGCAGGCAACGTCG
>CAYVZZ010000183.1:0-3098 GCA_964456185.1 uncultured Alcanivoracaceae bacterium
GGCCACACTGGCTTTTTGCAAACAGCCAGCCCCAGCCAGCGCACGAAGGTTTGTATAACAGTGAATGGCAAACAAATAAGTTGCAAAACAAAAGGTAAGACTGCGATTCGAGAGCAAATTACGACCCAGCTGCTTTTCCAATTACCTTTCGTTGTAAGGCTGATGAATGGCGGCTTGACGCTTTCAACGCCCTCTTCCATATAGCGCCAGATAAATTGCCATGTTTCATCTGTTTCTTCAGACCCGTAAGTCGGCCTCCCCACATCGAAAGTATCTTTAACAAGGTCTCCCTCCATAAGGTGACAGCGCAAATTAAACATATCCATATTTTTAAAGTTTGGCCCTCGGTGAAAAAATCCCTCACCCCACGGGACAACTAAAACTCCATCCTCACCATTATGACGAAAGACGTAAACCTTTTTATTCTTTCGATTAAAACGAACCGGAAAATGTGTATACGTAAAAAATTCATGCTTGACAAAAATCTGGTAAGGAATATAACAAAGAAGCAATCCAAACAATCCGAAAAAAATAAGCGGAGTACTATATTCAACAAAATCAATATAGTACAAATAAAACATATAGAAAGACGCTAAAACTAAAACAATAAACCCAAAACAACCAACAAGATCAGCACCATCTCCACGCTGCTCAAATGAATTATCTACGTATTCGGTGTAAGTTGAGTTAAACGCTATTAGAGAGCCCGTACTGTTAGCGTCATCTTCTTCATAACGTTCAAAAAACAACTTATTTCTAACTTCTTTTTCATCAAGAGGTCGATTTAATTTATATTTCCTTGACAACTTAAAACATTTAACTACTTTTCCCATTTCAGGCTCCCGTAATCTCTGCAAGTCTTTTTGATTGCGCCTCAAAGCTTTCGAAATGTTCGGCCTCACCAAAATACATTGTTTGCTTTAACCACTTCTGAATATCATTGTCTTTGAAGAGAGAAACGACCCAAATAGCTGCAGCAGCAAGTAGACCAATAATCAAACCAATCAGATTAAGTCCTGGTATAAACATTATAAATGCTGCAGCAATACTCAAGAACCCTAAGCCAATTAGAGTGTATCCAAGTACAGGCTGGGTTTTTAATTGTTGGACACCATCATTGATTGCCAGCCCACCGGCAATGATTCCACCAGCCGCCCCCAACAGACGCCCTACTCCCCCCAAGAATTTGGAAACAGTAAAAAGTCCAGCTGAACGACCGATTGCCGACCCACCACCTAGCACAAACCTGCCCCAACGAAACGCTTCGCTAATTTTACCAATGGTTTCAACTATCCCTCCTACTAAGGTGCTCATGGCGCTGCGCACGTTCCATTTGGCAATTTGTATGCCTTCGCCTTTAGCTTCGGCTTTAGCGAGCTGGTCAAATGCGCTGGATACGGCGAAAGCGCCAAATAAAGCGCCTATAATTCCTCCCTTAACCTCTACATTCGCAACCCGCCTAACACTGCTTGCGTACATGCGCTCAAAGTCTTCGACACGTACACGTTGAGCAATGCCGGCGGCACGAGCTTCTGACCCCATAACGCCGCTCAATTTACGTAGATAGGCAAAATCATCTGCATCTACCACAATGAGTGCCTTACCTCTAAAAATAGAGCCACTTCGATCGTAAATCCTCCTTGCGCCGCTCTGGATAAGTGATCCTCGACCACCAGATACCTCGGCAACAGCCTTTGCCAGCGCCCGTGTCACCTGTCTGCGCGACCCTTCGAATTCTACGGCGGCCAGCTCAAGGCCGGGGTTCTGCACACGCATAACGCCACTCATCAGGGCTAGCATACGTTTTTCCGGAAGCCTGGCTGCAGCCCAAACCATCCCTTTATCAACAAAATCGTTCAGTTTGTCGATGATTGGCCACCCAAGTTGAGGCAGAGTAGTAGCAAGTGCCCCCGCAATATTTTCAATACTGGCTATAGAGGCATCGGAGAACACCTCCTCCCATACCGACTTTACGTTCAGCCCTGCTGTGCGTATCGGATGATCTTTGTCATCTACGTTATTGATGGCATCTTCAAATTTCTCGACCAATTCGTCATTATTAAGCATCAAACCGCGCAAAATGACATTACTTTGGTCTGCTGCATTGCCCTCAAGGCCTTTTTTAAAATGGTTTTTGGGTCCAGAACGCCCAGTTGCATCCTTGATGCAGGCATAAAGTGTCAGCAGATAACGCTTTCCACTTTCCTTATCTTGGCTATCGAAATTGCAAGCAAATGAGTTTGTGAATGCCTTACTTTCTAGCCACGAGACATAGCATTCATCTAACGGCTTAATCGTACTAGTATCAAATGCCGCGAGTGCGCTGCTGTATTCTTTGATAACCTTTTGTCTTGCCGATTCATCATAGCATTCCTCATAGCGCGGCCAATTTTCGGTTGCGATTTGGGCTTGCTCTTTGGGTGAAAGATACCTTACGCGCTCTTCCCAGTCTGGGCGGGTTAAATAACGGCGTGCAGTGGGAGATACTAAGTTCATAAGCGCTTGACCAAACAGCGCCGTTTGGTAATTTTCCTGTCGCTGTTCTTGTACGGCGCCATTGGAAACAGCCATCTTGACCGACTCAATGGTCATGGCAGTTTCGTAAGCTACTTTGTGTTGATAGTCTCGAACCCAATCCGATGCTAGATCAAGTGCGAGCTGGTTTAACTCCATGCTGATGCCCACCGAATCGGTAATCCCAACCATCATCGGCATGTGTTCGGCCTCTTCGGCCCATACTTCCATTGGAAGAACCTGCCCTTCAAATCCATAAAATTCATGTGGTGAGAACATAAAACCGCGATAGGCGATATTATGAGTGGCGGGAGGCTGGCTGCTATCCTCTTTCTTCGCTTGCCACAGACCCTCTCTAGTTGCCTCGTTGACCACCTTTGTCAATTGGGTAAAAGGGGCTGTCTGAGGTTGTTGCTGATTGCCGTTTACCCAGTCTTGCACATTGACGCAGGTCATGTGTTTCTCACGATGGGCTTGCCAATGGTGTTGCTCCAGCGTGCGTTCTGTCCAGATAGTATCCGAAAATGCGAACCAAACGCGGCCAGCATGTTTCGCATCAGGAATAGTAATACAACGCGCAATGT
>CAYVZZ010000184.1:0-3098 GCA_964456185.1 uncultured Alcanivoracaceae bacterium
AGCCCGACCTGGTGGTGCAGGAACTCGATCTCCTCGTGTAACGACGGCCAGACATGCTGCGGGGGAGTTTCGTAGTCCGTTCCGGCGCAAATCGGTATCCCGGCCGCGTGAGCCCTCGCCGTCACCTCGATGGCGATGGCAGGGTCGACGCGCGGCGGCTTGTTCGCGGGCCGGCTGACGTACTTGGATCGGGTCATGCTGACCGTGGCATCAAGGAGTGTGCCGTGGGAGGCCATGTCTCGTAGCAAGGTGTCAATCGCATCGCTCTGGTCGTGGAACTGGCGTGCCGACACAGTGACGTCCTCTTGATATGTCGAGGGGATACGGGGCACGACGTGATAGGCGAGCAGGTTGGCGTGCGAGATCACGTCGACACCAGCAGCCACGACATCGGCCGGCCCGGCCGGGAAGACCGTCGCGTGAGCCCACGCCTTCAAGTCCTGTCGGTGTGCCTCGATGGTGATCGCCGCGACCAGGTGCGGCGGCAGGTTTGCGTAGATCTTGATCGCGGTTGCTGAGGTGCCGGCCGCGTTGGCGACCGCCATCGACAAGTCGGTGTCTTCGGTTATCGAGCGCATCCACGGTGCTGACCCGGGCGTGACGCCCTGGGTGACCTGGATCGTGCGGGGATCGGTGAAGAATGATGGCCCAGCCATCAAGGAGGCGTAGGAGATGTCCGGGCCCGGGATCTCGCCGACCAGGGTGGCGCGGGTCAGGTCTGCGATGTGTCGCAGGTCGTCCGCCATGTCGCGCACGGCGGTAATCCCGGAGAATACGTGTCGTCGCAGGCGTGCCTGCGCCACCGGCTGGTTGGGTGGCGTGGCGAGGTGCTGATGCGAGTCGATCAGGCCCGGAACGATATAGCAGCCCGTCGCGTCAACCACCGTGGCGCCGCGCAGCACCTCGTCAGTCAGGTCGGCGTCGGGGATGACGGCCTCGATCGTTGAGCCGCTGACCACGACGGACGCGGCAGCGCGTTCAACGCCGGCGACGACATCAATGACGGTGCCGCCGCGATAGCAGACCCGCGCATCCGAGGGCGGCGGTCCGTAGGGGGTTGGAGCAGCCTCGTCCTCGGCTCCGCCGTGCCGTGCTGCCGGGATGTCGGACATCTATGCCTCCAAGGGCTTGTCATCGGCAGGTCCACCCGCCACATTTGTTATGTTGTATGTAACAAGTGTTGCAATAATAGCAACACTGATAAGGTTGGTCAACGGTTTTCGAGCGATACGGGAGTAGACAGGGAAATGCCGAAGTCGACAAGTTCAGCGCTGGGCAAGGCGCTAGACATCCTGGATGTCATTGCGCGAGCAGACCGCCCACTACGCCTGACAGACCTCTCCCAGGAAATCGGACTGCACCGCGCGACGATTCACCGAGTCATCGCCGAGTTGGTCGATCGAGGATGGGTACTGCGCGTCGGCAACCACTACCTACCCGGGGCCGCCGCGCTACAGTTGTCGAAGTCCGCCACGCAAAGCAGTCTGGTCCAACTCGCTCAGCCACTGATGCAGCGCCTGTCCCAGCGGACCTCGATGATGGTGAACCTTCAGGTCCTCGAGGCAACCGGATCGCGCGTCCTGCACGTGGAATGCCCGCCCCGCCTGCACATGATCGCCCAACTGGAAGGTGAGCTCCTATTCGTGCACCGATTCGCCGGGCCGTTGACGTTCGTCGCGACATTGGACGAATCCGCACGTGCGCCCTACCTGACGCCCGCGGAACGCGACGGGTTCCCGATGGGCGGCGACGATGGCCTCATCGCCGAGATCGAACGCACTGAAAGGCGTGGCTACGCACTGGAACGCAGTCGCAACGAGGTGGGCATCGGCTCGGCCAGCATCGCCGTTGTGTCCGATCACGACGAACCCATGTGCGCGCTGACCATCGTCGGGCCGGTCGCCGAGTTCAGCGACACGTCCCTCCCCGCGCTGATCTCAGAACTCAGCTCGACCTGCGACCGTCTCGGTGAGGAACTCCAGCACGCCCTCAGCGCACCTCGCACCCACCGAGATCGATGATGGGCAGCCGCCCCGTGCTAGTGCTGAACCGCACCGAGACCGAAGACGTGCTCGACCCCAAGCGGCTCCTGGACCGGTTGGAACACGCCCTGACCTGCATCAGCGACGGGCTGGTCTCGGCGCCGCCACGAATTGCCGCCCAAGGACACGGGATCCTGCTGGGCGCCATGCCCGGATACGTGCCTGACATGGGGATGGCGGCGAAACTCGTCTCCATCACAGGAAAGTGCACGACACAACACCGACCCATCGCGAGCCATCGTGGGCTCGTCGCACTGTTCGACCCTGAAAGCGGTGACTTATTGGCCGTCATCAACGGCACAGCGATCACCGAGGTGCGCACCGCTGCAACCGCGACCTTGGCCATGCACCACCTCGCCCCGACCGGACACCACCAAGTGTCGATCATCGGGACCGGCGCCCAGGCACGCGCCCAGATCAGGTTTCTGCGCGCCATCGGCCACACGGGAACCATCGCCGTCGGTTCGCGCGATCCGAACCATCACCATTCGATCACCGAATGGGACACGTCCACCCGTCTGACCACGATCCGCGACGCATGCCGAGACGCTAACGTGATCTTCTGCTGCACGGACGCCCGACTCCCGGTTATCAACCGTGACTGGGTTCGGACCGGAACCCACCTCAGCTCCGTCGGTGGCTCCAAAGGCCCCGAGGTAGGCCGGGACACCCTAGCCGCCGCAACAGTATTCGCCGAATGGCCCGGAGCTGCAGAGCAGCCCCCACCAGCCGGAGCACACGAACTGCAAGGCATGCCAAGTGACAGGGTCACGCTACTCGGAGACGTCCTCAGCAAGAAACACCCCGGCCGCTCCTCCCCGACCCAGCTCACCGTCTTCAAATCCACCGGGCACGCCGCGTTGGACGTCGCCGCAGCCGCTGTCGCCTACGAATGCGCACTCACACGAGAAATCGGCGCCCCCATCAACTTCGAAACCTAGCCTCGATGCGCGGCTGGGATGCGGTCCGGCCATTGCGCTATTGCGCAACAGGGCACCAACGCTCGTGGCGGCGCCGCCTGATTGTTGACGGTTTGTCGCGTTATAGCGTGCCATC
>CAYVZZ010000185.1:0-3089 GCA_964456185.1 uncultured Alcanivoracaceae bacterium
TTGAAACGGTGAAGCAGTTTATTTTTATTACCGATGAAGAAGCTGCTGTACCTGATGGTTGGCTGGGCGAATACGAAGCCTTGATAAAACAGCAAAATGCCGATTACGACTGGCCGGCATTGGATGAGAATACCCGGGCGACCACCTTTTACACCAGTGGCACCACCGGCCTGCCCAAAGGCGTTTACTTTAGTCACCGTCAATTGGTGTTGCACACCTTTGCCGGCATGAGCACCCTGGTGGGCAACCGCCAAGGACAGGTGAATGACACTGATGTGTATATGCCCATCACCCCCATGTTCCATGTGCATGCCTGGGGGGTGCCTTACATTGCCGTGATGTTGGGCATGAAGCAGGTGTATCCGGGGCGTTATTTACCGGAGCGCTTGTTGAAATTGTTCGTGCAACACAAGGTGACCTTCTCGCATTGCGTGCCCACTATCATGCAGATGTTGTTGACGGCACCGGCGGCTGCCGATATTGACCTTAACGGTTGGAAGGTGATTATTGGCGGCTCGGCTTTGGCACCGGCTTTGGCCAAGAAAGGCCTGGAGCGTGGTATCGATATTTTCACCGGCTACGGCATGAGTGAAACCTGCCCGCTAATCAGCATTGCCAATCTCACTCCGGAACTGGAACAACTGCCTATTGATGAACAAATCGAATGGCGCTGCAAAGCCGGACGGCCGGTGATTATGGCACAGTTGCAAATTTGGGATAGTGACGGCAACCCGCAACCCCATGATGGTCAAAGCCAAGGGGAGCTGGTATTGCGGGCGCCTTGGTTGACGCAGGGTTATTTCAAAAACCCAGAGAAATCCAAAGAACTGTGGCAAGGTGGCTGGATGCACACAGGTGATATTGCCGTCATTGACGAAAAAGGCTTTTTGAAAATCACCGACCGCATAAAAGATGTCATTAAAACCGGCGGAGAGTGGGTATCATCTTTGGATGTCGAAGCCGTCTTGTTGAAACACCCGGCAGTAGCAGAAGCGGCCGTCGTTGGTGTTACCGATAAAAAATGGGGCGAGCGGCCGATTGCTGTCGTGGTGAAAGGTGATGATGTGGATGAAGCCACCTTGCAAGCCTTCGTTAAAGAGGCTACCGAGCGAGGCGAGTTAACCAAATACGGGGTGCCGGACAGGGTGGTTTTTGTGGATGAAATTCCCAAAACCTCTGTTGGTAAACTCAACAAAAAAGAAATCCGTGCCAACCTGGTCTGAGATTGGTGGAAGATTTAGCCTATGAGCTGGTGCGCAGCCGCCGTCGGACGATGGAGCTACGCGTTTTTCCCGATCAACGGATACAGGTGCGTGCGCCATTAAAAGCCAGTCATAAATCCATCGATGCCTTTGTAAAAAGTCGACAAGGATGGCTGGAAAAAGTCTTGAAGGATGTGGCCACAAGGCCACAGAAACCGCGTTGGCAATTAAAAGAAGGTGCTATCTGTCACTTTTTGGGCGAAAGATATCGGCTAAAGCTGGCAGAGGGTGAGGTGGACGTTCGGCGGCACCAAGGTGAAATAACCTTGGTATTGCCACATGACCTGCAATTGGAAGACACTTATCAGAACTTATTGGAAAGTTGGTACCGATTAGAGGCTAAAGCCTATTTTCCCAAACGCATCCGCCATTATTTTCCCTTATTTGCCAACTTGGGATATAGCCAACCCACCTTGCGCGTCAAAAAAATGAAGACGCGTTGGGGCAGTTTGTCCACGCGGGGCTACATCAATCTCAATATGACGTTGATGCAGTATCCACCCGAATGCATCGACGAAGTAGTAGTGCACGAGCTGTGTCATTTGCAGGAAATGAATCACGGCCCCCGGTTTAAAGCCTTACAAAGCCGCATCATGCCAGACTGGCCAGAACGCAAGAGGCGCTTGGAGGCATTGCAAAAAAGTTGGGTATCGCCTTTTTATGGCTAATGTTTTAAGAAAAAAGCGTTTCCAGTGATTTGGTGCAACGTTTGCTTGCCCACATCAATTTACCCAGGGCAGTTGGGTCATCAACGACCACAATCAGCACCAACTCCGGATCGCTGCGCACATAAGATACCGACATCATGCCCAAATCGGATTCCACCATTAACCGAGTACAGTTGTTTAACCCAGCTTCTTTGGCAATGCCCGCCCCGACTGCCGCAAGGGAACTGCCCATAGCCGCCAGACGGCTGGCTGTATCTGCGGTTACCTTTAAGCTGGCGATCTCAAAGCCATCGCTGCTTAGCAAAACAGCGGCGGTCACTTGTTCTGCATTATCGGCAAATTGGCTCAATATAGATTGTGCTTCATCCACTGTTTCAGTGGAGTAATGTTCTCTGGCGCTGTTCATACTTTTTCCAATTCGTTGGCTTCTACTAGGCTTAAGAGGGTATCTACCATTAAAAGAACGTCATCACGTTGTCGGACATCAGCTTGAATAACCGGCACAACGGTGTTCTTTTGTTCAAGACGCTGTACGATTTTCATTAAAGTGGCATCTTCTTTGCCGGTAGGCAAGCGCCCCACACCAATGATCATGGGCAATTCACCTTTTTGCCAAAAGGCATCCACATAGGTATCAAGATGCTGCATCAAATCAGGGTGATCACCAATTAATAAAATAATGATGCCGGCAGCATTGGTTGCCAAAATGGGCCACATAAATTGAAAGCGTTCTTGACCCGGTGTGCCATATAACCGCACGCCATTACCATCATCCAAGGCAATGTAGCCATAATCCAACGCCGCCGTGGTGGTAGCCTTGTCAAAAGCGGCAAGATCTGTGTTGGCCACATCGGTGGACACACTTGGCTCGTCACTGATGGCATTGATTGCAGTGGTTTTACCCGCGCCCATAGGGCCGGAAAACAGCAATTTGAATTCATTGGTGTTCATGCAAATCACCCCTAGTTAGTGGTCAGCAAAACGCGCTAAGCTTCGATCGTGTGTTTTCACATGTACATCCAGAAATTTCGCCATTTCTTCCACAAAAGTCATGGGCTCTTCACTGCCATTTTTGATACGCTCAGTGAGTTTAATCATGCTGTTGTTAAATTTATCGTGAACGTCGCGGTGGAGATCAGCATATTCGTAATCATTATCG
>CAYVZZ010000186.1:0-3069 GCA_964456185.1 uncultured Alcanivoracaceae bacterium
TTACTTAACGATCTTCGATACCACACCGGCACCGACGGTACGGCCGCCTTCGCGGATTGCGAAGCGTAGACCTTCTTCCATGGCGATCGGTGCAATCAGCACAACACTCATCTGAACGTTGTCGCCCGGCATCACCATTTCAGTGCCGTCAGGTAGAGTACAAGCACCAGTAACGTCAGTGGTACGGAAGTAGAACTGCGGGCGATAGCCGTTGAAGAATGGCGTATGACGGCCACCTTCATCTTTGTTCAAGATGTAGACTTCGCCTTCAAACTCGGTGTGTGGCGTAATAGAACCCGGCTTGGCCAATACCTGACCACGCTCAACCTCGTCACGCTTGGTACCACGCAGTAGCACACCAACGTTCTCACCCGCACGACCTTCGTCGAGCAGTTTGCGGAACATTTCTACACCAGTACAGGTGGTCTTTTGCGTCTCTTTAATGCCGACGATTTCGATTTCTTCGCCCACTTTAATGATGCCACGCTCAACACGACCAGTTACCACGGTACCGCGACCGGAAATCGAGAAGATGTCTTCGATCGGCAGCAGGAACGGCTTGTCGGTATCACGCTCTGGTTCAGGAATGTACTCATCCATGGTTTCAACCAGCTTTTGTACAGCCGGCATACCGATGTCTGATGTATCGCCTTCAAGTGCCTTAAGGGCAGAACCGGTGATAATCGGGGTGTCGTCACCTGGGAATTCGTAGTCGCTCAGCAACTCGCGCACTTCCATTTCGACCAGCTCAACCAGCTCTTCATCGTCAACCATGTCGGCTTTGTTCAAGAACACAACGATGAAAGGTACACCAACCTGACGGCTCAGCAGAATGTGCTCACGGGTTTGCGGCATCGGGCCGTCTGCAGCAGACACCACCAAAATAGCGCCGTCCATCTGAGCAGCACCGGTGATCATGTTTTTCACATAGTCAGCGTGACCGGGGCAGTCAACGTGCGCATAGTGACGATTCGGAGAATCGTATTCCACGTGACTGGTGGCGATGGTAATACCACGCTCACGTTCTTCCGGTGCATTATCGATCTGATCGAAGGCTCGAGCGTCACCACCCCAGACTTCAGCACAGGTGCGGGTCAAGGCCGCTGTCAATGTGGTTTTGCCATGGTCAACGTGACCAATTGTACCCACGTTTACGTGCGGCTTATTACGTTCAAATTTTTCCTTTGCCACGACTCATTACCTCTCGGTTAATCTTCTAATATGTGTAAAAGCGGCTTTAGGTTAACCGTTTTTGCCTTTAATTACCGCATCCACTACCGCCTTGGGCGCTTCGGCGTATTTCTCGAACTCCATGGAGTAGGTTGCACGACCCTGAGTTTGTGAACGCAGAGAGGTAGCATAACCGAACATTTCCGACAGGGGAACTTCGGCACGTACAATGCGGCCACTAACAGTCTCTTCCATGCCTTGAACAATGCCACGACGGCGATTCAGGTCACCCATTACGTCGCCCATATATTCTTCAGGTGTTACCACTTCAACCTTCATCATTGGCTCAAGCAGCACCGCACCGGCCTCGGCAACACCTTTCTTAACCGCCATGGCAGCCGCCATGCGGAAGGCGTTTTCGTTTGAATCCACTTCGTGATAAGAACCATCATACAAAGTGGCCTTTACACCGAGAATGGGATAACCCGCCAATACACCGGCAGCCAACTGCTCGCGAATACCCTTCTCGACGGCACCGAAGTACTCTTTCGGCACGACACCACCATGAATTTCTTCTTCAAAGTCATTATCGTCGTCTCGAGAAATTGGCTCGAAGCGTATCTTAACGTGACCATACTGACCACGACCACCAGACTGCTTAACGAACTTGCCTTCAACGTCAGCTTCTTTGCTGATGCCTTCGCGATAAGCAACTTGCGGCTTACCAATATTGGCTTCAACCTTAAACTCACGCTTCATGCGATCAACGATGATATCAAGGTGCAATTCACCCATACCAGAAATAATTGTCTGGCCTGACTCTTCGTCGGAACGCACCTGGAAAGAAGGATCTTCCTGTGCCAGTCGACCCAGCGCCACACTCATCTTTTCTTGGTCGGCTTTTGATTTGGGCTCAACCGCAACGGAAATTACCGGATCAGGAAATTCCATGCGCTCCAGAACCACAACATTATCTGGATCACACAGCGTGTCACCTGTGCCGACGTTCTTCAGCCCCACGCAGGCTGCAATATCGCCCGCACGAATTTCTTTCAATTCTTGACGATCATTTGCATGCATCTGCAACAAGCGCCCAATGCGCTCTTTCTTCTGCTTAACCGAATTGTACACACCTGCACCCGAGTTAAGCACACCAGAGTACACGCGGATGAAGGTCAAGGAGCCCACAAAAGGATCGGTAGCAATTTTGAATGCTAACGCAGAGAAAGGCTCATCATCACTGGAATGACGCTCGATCGCTTCTTCGCCATCTTCCGTTGTACCCTGAATAGCCGCCACCTCATCAGGAGCAGGCAGATAGTCGACAACCGCATCAAGAACCGCTTGAACACCTTTATTTTTAAACGCTGTCCCACAAAGCGCTAGGACGATCTCATTCGCCAAGACCTGCTTACGCAGACCTTCCTTAATCTCGTCTTGCGTCAGGTCGCCTTCTTCAAGGTATTTTTCCATTAGCTCTTCAGAGGCTTCAGCTGCGCTTTCAATCATTTCTTCGCGCATGGCTTCGCATTTTTCCTGAAGATCAGCCGGGATATCCTTCTCTTCGAAAGACACACCCATGTCATCGTTATCCCAATAGATGGCTTTCATCTTGATGAGATCAACAATACCCTCAAAATTCTCTTCTTTGCCAATGGCGCATTGAGTCTGCACGACATTGGCACCAAGACGGTCACGAATCTGCTGACTAACACGATCGTAATCGGCACCAACACGGTCCATTTTATTAATAAAGCAGATACGAGGAACGCTGTATTTATCAGCTTGACGCCATACGGTTTCAGACTGCGGCTCAACACCAGAGGAAGCACAGAACACAACAACCGCACCGTCGAGTACGCGCAGCGAGCGCTCTACTTCAATGGTGAAGTCAACGTG
>CAYVZZ010000187.1:0-3010 GCA_964456185.1 uncultured Alcanivoracaceae bacterium
ACGGACCGACCATGCAACACGGTTTCGCCCAGCCACTGCGGCCCGGAGATGTAGTCCAGGCCGGCATTGAGCATGTACTCCACGGCAGCATTGCCACGGCTCATGGCATTGCCGACCAGCACGCGGTCAGGTGCCGGCTGCAAATGCTCCGGCCGGTAGCCCTGGCACAACTCGATGCCGAGAGCTTCGAGCTGCGTGCTCATGGGCGGGTAGACATTGGCATCGCTGCCGGTGACTTCCATGCCGGCCTCGCGCGCCAGCACCGCCAGGCCGCCCATGAAGGTGCCGCAAATACCGAGGATATGCAGTTGCATGCAGTTACCGTGCGTCAGGACACGGCCTTGTTGCGGATGGGTGCCAGTACATCGTGCAAGCGACCGGTCACTTCCTCGATGCTGCCCACGCCATCGACCTCCAGCAGCTCACCGTGATCACGGTACCAGGCCACCACGGGCGCGGTCTGCTCGGCAAAGACATCCAGGCGGCGACGCACGGTTTCCGGTTCGTCATCGGCCCGGCCCTCTTGCTCGTAGCGCTTGCGACAGCGCTCGATGATCTGCTCCGATGGCACGCGGATCTCGACCACGGCATCCAGCGGCTGCTGCAGACGCGCCAGAAGTTCCTTCAGCGCATGCACCTGCGGCAAGGTACGTGGGTAGCCATCGAGAATGAAGCCGTTGGCCACGTCATCGGCGGCCAGCCGTTCTTCCAGAATGCCCAGCATGATTTCGTCCGAGACCAGTTGGCCGGCATCCATGACCGCCTTGGCCTTTTTGCCCAGCGGCGTGCCGGCCTTGACCGCCGAACGCAGCATGTCGCCGGTGGAAATGTGCACGACATCGAGTTCATCTTTCAGGCGCGCAGCCTGGGTTCCCTTGCCCGAGCCGGGCGAGCCAATCAATACAATGCGCATAAGCTGCTTGTGCCGGGCCGTAGTCCGCCACCGATCGTGAAAAAGGACACTCAAGTTAGCCGCTGCATCGCAACCCGTCAATTGCCGGTTGCCCGAAGACCATTGGGTTGTATTGTGGCGGCAACGACACGAAAGACCTCGATCGGAGGAAGAAACCATGAGCCAGGGCAAGCTGCTTTACGCGCAATCCGGCGGCGTTACTGCCGTCATCAACGCCACCGCCGCGGCGGTGATTGAGCGCGCCCGCGAACACGGCGTCCCTACGTTGGCCGCCAGAAACGGCATTGTCGGCGTGCTCAACGAGAACCTCTACAGCACGTCTCAGCTCGGTGCGCGCCAGCTGGAAGCCCTGGCGCACACGCCCGGCGGCGCCTTCGGTTCCTGCCGCTACAAGCTGCCCTCGCCAGCCGATGACGAAACACCCTACCGGCGCCTGCTGGAGGTGATGCGCGCGCATGACATCCGCTGGTTCCTGTACAACGGCGGCAACGACTCGGCCGACACGGCACTGAAGCTGTCGCGTCTGGGCCAGCACTCCGGCGACGCGCTCGCCTGCATTGGCGTGCCCAAGACCGTGGACAACGATCTTGCCATCACCGATTGCTGCCCCGGCTTCGGCTCCATTGCCAAGTACACCGCCACCTCGATAGCCGAGGCCGCGCTGGACATCCGCTCGATGATGGAAACCTCCACCAAGGTGTTCATCATGGAAGTGATGGGACGGAACGCCGGCTGGGTGGCGGCATCGGCTGGCCTTGCCGGCCAGAGCCGCGACGAGGCGCCGCACCTGATCCTGTTTCCGGAACGCGCCTTCGACATGGCCGACTTTCTGGCGCGGGTGCAAGCCACCGTGACACGGCATGGCCACTGCGTGGTGGTGACTTCCGAGGGTATCCGCGACAAGGACGGTCACCTGCTGGCCGACAGTGGCCACACCGACGCATTTGGTCACAAGCAGCTGGGCGGCGTGGCACCGCAGCTGGCGGCTGCGGTCGAGGACGAGCTGGGCCTGAAATCGCATTGGGCCGTGCCGGATTACCTGCAACGCGCAGCACGCCATCTGGCCTCGGCCACGGACCTGGCCCAGGCGCAGGCCGTCGGCCGGGCTGCGGTGGATTACGCCCTGGACGGCAACAATGCGGTGATGCCGGTCATCGTGCGCGACAGCGACGCGCCCTACCGCTGGCACATCGCACCGGCACCGCTGGCCCGCATCGCCAACCGTGAGAAGAAACTGCCCGCGCGTTTCATCAGCCGCGACGGCTACGGCATCACCGCAGCCGCACGGCGCTACCTGGCGCCGCTGGTCGTGGGCCAGGCCAGCGTGCACTGGGACAACAGCGGTCTGCCACGGTTCGCACAACCAGTCCTGACCTGCGTGAAACGCAAACTTCAATCCCCGTGGCGGCCGCAGACGGGTTGACAGCGACCTGCAGGCCTACAACTCGACAACTGCGGTCGGTATACTTGTCGGATTGCCTGCTGCGGCGGGCCTTCTTGGCAAAAGGGAAAGATCTATGTTGAGCAACTACGGTCTGTGGATCGCGCTGGTGTGCGCGGTACTGGCCATCGTTTACGGTGTCTGGTCCATTCGCTGGGTGCTGGCCAAGTCCAGCGGCAACGAGCGCATGCAGGAAATCGCCGCGGCAGTGCAGGAAGGCGCCAGCGCCTACCTGAATCGCCAATATCGCACCATCGCCATCGTCGGCGTGGTGCTGTTCATCCTCATCGCCTTCGTGCCGAGCCTGGGAATGGCCACCGCCGGTGGCTTCGCCATCGGTGCCATCTTCTCCGGCGCAGCTGGCTACATCGGCATGCACGTGTCGGTACGCAGCAACGTGCGCACCGCCGAAGCCGCACGCCAGGGCCTGAAGCCCGCGCTGGCCGTGGCCTTCCGCGGCGGCGCCATCACCGGCATGCTGGTGGTCGGCCTGGCCCTGCTGGGCGTGGCCGGTTACTACTTGCTCCTCACCGGCGCCGGCATGGAGGTCAAGCATGCGGTGCACGCCCTGAACGGCCTGGCCGTCGGTTCCTCGCTGTTCTCCATCTTCGCCCGTCTGGGCGGGGGCATCTTCACCAAGGGTGCGGACGTCGGCG
>CAYVZZ010000188.1:0-2979 GCA_964456185.1 uncultured Alcanivoracaceae bacterium
GTGGTCACCCACGAGATGGGCTTCGCCCGCGAGGTCGCCGACGAGGTCGTCTTCATGGACGGCGGCGTCGTCGTCGAGAAGGGCGCCCCGCGCGACGTCCTCGATAACCCGCAGCAGGCGCGCACGCAGAACTTCCTGTCCTCACTCCTTTAGTCCTGTGGATAACCCGGGTTGTTAAACCCCGGCGCCGCCGCCGAAAGCAGCCATGCCCCGCACGCCCTAGTGTGCGGGGCATGCGCCCTTTCGACACGCTCCGCACACTCCTCCAGCACGGCATCGACCTGCTGCAGGAGGCCGCCGGCCTGTCGAAGCACGACCTGGCCGCCCTCGGCTTCTCCCCCGCCGAATCCCTGCGCCTGACCACCCTCGCCGAACTCTTCTTCGGCGCCACCGCCTCCACGCGCAAGCAGGCCGACGCCCGCGAGGCCGCCCGCGGCAACCGCCACTCCCTCGACACGCTGGCGCTCATCCACCGCGCTTCACGACGCGTCACCGACCCCCGCCGACGCTGGGGACTCATCCTCGAACTCTGCCGCCTGCCCGGCCGCTACGCCGAGGTGGAGGCGCACGCGGCCCGGCTCGTCGACAAGCTCAACGCCGACGACCCGCCGCCGACCCCGCGCACGCGGCTGTCCGTCACCGCCAACCACGCCGCCCGCGAGCAGACCCTGCACCTGACCGGGCCCGCCCACGCCATCGCCGGCGTCGTCTCCAACCTGCGCGGCACCGCGGAGGACAAGGCGGCGCAGTTCCTCGAGAAGATGCGCACCGGCGGCGTCGCCGAGCCGACCGTCGTCACCTACGCCACCGTCCCCATCGACGACCTCAAGACCATCCTCAACGGCGACGGCCCCGAGATCGAGCTGGTGCTCACCAACGGCGCCGTCGTCACCGGCGCGGAGTACCTCAACCTCAAGCACGCCGACGTCCTCGGCTTCACCCTCGCCGTGCCCGAGGAGGGGCTGGTCAACACCTACCGCACCCAGCGCCTGGCCAACGACAAGCAGCGGCTGATGGCCAAACTGGAGAACCCCGTCTGCCCGTGGCCCGGCTGCAACAAGCCCGCCGACGAATGCGACATCCACCACCTGCTGGAATGGATGCACGGCGGCGACACCAACGCCGTGTCCCTGAGCACGGCCTGCGGCTACCACAACGGCGTCAACGGGCACCCCGGGCGCGGCCGGCTCTTCCGGCGCGACGGCGAAATATGGTGGGACCCGCCCGGCAACGGGCCGCCGAGACGAAACGAGCACCCGGCGGCCCGGCTGGGCGCAATCCGCGCCCTCAAGCGGACCCGGAGCTAAAGGGACGTCACGCCGCGGACGATCGCGGTGACGCCACCGAGGGTGGCCAGGGACAGCGCGATGTTGCGCGCGGTGCCCTTGGAGAAGCGATCCTCGAGCCGGACGCCGAGGAAGACGCCGAGGAAGAGCGCGATGACCGCCACCGGCCAGATCCACGGATCCGTGCCGGAGAGATCGCCCGCGCCCGCGAGGATCTTCGCGGTGAAGGACATGGCGCCGGCGATCATGAAGATCGGCTGCAGGGTCGCGGCGTAGGTGCGCTGCTCCCAGCGCGCGGCCTGCGCGTAGACCGTGATCGCCGGGCCGGCGATGCCGCCGAGGGTGTTCATGAAGCCCCCGATGACGCCGGAAGCCACGGCCGGCGCCCTGCCCTCGACCTTCGGGATGTAGGGCTTGGCGAAGGTCGTGACCGCCAGCGCCAGCAGCAGGAGCACGCCGACGAGAATCTGCAGCATCGCCGAGTTGGTGTTGGCCACCAGCAGAGCGCCCGGCACGATGCCGAAGACGAGCGCCCCGCCGATGAGGCCGAACATCTTCCAGTCCACCCGGTCCCGGACCGTCCAGGTCGTCACCGCCGCGTTGATGAACGCGATGACGTTGATGACCAGGATGCCCTCCACGGGACCGAGCAGGATCGCCAGCACGGGGCCGGCGATCAGGCCGACGCCCATGCCCGAGATGCGCTGCATCAACGAGCCGAGGGCGACGACCAGGAAGACAATCAGGAGCATCATTCTCGAAGTTTCGCTTTCATAGCCTCGTGAACAATCTCAGGCACCAGCCCCGAGACGTCACCGCCGTAGCGGACGACCTCCTTGCACAGCGACGAGGAGACGTATCCGAAACGCTCGTCGGTCATGAGGAAGAACGTCTCCACTCCGGACAGGCGTCGGTTCATCTGCGCCATGGGAAGTTCGTAGTCATAGTCCAGCGAAGATCGTAGACCCTTGACCAGAGCGGTCACGCCATGGGCCGTGGTGTAGTCGACGAGCAGGCCCGCCCAGTAGTCGACCTTGACGTTGGGCAGGTGGCCGGTGACCTCGCGGATGAGCTGCATGCGCTCCTCGATCGAGAACAGGCCCGAGTGCTTGGCCGGGTTGCCGGTGACCAGCACGGTGACCTCCTCGAACTGTTCGGAGGCGCGGCTGAAGATGTCGAGGTGTCCGAAGGTGACGGGGTCGAAGGAACCGGGGCAGACGGCTGCGGTCATTGTTACTCCTGGGCGTAGGTGGCCATGTCCATGCGGGCGATGCCGTAGAGGCGCTTCTTGAGTTTCTGGCCGGTGGGCGTGTAGCCGGACGGCCAGGCGGTCTCGGGGGATTCCCGGTGCCGCTCGACGACGACGACCGCGCCGTCGGCCAGCGCTGGCCTGAGCGCCTCGAGCATCTCGGCGACGGCCTCGTCGGCGAGGTCGTAGGGCGGGTCGGCGAGCACCATGTCGAAGGCCTCGCGGGGGGCGGTCGCCAGGTAGCTCGAGGCCTTCATCTGATGCACGCGCACGCGCGGATGCTTGACGACGCCGACGTTGTGCCCGATCACCGCGATCGCCGCGGGGTCGTCCTCCACGAGGTGGACCTCGGCGGCCCCGCGGCTGGCGGCCTCCAGCCCCAGCGCCCCGGAGCCGGCGAAGAGGTCGAGGACGCGGGCGTCGGTGAAGCCGAAGCGGGCGTCG
>CAYVZZ010000189.1:0-2947 GCA_964456185.1 uncultured Alcanivoracaceae bacterium
GCGCCAAAGCCCCTTTAGAAGCATTCGATTTTGAACGTCGTGATTTACAACCCGATGACGTACAAATCGCCATCGACTACTGCGGCGTTTGTCATTCTGATTTGCACCAACTCAACAACGATTGGGGCGGTGCCCAATATCCGATGATTCCCGGGCATGAAATCATCGGCAAGGTGGTCGCCGTAGGCAGTGACGTCACCCGCTTCAAAGCCGGTGACAAAGTAGGCGTCGGCTGCATGATTGATTCCTGCGGCCATTGCGACAGCTGCCAAGAAGGCGACGAACAATTTTGCGACGTCGGTTTCAACCCTACCTACAACGGCACCGACAAACACATTGGCGGCACCACCTACGGTGGTTACAGCAACAACATCGTCGTTACCGAATCCT
Source organism: uncultured Alcanivoracaceae bacterium (assembly GCA_964456185.1). Lineage (GTDB taxonomy): Bacteria > Pseudomonadota > Gammaproteobacteria > Pseudomonadales > Alcanivoracaceae > CAYVZZ01. Next base: position 391 of record CAYVZZ010000189.1, read on the forward strand.
TCGTGCTCCGCGTACCCGACAACATCTACAAGGCTGCCTGCGCGCCTTTATTGTGCGCCGGTATCACCACCTATTCACCGCTAAAACGCTTCGCCACCGGCCCCGGCAAAAAAGTCGGCATCATCGGTTTGGGCGGCCTAGGCCATATCGCCATCCGCCTCGCCCGTGCCATGGGCGCCGACGTCACCCTCTTCACCCACAGCGAACACAAACGCGACGACGCCCTGCGCCTAGGCGCACACCAAGTCGTATTAACCAGCGACCGCGCACAAATGCGCCCACTAGCTGGCCAATTTGATACCCTGCTGGACACCGTATCCGCCGCCCACGACCTCAACAACGAACTCAAACTGCTAAAACGCAACGGCGCTTTGGTGCTAGTCGGTTTGCCCCCGGGTGGCGAAGATCACCCGCCGGTAAAAGCCGCCCACCTAGTGCGCGGCCAGCGCATCCTCACCGGTTCACTCATCGGCGGCATTGCCGAAACCCAGGAAATGCTCGATTTTTGTGGTGAACACAACATCACCTGCGAGGTGGAAACCTTGCCGTTACCCGAGGTCAACACGGCGTTGGAGCGGCTGGCGAAAAATGATGTGAAGTATCGGTTTGTGTTGAAGATGGGCTAAGCGGTCAATCTCATTAAGACTTCCAAACAGGTGGCTTAGCAAACAATGCCGTTAAACCCGCGCTATGCTTTGCGGGCACATCCAATTGCTGCTCCAGAGCAGTAAACTTTTCTTCGGGAACGACAAACAGACATTGATCCAGCAAGGTGTTTTCAGCCGCCTGACAAGCCGCATCCAACACAAAATCCGTCAGCGTCTTATGCGCAACTTTCGCAGCACGACGCAACATTACTGCTTGTTCTGGTGTAGCACACAATCCTATTCGAACCAATCGTGACGTGGTCATTTTTGAACTCCATCTATGTTCATCCAGCAGAACAAATCTAGCGCCAAGGCCACGAACTGCCGCTAATTATTAAGCTTGTGATGCGAGTTCGTAAGGAGAAACTTGAAGCCTAGATTGATGCTGGCGAGCTTGCCAAAGATCGTAAGCGTTTTGCATTCGGAGCCAATGAGCAGCCGATGGTTTCTTAAACACCAACTCAAACCGCAGAGCCATTTCGGGGGTAATCGCTCCTCGACCATTTAGGATTTTGGAAAGCGTCTTTCGGCTAACGTTAAGATGCTTAGATGCATCAGTAATTGTCATACCCAATGCTTCAATTACTAGCTCTTTAAGAATCTCGCCCGGATGTGCCGGATTATGCATACCCATTAGTTATAATCTTCATAGTTGACGACTTCGGCATCCTTACCAGTAAAACGAAAAGTCACTCTCCAATTACCATTCACCGTTACTGACCAAACCCCTTTTTTGCGTCCTTTCAGCTTGTGTAACCGAAGCCCAGGCAGATCCATATCATCCGGATTTTCGGCTTGGTCAAGGTTGGTGAGAATCAACTTCAAACGTTTGGCATGCTGGCTGCTATTCGTAATGCGTCCACATCCTTACTACCTTCACCGTTTTCTTATTTTCTAGCACTTGGTATACCAAACGGTGTTGGATGTTAATACGACGCGAGAAGGCTCCGGATAGATCCCCAACTAGCCTTTCGAACGGTGGTGGAGACTGAAACGGATCCTCCTCCAGAATAGCTAAAAGTGACAGCGCCTGATTTTTGAGGTTTGATGAAGCCAGTTTGCGTGCATCTTTTTTTGCCTGTTTTGTGAAAACGACATGCCAACTCACCAATCAAGCTCCGAAGAGCACGACTCAACCGACTCATCCATACCGGCTTTAATGGATTCACGCATCCCAGGGATAGAAAGCAAATACAGCGTTTCCTGAATGGCAGCCCAATCCTCCTCTGAGACCAGAACCGAGTTATTGCGCTTTCCAGAAATGATTATGGGCTGGTGTGATTCTGCCGTCTGGTCCATGAGGCGGTACAAATTGGCTCGCGCCTTACTGGCTGTGAGAGTATTCATGACAAACTCCGTCCAACGTCAAACAAATAGTACGTTATGACGTACGGATAAGCAAGACGCACTAAACAGCTAACGCCGGAAATCAGCGACGCGGGTACTATTTGCTGCGGGCGACAGCGGGGATGTGTCTGCACCAAAAACTCGTTGAATGCAACTACAGCTATCTTTTCAGCTTGATTGCAAAAGTTCCGAAATTGAATCAACAAGCTCAAGGAGATCTGCCTCATTAGAAGTATTTACCAAAACACCACCACCGCCTTTCTGGCTATCGATGTGTATGGCCGTGCTTGCTTCTTGACGAATTTTCTCGGCAATTTGCTCTTTCCCTGCATTCTGAAGGTAGCCCAGAAGAACCCTAAATTCTCCATTGCGATACAGCCCCAAAATACGCTGTCTCTTCATCTCAGGCGATGGTTTCCAATATAAATTCAAACTTGCTCCTGCCGGTTCAACTTCAAAACCTGCCGGGAAGCGATCTGCTAACTGTTTAAATTTTTCAACAAGTTTTTCAACTGCGTATACTCTCTGGGGAGCTTCTACTTGTACAAGCTGAAGATAATCTT
>CAYVZZ010000190.1:0-2888 GCA_964456185.1 uncultured Alcanivoracaceae bacterium
AACCATCGAGGGCGACATCACCTATGTGCTGATTACCCGCCAGAACATTACCGACTGCAAGGCCGTCTCGCAGGTGGTGCAACTAACCGAATATATGATACTGGATGCTAACCATGCCCAATAACAATAACACGTCCAATCTGTTCGCTTTGGTCGATGACGACGACGCACCCATCCGTCGCATTCCGTTGACCGCCGCGCTCAACACCGAACTGGCACAACTATTCACCGAACAACAAACAGCGTTTCTGGGTGATAAACAGCCGATCGCCTTTACGGGCAGCTACAACGTCGATGAGGGCGAAATCTTTACCATCGCCGACTACCCGTTGCCGCCAGCCATCGGGCAAGCCATTAGTAACCCGCTCACCTGTCAGGTGCTGGATCTCAATACCGAAACACAACGCATCAAGGCTTTGTTTAGCGGCACTTGGACAGCCGCGAATAAAACCGTTAATTTTCAGGTTTTCGATGCCGGTAAGTTGCTCAAACGCGGGTTTACCCTGATTGGCAGCGGCGATACTTACAAAAAGCTGGAAGAGCCAGGGCTGATGCTGCAAGACAAGCTCACCGCTCACTTTCACAACGGCACTTTGTATTTTGCTTCTTACCACAATACCAAGCGCTTTTTGGATTTGGCTGACTACTATCGCGAAGCTACCGATACCGATCTTGATGATTTTACCGCCACGGACATTTTTACCTTCGAGGATGAAGCGGGTTTCAAGGAACAAGCCGACTCCATCATCCGTAAAAAAATTGCCTTGCTGCAAAAAAATGAAGTGTTGAAAAATATCACCGTCACCGACATCCAAACCGTCGCCAACACATTCAATGCCGAATTACCCGAAGAGCACCATATAAAAATTACAATCAACGACGCAGGCAAGCTGGTTATCCCGAAAGAGAAGAAGCAACTGAAAGAACTCATCCGTTTTCTGGACGAAGACTACGTAACCGCACCGCTGACCAAACGAAAATGCCTCACCAATTCCAAGCAGTACCTGTGAGCCACTGATGAAAAGGGCATATAACAAAGTGCTGCACGCGGATAAATTACGAGCTGCGCTCGCAATTTACCGGTGAGCACGGCGTTAGTGGCTTACGCGTACTGTTCATGCATACAGTATGCATGGATAATCGCCCCCATTGCTGCTAGAGTTATCCACAGATTTGCATTGCTGCTTGGTTCAAAGGAGGGATCGTGGCGAACCTAAATGATGTTGCTAAATGTTTCCTTTACTTGGATGACGCAAGTGAAGGCGATGGTATATCGAACTTAAAGCTGCAGAAGCTGGTTTACTACGCACAAGGCTTCTTCAGTGCTATTTTCGATAGGCCGTTGTTCAATGAGAATATAGAAGCTTGGACACATGGGCCTGTTGTGCCCTCCCTGTATAGGTCCTATAAAGAGCATGGTGCAGGTCGGATAGCCCTGCCTGGTGATTTTGATAAAACGTCCCTCACAAAAGAAGAGTTTGAGTTAGTAGAAGAGGTGTTCGAAGTTTTTGGGCAGTACTCGGCTTGGAAGCTTCGTAACATGACCCATGAAGAAGAGCCGTGGCTCAATCATGAGGATCAAGCTGATGTTATCCCTCTTGATGAAATAAAAAGCTACTTTAAAAAAAGAATTAACTAAGTTGCATGTCTAAGAAGCGAATTAAGGATAATAGTGGTAAACAGGGAACGTTAGTCAAATCTAAAGAACCTGTTAATTACGACGAAAAACCACCAGTTTTCTCGCTCGAGAAGTTACAAGCGGGCAAGTATTGTATCTCTGGCTTGGACCAGTCACATAAAGCCATGTTTGCAGATGCAATTTTTAAGAGAAAAGGCCTAACATGGAGCCAGATTAAAAAAATCGACCGCCATGGCCTTGGTACTGAAAAAATTAAAAAGTCATCCATAAAAGCTCCTATCCCAAGATTTATCACAGAGGACGTCAATGACTTCCTTGTCTTTAGATACAATGGAATGAACCCAATGGTTGGATACCGTCAAAGAGACGTATTCTTTGTTCTGTGGTTCGACCACGACTTCACGTTATACAACCACTAACCAGTTGTTCCAGTGTGTTCCGGGCCTTGCGGCCCTCCACCGGACGCCCTTTTCTCCGCTTTGCTACAAAAAGGTCGCCGCTGAACAAAAGCGTTAGAGGTCTTGATTCTGAAAACCTTTGACGCTACAAGCTGAGTGCCAGTTTTTGGCTTTCATTCGCTTGCCCTTTTCGGCAGTTCATATGCTTGGCATCTTCGGCTTGGCGGTTTCAGCCGCAATAGTGGCAAGGTGTTTTTTCCGCTTCGGTTTGCTGCCGTTTGTCAGCAAAGAATCAGTAGTTTGTTTGGTGGCTTCGTTTCTGCTGCCACTAGAAAAATAATCGGCATCGTTAAAGCTCATGGCTTCGGTCGGTGCCATAATTTAGCAGTAGATCCGCTGCGCTCACAGCATGTAGGTGACAGCTGCCCTTTTCGGCAATTCGCATGCTTGGCAACTTCGGTTTGGCGGTTTCAGGCGCAATAGTGGTAAGGTGTTTTTTGCCGCTTCGTTGTGGGTTGCCGTTTCAAGCAACACGGCAAGTTATATGTTGGGCGGCTTCAGTTTGTTGCCGTTGGTCAGCAGAAAATCAGTAGTTTGTTTGGTAGCTTCGTTTTTGCTGCCAGTAGAAAAATAACCGGCATTGTCAAAGCTCACGGCTTTGGTTTTTGCCACATTTAGCAGTAGGTTCGCAGCGCTCACAGCGTGCCGGTAGGTGTTTGGTTGCCCGCCCTCTAACCAGTGGCGGCAGCCTCGCTCCCTCCGGTCGCTGGACTCGCTTCGCTCGCCGCTGCGCCAAGCGTTATGAATGTAAAATTATTGACAAGGAAAGTTAAATGGGAACTGTGCCAGTA
>CAYVZZ010000191.1:0-2874 GCA_964456185.1 uncultured Alcanivoracaceae bacterium
TCGGTGGTGCGCCTGATCGCCTTCGTGCCCCTGCTGTGGTGGGCCGCCGGCATCTCCACCGTCGCTGTGGCGGCGACCTTCCTCGGTCTGCAGGCTTCCTTCACCGTGGTGCGACTGGCGTTGGTGCGGCACGTCCTTCACATCGGACTGGCCCGGCAGTGGGGAGTCATGTGGCCGCCGCTGGTCAGCGGCCTCTTGATGACCGGGATGGTGGTCGGGGCAGGGCATCTGCTGCCCGACTGGACCTCACTCGCACGGCTCCCGCTGCTAGTCGTCATCGGCGCAGTCGTGTATGTCGGGTCGCTGCACCTGGTCGCGCCCGGATCTCTCCGGCGCTTCGTCGAGCTGGTCCGACCCCGTGGCGCTGCGGTGTCGTCCGCATGAGGCGCGATGACCGGCTGCGCGGTCTGGCGCAGCTCGCGGTGATCGTCGGGGGCCCGCGGATCCGCTGCAGCGGTGTGCCCGACCACGTGCTCTCGGCCCTTCCCCTCGGTGCCAGCCAAGTCGGGGACTCATCCACGACCAGCGCGGTCGACTCCGCGCTTCTGGTGGCCGACTCGGCCGACGACGCACGCGTCTTGCTCGAGGCGCTGCCGAACTCGGTGGTGGCGACGTGGCTGCTTTGGCGCTCGGGGCCGGAGGCGACGATCCGGCGCGCAGATGCCATGGACGGTTTCACCGCGGCCGCGAGGTTTGGTGTGGTCGGCGATATCGACAGTCCCACTCACCTGGTCGACCTCGATCGAGCCGAGGGTCGCCGGTGGTTTGCGGACAGCGTCCGTCCCGCCTGGGGGCCTCGCGGTCGGGTCGCCCGGCAGGTCGGCCGGTTGCCTCGACTCGCCGGATGGGGCTTCGAGGGCCGGGCGTTGCTGCTCACCCGATCACCAGCCCGCCGTTGGCCGTTGGCCCCGGACGGTGGCGCCCGCACGCCGGCGGTCATCGCCCTCGGCGGCGGCTCGACGGCAGGCCGCAGCGTGTCAACCTTCACCGACGAGCGGGGGACGCCACTGCGCCACGTCAAGGTCGACCCCGTGACGGACGGCGCTGCGTCCGAGCTGTTACACGAGAGCGACGCCCTCGAGGTTGTGGGGCGGCTCGACGCGCTCCGGGGCACCGTGCCGCGGACACTCGGGCGCGAGGAGGGTCCGGGGTGGCAGGCTTTCGCGCAGAGCCACCTTCCGGGCGTGATGCTCGACCGACGCTGGGAGACGCGGCACAGACGGTCATGGGATGACGACGTCGGGGACGTGATCGCGTGGCTGTCCCGCAGCGCCACGGCCAGCGCCGAAGTGGCCGTCACGGCCATGCCGAGCGTGCCCGGCCTCTCGGGAGCCCTCGAAGGCTTGCCGCCAGACCTGCGTGATGCCGTCGAGCGCGGCGACCGGCTCGCAGCGGCCGCTCCCCGCCTGGTGCACGGCGACCTCTGGCCAGCCAACGTGGTCCGTGGTCCTCAGGGCATTGGTGTGCTCGACTGGGAGTCGGCGACCAGGGGCCATCCGCTCACCGACGCCTTGAGCTTCGTGGCCACGGCGACACGCCACCGCCTCCAGAACTCGGAAACGCTGGCAGACGCCTGCCGGGTGGCCCTCTGCGGCCCCCGGGCCCCTCAGACCGAGCGCTGGGTCCGTCAGGTCTTGGCCTCGGTCGGGATGAGCGACCTACCGCGGTCCCGAGCGGATGATCTCGTGGCCTCGCAACTGCTGCAGGTGGCGGTGCAGCCCTCCCCGGGCGGGGAGGCAGATGGCAAGCGACGCCGCGATTGGACCGACTGCCTCCTGACCTTCTGGAGGGGATGCGGCCGCACCGATGGCCAGGGGCCGTCATCGGTCAGGGCTCGCTAGCCAGGGACGCCTCCCCTCGTCGCATTCGCGCGTGTGGGAGTTGGCAACGGTTTGCCGCCGGACCCCCCTCAACTCCGGTGGGTCGAACCCGTCCTCTTGACCAGCGCGAGGTACACCAGCACCAAGAGCAGCCCCACGAACGACTCCTGGCTCCTCCCGATGTAGTCAAGCGTCTGCGGGACCACACCGCCCCCAGCTCGTCGGTCCACCCCCAGAAGGACCACAACGACGGGAATGGCGATCAGGAGGCCGTATAGGGTAGGCCGCATCCAGGCTTCGTTCTTGGCCCGAGGCTCGAGAATGGTGCGATCGAGCACGTCGAAGGCCCACGGTGCCAACACCACGATGGTCAGGCCCTCCGCGAGCGTCCGCCACAACGACTCAGGCCAAAGGCCCACACCGCCGGCTATCACAAAGATCAGGGCGATGGAACACGCTTGGGGCCACCACCCCAGAGGACGTCGCAACGAGACATACGGGATCAGGATCGCCAGCGCAAAGAAGGTCTCGTTGAGAGTCTTGACCGACCCGGGCAGGTGGGTCGCCAGAAGAACGATCGTGACCAGAGCACAGAACACACCGAATCCAGCACCGAGCCTCAACGCTCCCTCGGATGGTAGCCGCCGCACTCCCCATTGCACCCAGGCGGCCAGAAGCATCGCGAAGACGTAGGCCTCGCTGTCATCGCTGACGTGCGACGCCATCGAGGTGGGGAGAATGCTGTCCAGCGCGCCGGTGAAGATCGCCAGCATCAGCAGGGCTAGGCCCCCATAGAACAGCACCATCAGCGAGACGCTCGCTCGCTGGTCCGCCTGCTTGTCGGCATCGACGCCAGTTGTTCTCATGTAGCGGATCCTAGGGTGTCAAAGGACGCGTGCGCAGGATTATGGGTGGTTCCAGCGGCCTTTGATAGGACGTCAGTCAAGCGATGAACTTGTACCCGTATCGAGTCATCAGCGGTGAGCAAACGGCCACGCACGAGGCGCGTTCCCTTCGACTCAAACCAGTTCGCCACTGCTCGTCCAGCGCCAGT
>CAYVZZ010000192.1:0-2864 GCA_964456185.1 uncultured Alcanivoracaceae bacterium
GAGCTGGAATAATCCAATTAACAGCAAGCCGATAAACAGAATCAGCGTCCAGCCGGGAATCGTCAGGCCAAGAAAATGGGTGTGAACGGTGGCGCAGTCGGCGGTGCCTTGCAGCACCAATGACACCGCATCGTGAAAGGAGTTGGAGCCGAAAATATAGCCTAAATCGCTGGGGCCACAAGAAAAGACCGCTTCCGGATGTGCCTGAATCCATAGGTGGCGAATGGAAATGCCCCCGCCAATGATGGCAGCAATGCTGCCCAAGGCACCGTAAACCCGGTTGCCCCATGTCTTGGGGCCGTGAATGGCACCAATCAAAAAGATAATACCCACCGCAATAACAGCCACACGCTGGAAGATACACAACGGGCAAGGCTCAAGATTCATGGCGTATTGCATGACCAGCGCAGCGGCTATCGCCAGTGCGCAGATGAGAAAGACCCAGAAATGTAGCAGACGGGGTGATGCAAAGCGTGATAAAGCAGACATGGGAAAGACTCTCGACAAACGATGCCGCAAGAGTAGGTAAATCGACACTAAAGGGCAAGCGTTAGCGTTTGGACTGAGGTGTTAACCGACCTGACATTGACGTTGACGAAGCCAAGCGGCGTATCCGTCGTGCCAGCCGCGGAGCCAGTGGCTGGCTTCATCGCTATCGGCGTCAAAAGGGCAGTCTGTTTGCGGCTTGCCGCTCATTCCCCACATACAACCTTTGTTATAAGCCTTTTCTGGCGTAATGCTGATGTCAGACATGTCTTTATCCGCATGATGGCACAATTTATATACAGTCAATGCAGGATTGGTGCCAATTCGGCGAGTCCCTAAGAAACGGCTAAATGCGGGGCTAAACGGGTGATTAAGTGGCAAAAAATGTCAGCTTGCGGCGCAAAATTTGTCACTTAATCCGCTTTTTCCAGTCCTTGGAAGTAGGCTGCCAGATAGTCGCTAAAGGCAACGTCGGTTTGTGCTTCCAGTGCTTTTTGGTCCGCCAGACTTTGTTTGGCTGTCTGGGCAAATTGTTGCAGTTCTTTATCACTTAGCGGATCGGATAGCAGTGTTTCCCGGTGACGTTCGGCCACGGCCAGAGAAAAGGCATGAAAACCGCCTGCTTTTTGCACTTGGTCGAGCACCTGTGCCGAGGGAGTTTTGTCGGCATCGGCCACTTTAGCGCGTTGTTCGGCCAAGGTGGCGCGATAACGAATGCAGCCGCAAGAGGCATCGAACAATTCGGCCAGCCCTTCCATGTCGTCAAACATTTCGTTGGCCCAGTCGGACAGGGTGACACGTTTGTTGTAGCGCCACAGGGTCAGGTCGGGCTGGCGGCCATCATAGGCCACTAAACGAATATTTTGCTTGGCCGCGCTCATGTCGCAATGGCTCAGCGAGGGGGCAGGCATGAGCAAACAGTAGGTGGCAAAGAGGTCGAGGAAGTCGCAGTCGGCTTGTTGAATACCTAATGGCAGCAGCGGATTGAGATCCATGGAGCGGATTTCAATGTATTCCACGCCGCGACGTTGTAACGCTAACGTGGGGCGTTCGTTGGGCTGGGTGACGCGCTTCGGTCGAATCGATGAGTAAAATTCGTTTTCGATTTGCAGAATGTTGGCATTCAGCTGTTTGTAGTGACCTTCGGCGGTACACACACCGATGTCCTGATAAGCGGGTTCCGGCGTGCTGATGGCGTAGGTGAGTGTGTCCACATAGCTCTGCAGATCATCCAGGCTAACTTGTAGCGCCGATTGGGCATTGTTTTGATAACCCAAATCGCTCATGCGCAAGCTGGTAGCATGAGGGCGAAATAACGTGTTATCGGCCCGTTCCAGCAGCTGGTGGGGCTTGCCGTCAAGAAAGCTGCCGCAAATAGCCGGTGAGGCACCAAATAGATACAGCAACAACCAAGCATTGCGCTGGAAATTACGCAGCAGCCCGAAGTATTGAGCCGAGATAAAATGCTGTAGTGGCTGTTCGGTTTCGCCAAGTGAGTTGCGGTAGATGGACCAGAATTGCTCGGGATAGGAAAAATTGTAGTGAATGCCGGCAATGGTTTGCATGCGTCGACCGTATCGATGCCCTAACCCTAGCCGGTAGATGTACTTCATACGGCCGACATTGGAGCTGCCATAGCGCGCTACGGGTATGCTCTCGTCACGGTCGCTGGGGCAAGGCATGGAGTTGACCCACATACGTTCGTTTTGTTGATCCAATGTTTGGTGTACAAAACGGTGCAACCGATCCAGCCATTGTAGTGGGGCATAGGCATCTTGGCTGGGTGGGGTCACCAGCTCTAGCAAGGCTTCGGAATAATCGGTGGTGATTTGCGGATGGGTCAGTGCCGACCCTAAAGCGGTGGCGTGAGGCGTGCGCGCCAAACGACCGTCCGCCCCGATGCGCAGGCTTTCTTTCTCGATGCCTCGGGTAATGCTGGCAAGGCTGGCGGCAGCCTCGGTGTGCTGCAGCTCGGCCAGCCGCTGCTGTAACAGGCGGCTCATAAACCGCTGCCGCTTTTCAGGCCAGCCTTGGCAAAGGCCGCCGCAAAGGCATTGTTTTTCGTCGGTGCCTGCTTGGCTTGCGCTTTGCGTGGCGTGCGACGTTTGCCCGACCGTTTAGTGGCTGGCGCGGCTGCGGTGGCGTCGGCCTTATCATCCAAGCGCATGGACAGACCAATGCGTTTGCGATCCAAGTCAACACTCATGACCTTCACCTTGACCACATCACCCGGCGCGACCACATCATGCGGATCTTTGACAAAGCGGTTGGCCAATCGTGAGATATGCACCAAACCATCTTGATGCACGCCAATATCCACAAAGGCACCAAAGTTGGTGACATTGGTGACCGTGCCTTCGAGAATCATGCCCGGCTGT
>CAYVZZ010000193.1:0-845 GCA_964456185.1 uncultured Alcanivoracaceae bacterium
GCGGAGCTTATGCGGGCCTACAGTGAGGCACTATCAACGAAATTTACGCTTCTTCCCAATTTCGTTAAATTCATCGAAAGAAGCCGGAATAATAGAGCCGAAACCCAGCTTTTGCCGCTGATACGCGTTTAGCCCATTAGCCATCTGTTTTGGAATAATTCTGGGATAATCAAAACGCGGGCGGACGAAAGGCCTGCAGAACGCCATGGCCAGACATGACCGAGTGGTAGAGGACGAATTAAACATGCTGTTGTGCAACAGCCTGCCATCAAAAAATATTGCACTGCCTGCAGGCGCACATACTTGAATGGGCTTCGTTTTATCCATATCAGGCTTAGTTAATAAGTGGCTTTTCGGATATAGCACTGTAGCACCGTTATCAGCAGTGAAATCCGTCAACAGCAATAGCATACCAATTATGACTGGGCTTTTATGTGTCGGAAATTTCACGTCCCTGTGTGCGATGGCAGCATAATTATCATGGTTTGGGGGAACAAAAGAGGACATCAGCAGGTAAGCCAGTGACCACTCGGACAACACCTCATCAACCAGTGAAAGAACAGACGGGTTGATTACATAGTCGAATATCTCTGGGGCAGATAAAAACGGCAAAGGCACAATGCCTTCCTTAAAATCCGCAGATCGGGACATTGCCTCCCGTTCCAAAGTCGGTAATAGCTTAGCATTAAGCTCATCACAGCGTATCGGAGATAACACATTATGCTCAATACAAAATCCTTCAGTCCGCAACGAATCAAGGCTTTGTTTACGACAATCAAGTTCTTTCATAATAATCATCAATAGATACGTATGGGGTTGCGTAATAGCCCAGTAATTGCTTCAGG
>CAYVZZ010000193.1:855-2841 GCA_964456185.1 uncultured Alcanivoracaceae bacterium
GGCCCTGCCAGCCTGGCATGATCAACATGAGGCCGAATCCAGGGGCGGCTTATACCAATCGATAAAGAGTGACGCCATTCAGACGATTTGTTAGGCGTTGATTTATGCCACAACCGTGGATCAAAAAAGAGTACATCCCCCGCCTTTCCCGTAATTCGGACCGCATGTTTTTGAAATTCGGACTCATTCGGTTTGTTTTCAAGGTGATGGGATCGGGGAAAGACCAAGGTAGCTCCATTCTCCTCAGTAAAGTCGGACAACATAACAAGGCACCCCATTCCCTCAACAAAATCGGGGTCATACATAAACGTTTCGTTATGGACATGGGAGAATATATTGTTCGAGGCAGGCGGAATACTTGATGTCGAATAGACATGAATGATGGGATGTTTTTCGTCAAACTCCCGTGTTAAATTATCAAAAAATATATCATCAAGAAAAATATCAAGAAAAGCATCATCATACAAAACGCACGACATGACTCTTCCATAATTAAATTCTCTATCTATTTGGTCACTATAATATTCCCGCTCTACTTCTATTGCTTTTATCGATGCCAATCTCAGCTTTGACGTTAGTGTAACATCCAAAACGTCAGAAATAAGGCAATAACCATCTCTGGTAAATTTTTCATGCGAAATTTCAACGACCATAATGATACTCACTCATATTTAAACACCTGATAGGCCGTCTCATAAACGCTATATAATCCATTTGTGTATAATGGTTCTGCATCTGAAGAGAAAGGCGTACCGTAAACATAATCAACATACAAAACCGTTGATTGTGTAGTATCACTTTTACCATTCATTTTAAAAATCATATACTGCTTCCCTGTAGGCGAAATGGTAAAAAAATAACCATCCAAGAAACGAATAACACCTACCGAATCGGTAAATGAATAATAAAGTGATTTCGATAGCTGGTTGGCGTGCAGCAAATAAAATAGTCGGTAAGGGTGAGTTATTACGGCTTTTACATCGCCCTTACGCGAATAGGATTCCACAAAGCTCACTACCTGCTCGCTCTTTCGTTTAATGAGCGGACCGTTTTTTACTAAGAACCCATCTGTGCCACGGTCTACATCAACGGCTGTTAACCGCCTGCCATCCAGAAATTGATTACGCAAAGAGTCCAGTTGAAAAACATTGTCCGCCACGATAAACGATAAAACCAACCCAGCCACGTAGCGAAATTTTCCCTGACCAGTGCCACACTTGCACTCCAACTTGTTCAGGGTGGCTGCCATACCCACCATAACAAGCGGAAATAATGAAAAGAAATAACGCGTCTCATTCCGTCCCGACAATAAGGCACCAAAGCAATAAATGCACATTACGCCAACAAACCCCAGGAATAACCCCTTTGCTCTGTGCAATTGAGACATGCACATGCCGACAACACCTAACCCCCACCACAGTGCATTTATAACAACAAAAGGCTCCACTGCATTCATTAAGGCGTTATTAGCGCCAGGCAACAACGAGGTAAACTCAATCAAGATGACCCGCCATTGGAAGAAATCCATCAGGTCATAATCGAAATAAACAAACACAGCAACCGCATAGATTAACGATGGAATGGCCAGCCAAACAGCTCGTTTAAACTCCTTCAACCACAACAAATAGAAAAAGACACCGGCAAGAAGTACAGCGCCTTCGGCACGGATGAACGGCATGAGCGCGCACGCAAAAACTGCCAACCCCAGCCGATTTTTAGAGAAACCATATAACGCCACACAGACTGCTACCAGCAATAAGCTCTCACCATAAAAGCTCATGGCGAGCAGCATATTGATCGGCATCAACAACAAGATCAATAATGACCAAAACAACCACTTGGTCTTTATGCCAAATTCACGCCCCGCTCTATAGGCAAGCCAGATAGCGCCCATGTAGAAAATCACATGAAACAAGCGCATAACATATTGGCTGTGCCCTGTTAAAAACGACAAAGACCCATCGATAAGAAATGCGCCTGGAAGCT
>CAYVZZ010000194.1:0-2777 GCA_964456185.1 uncultured Alcanivoracaceae bacterium
ACAACAGACGCCAAAGGCGCTAGCTCACCGCTATTCTCGTTATGGCACAAGTCTTGCTGTGGCTTATTGTTAGTTATAGCCGCGCCCTCAATGCATGAGGGCCTCTTGTCGTAACGGAATCATGTCATGAAAAAATGCGCCTTATTGTTGCTTTGTTTTCTTCCCTCTGTGGCCTTTGCGTCGCCTGTCGATTCCGGTGACACCGCCTGGATGATGACGGCCACCGCCTTGGTATTGATGATGACCTTGCCGGGCCTGGCACTTTTTTACGGCGGCTTGGTGCGTGTGCGTAACGTGCTCTCTGTGTTGGTGCAATGCTTTGCTATTGCCTGTGTGATTTCGATTTTATGGCTGGTGTGCGGCTATTCACTGGCCTTTGCCAATGGTGGGGCGGTGGATGGTTTTATTGGCGGGCTACAAAATGCCTTCCTCATGGGGACAGGCTTTGGTCAGGTACATGGCGATATGCCCGTCGCGGTGTTTGTGCTCTATGAAATGACCTTTGCCATTATCACCCCGGCGCTGGTTGTCGGTGCCTTTGCCGAACGCATGCGTTTTGGGGCCATGCTGCTGTTTTCTGTGCTGTGGACCCTGTGTGTTTACGTGCCGGTGTGTCACTGGTTGTGGGGCGGTGGCTGGCTCGCCGAGTTGGGCGCGCGTGATTTTGCCGGTGGCATTGTGGTGCACGTCACCGCCGGTGTGGCAGCGCTAGTAGCCGCCCTTCAATTGGGCGCGCGTAAAGGTTTCTTGTCCCAGCCTATGATGCCGCACAACCTCACCATGACCATGACAGGTGCCGGTTTGCTTTGGGTTGGCTGGTTTGGCTTTAATGGCGGCAGTGCCTTGGCCGCCAACGGCCAAGCAGCCAGTGCCATGCTGGCCACGCACATGGCAGCAGCCGGTGGCGCCTTTTCCTGGATGCTCATGGAATGGATTAAGCACGGTAAGCCGTCTGCCTTGGGTATCGCCACCGGCATGGTGGCGGGGCTCGGCACCATTACTCCGGCCGCTGGCTATGTAGCACCTTTCGCGGGCATGATTATCGGCTTGGTTGCCGGTGTAGTGTGTTTTTATATGGTTATGCTGATCAAACATCGCTGGCGGGTAGACGATGCCTTGGATGTGTTCCCCGTTCATGGCGTGGGCGGCATTATGGGGTCTTTGGCGCTGGCAATATTTGCAGCCCCTCTGCTGGCCGGTAACGGCTTGGGGTTGGCCGACTACAGCATGCTTAAACAGTTTGGTGTGCAGTTGTTGGCGGTGGTTAGCGTGGGCGTGTGGACCTGGCTGGTGAGCTGGGGCTTGCTGGTGCTGATTAAACGCATTACCCCCTTGCGCGTTTGCCTCGAAGACGAAACCCGTGGCTTGGATATTAGCCTGCATGATGAGCGCGGCTACGACATTTGACGAAAAAGTCAGCGGACTGGCATTTTATGTTATTGCCACAGCCACAGGCTTTATATATGGTACGGAAAGATTCGAACGAGCGTTTGAACTCGAACAGGTCGCCTGAGTTGTTGGTGACCTGCCATTAAAAACAACCTCAGGAGATTGCTCGATGAGCTTGGAATTTTTGTCTGACGACTGGTTTGCCAAAGTAAAAGAATTGCGTGACGCTGCAGGTGACATCGAAGCACCAGCCGCACTGGCCGATTTGGTACTCAACATTACGGTCAGCACCGACGACGGCGAGCGTGAATTGTCGCTGGTTGGCGGCATGATCGAAGAAGGTCATAAAGACGACGCCCCCACTACCTTGATTCTGCCGGCCGATTTGGCACAGAAGATCCTAATCGACGGCGATCAATCCGCTGGCATGCAGGGCTTCATGAGCGGCCAAATCAAGGTCGAAGGCGACATGAGCAAGCTGATGGCACTGCAAACTGCCCAGCCGACCGACGCGCAAAAAGAACTAATGGGCAAGATTCAAGAAATCACTGCTTAATTTAGTTGCGTTAAACGCAAAAAACCGGCTGTAAAAGGCCGGTTTTTTTGTCAGTCCGCCATGCTGAACTTGATTTAGCATCGCCAACAAAGTGGCTAAACGCCAAAATAGCCACCCATCAAAAGGTGAAATTTACCCCCAAACGAATCCCGTCCAGTGTCACTTCACTATCATCAATCAGACGAGAATAATCCAAACTCACAGCAACGTTATCCACCACATCGACTTGCGCCCCAATGCCGTAGGAAACATCATCTTTTGACACTTCTTCAGAATCGATACTGCTGCTGACGTCGAATTTGGTAGTGGTATAACCCAGTAGGCCATACACATGGAAACGGTCGGCAACCGGTAATTGCGGTTTCAAGAAGATGCTGTAAGTGTCTTTTTGATCTACCTCGACTAATCCGGCTGAATCATCAGCCACACCCGTACTTAGGCGTAATTCTGCCGCAAAGTAGGGCGATGGTTTGACGCCCAAATTAATGCCCAAGGTACCCAAGTCATAGCTGTCGCCTTTTTCAACATCGAGTGAGTTTTGCGAATAACCCGCGCCCACATAGAAAAGGTCGTAGTCAGACGAGGGCTGATAGGCAAGGGCAGGTTGCAGTGCGGCACCGGCGGCCAAAATCGACGTGCCCAATAATAAACGCGGTATAACGTGGCGAGATTTCACGGTTTTCTCCTGTATGGAAACCCTAAGCATGTTGCCTTTGAGGCTAGCACCAACGGGGGAAAGAGAAAAGGGCGTTTGTCTCACAATGACAATCTGGTGATTCCAAATGAATACGATCGGCCAGAAAACAAAAAAGCAGCCGCTTGGGCTGCTTTA
>CAYVZZ010000195.1:0-2729 GCA_964456185.1 uncultured Alcanivoracaceae bacterium
GCAGTGCCGCCAAAACCGACGCCTACACCCAAGCCGCCGACTTCCGCTACAGCGCAGACGACTACAACCAAGCCCAAAAAGGCGGTGATGTCCCCCACAGTGATGCCGCCATCACCACCCTCGCTGGCCGCGCCGGCATCGGTGCCCTAGCCGGTGACAGCCTGCAACTTGCCAGTAACGAATCCATCAACCTCGGCAGTGGTGAACACACCAACCTCGGTGCCGGCGGCCAACTGCGCCTACACGGCAACCAAGCCCTCGGCATCTTGGGTGGTGCCCAAAGCGCAGACGGCGACGGCCTCACCGCCATCGCCAGCAAAGGCCAGGTAGACATCCAAGCCCAACACAGCACCCTAACGCTAAACAGCAAACAAGACCTCACCCTCGGCAGCGCCAGCGGCAACCTTACCCTCGGCGCTAAACAAAGAATCCACCTCGCCACCAAACAAGGCGCCTTCATCACCATCGAAGGCGGCAACGTCACCATTGGCGGGCCGGGCAAGCTCGATATTAAAGCGGGTATGCATCAGATGGCGGCAGCTGGTGGGTTGCAGGCCGAACTGCCCAGCTTCCCGGGGAATGTTTGCATCCCTTGTTTGTTGCGTGCTGCGGAAAAAGCGCTGCCGTTTGTTGGGCGCTAGTTGGGGGAGGATAAAATGGCGTTTGTACAACTGCCAAAGGCATGGCAGCCACAAAGTGCTGCACTGACAGAAACATTATTCAACGGCGTGGCCAACGATCAGCATGTCTATGCATTAATCGATTTGGCGTCTTCCACCGCTGCGGATGATTGGCTGGCCTATTTGCAGCAAATCTCAGAGGCATATTCGCTGTTTGAAAATCAACCGGAAGAAGCGGCAAAAGCGCAGGCACCTTGGCTATTTCCGCTGCATGCAAATGCCGAAGTAACACGTACGATGAATGAAGCCTTGGTTAACCGAAATGTGATTTGGGTTATTTCCAGCTTACCTGCATTGGCGTTACAAAAACGCTTGTCTAACCGCCTGGCTGCCGTGATGGAAGAAGACACCGATAAATCGGTTCCCCCCAGCTTGCTATTTCGTTTCTACGATGTGCGGCTGTTTCCAGGGTGGTGGAAGAGCCTAACAAAACAAGAAAAGGCAACATTTGGTGCCTTCGCATCGAGCTGGCAACAGTTGAACCATCGTAATGAATTAGTTGCAACCGCCTTGTCGGGCGTGCCCGATGAAGACCCTCTGACCGATCCTTGGGTTGTAACACCGGCACAACAAGCGGCACTAACAGATTATTCCGAGCGTTATCAGCTTATTCATTTTCTGGGGAAGCGCCAGCCCGACCTGTTTTTCTCGCTGACACTGGAGGAACAGTGGCAATTTGTTAGCGAACAGGATGCTGCCGCCAAGGCTGATCAGATCAGCGCTTTAAAAGACCGGCTCCATTATTGTGAAGCTGCGCTCACCAAGAAAGGGCAAGTAACTGCCGCCAATCACTAAGGATTGATATGTTTCAACACACAAAACAAAAGCCGTTTAACCGCGCCAAGCTGCTATGCCTGTTTGGCTTAGTGGTGCTATTCATATCGGGATGCAGTTTTGGCAACGGCGGGCTGCCGGATGATGGCGATGTCGTCTGGTTATCATTGAATGGCTTTAATTATACGAATCATACTATTCCAGATTATTGGGTAAATGATGAATGGGGTGGTGGTTTGCGCGTTAGTACGCCTACATCAGGTGGTGGTGGAGGGACTTGTTGTGTGCGTTGGCGTATTGGCCAACAGCTTCCGGTTAAAGTGCATATCAAATGGGCTTCTAGTGTGTGCACTTATTACAAGACGGTGGACGGAGAGCAATTTCTTCGTGCTAAAGCGTTTTACTCGGAACGAGATGTTTGGCTAAAAGGGCCGGTTCCCAAAGACCCTAAGTATTTTGAGACACACTTTTATCCTGATGGCCACATTGAAGTGGCAATTAGTGATGATTTTAGCCCGCCCAGATTAGTTCTTTACGGTAAAGACGGCGGGCGAAGGCACCCCAAGAAATGGCCGAAATGTACACCTGAACAACTAAAACAAAAGGATTGAACAATGAAAAAGGACATGGGTGAAAAATTGGTGCGTTCCATAAAACCGAATAATGCCGCGTTGGCTTGCGCATCTGTCGAAGGGCAAGATCAGGGGCAGGCTACGGCGATGAGTTCCCCTTATAAGGCTAATCAGTGCGGCTGGGAAGAACCAATCGATGAAGTCAGCATGACGTGTGTCATGACGTTGAGGGTGACTTTTTTCTTCGATGGAACCGGAAATAACCGTGACATAGACGAGCCATTGTTAACGAATAGCAATGTAGCGCGTTTGTATCGTTCACATCCTTTGTCTGATGTGAGCCAGGGCCTGTACCATTTTTATATTCCCGGTGTGGGAACTCCCTTCGCCGACATTGGCGACCCTGGTGGCGAGTTGGGATTAGGTTTTGGTGTGGGCGGCACCAAACGGCTTGAATGGGCATTTCAACAGTTAAAAGATGTGATTGCGGCGCATATGCCGAGATCGTCTATTAAAGAGCTGCAGGTTAATGCGTTTGGCTTTTCGCGTGGCGCTACCGAAGCGCGTGCCTTTGCCAATAAAGTCTCTAAAGCTGCCGAGAAACAGGGGACTGGATGGGTATGGAAGGAATCGCAAATCCCACTGCGATTCCGCTTTTTGGGGCTATTCGATACCGTGGCATCGGTAGGTGATGTACCGACGG
>CAYVZZ010000196.1:0-2710 GCA_964456185.1 uncultured Alcanivoracaceae bacterium
CAGCTGTTCCGCGAAGAGCCTATTCGTATCGCGCCTGTTAGCCAAGCGCTTCCCGAGAGTCTGAAACGTTCGCTGGCTTTAGTGCCCTACTTGGCCTTGTTCGCGGGCGTTATTCTCTTCTTTACCTTCGCGTTGGGTCGCGGCATGGATGAATTTTCGGCGCCGATTATTTTGCCGGTCGTGCTCTTGGTTATCTTGGCCTATGAATACATATGGAAGAAGCCAACCAGAGAGGAATTGGATCACGATCAGGCCGACACTATGATCGGGCAGAAAGGACGTACTTATGAGCAGGCTATTCGCTTCGCGACCAATCAGACTATTGCACCTATCGGCGCACTTCTGATTCTGATGGCGCTGTCGATATCCTCCAGTGGCATCATCGAGCGCATGGATTTGATGAGCTATCTACCAAGTCAGTTCTCGTCCGAGTGGATCGCAATGACAGTGGTTATGTTGGCTATGGTTCTGGTAGGCATGTTTGTCGACCCTTATGGCGCCATCATCATCGTGAATGCGACCATTGCCCAACTGGCTAAAACCGCAGGGCTTGACCCGCTGCACTTCTGGATGATGGCACTCATGTGCTTCGAGCTGGGTTACCTCATGCCACCCATCGGGCTTAATCACTTACTTGCGAGGCAGGTCATTGGCTATGATGAGGTGGCGTCGGCCGCCATTAAGACGGGTAGTTTCTGGCGACGCTATGAGAAGATACTCATGCCGATTTGTGTCATTCTGCCCAGCCTGCTGATTGTGACCTATCTGCCGCTGGCATCGGACACTATCCACGATTGGGTCTTCCAGAAGATCACCTTTAACCCATAGCGGGAAAGGGTAAGACGAAAAGGGCTGCTTTTAGCGGCCCTTTTTCGTTGACAAGGTAAAGAGGTAAGAAGCCGCGTTTACGATGTCAATTAACGGGCGTATAATCGGCTGCTTAATCGCCCACCCCCGCTATCGTACGGAGCCATTATGCTGAGAGTTGTACAAGAGGCCTTGACCTTTGATGACGTTCTACTGGTTCCCGCCCACTCCACGGTATTGCCACGTGAAGTGAGCCTGAAAACCCGCCTGACACGTGATATCGAGCTGAATATTCCGTTGGTATCCGCCGCCATGGATACCGTTACCGAGCACCGTCTGGCCATTGGCATGGCACAAGAAGGTGGCATAGGTATTCTGCATAAGAATATGGAAGCCGATGCCCAGGCACGCGAAGTGCGTCTGGTGAAAAAGTTTGAAAGTGGCGTAGTGAAAGATCCGGTTACTGTGAACCCGGGCACGAGCGTGGCCGAGCTTAAGCGCCTAATCGAAACGCATCATTTCTCTGGCGTGCCTGTGGTAGAAGGCGACAAGGTAGTTGGCATTGTCACCAGTCGCGACACTCGCTTTGTGCATAATTATGAGCAACCTGTGTCTGCTGTTATGACGCCAAGCGATAAGCTGGTTACCGTGAAAGAGGGAGCCAGTTCGGAAGAAGTGCGCTCATTGTTGCACAAACATCGCATCGAAAAAGTGGTGGTGGTCGGTGACGCCGGTCAACTGCGTGGTCTGATTACGCTTACCGATATCGAAAAAGCCTCGCGTTTTCCCAATGCCTGTAAAGATGACCAAGGTCGCCTACGTGTTGGCGCAGCAGTAGGTGCTGGCGCCGGTGCCGAAGAGCGCATTGAAAAGCTGGTTGATGCCGGCGTGGATGTGTTGGTCGTCGATACCGCCCATGGCCACTCGCAAGGTGTTATTAATCGCGTGGCCTGGGTGAAAAAACATTTCCCACAAGTGCAGGTCATTGGTGGCAACATCGCCACCGCTGAAGCCGCACGCGCCTTGGCCGATGCCGGTGCCGATGGCGTGAAAGTCGGCATTGGGCCGGGTTCTATTTGTACCACACGCATCGTCGCCGGTGTCGGTGTGCCGCAGATTACCGCCGTGGCTGATGTGGCAGAAGCTTTGAAAGATACCGATATCCCCCTAATCGCCGATGGCGGCATCCGCTTCTCGGGCGACGTATCCAAGGCCATTGTGGCCGGTGCTCACGTGGTGATGGTGGGTTCCATGCTGGCAGGCACTGAGGAGTCGCCCGGCGAAGTGGAAATGTACCAGGGGGGCTACTTCAAATCCTATCGTGGCATGGGCTCCATTGGTGCCATGGGACAAAAATCCGGCTCGGCCGACCGTTACTTCCAGGACGCTTCTTCTGGCATCGAAAAGCTGGTGCCGGAAGGCATTGAAGGCCGCGTGCCTTACAAAGGCCCGATGACCAACATTATTCATCAAATTATGGGGGGCTTGCGGGCGTCCATGGGTTACACCGGCAGTAGCGACATCGATACCATGCGCACGCGCCCCGAATTTGTGCGCATTACCGGCGCGGGTATTAAAGAGTCACACGTGCATGATGTCAGCATTACCAAGCAAGCGCCGAACTATCACAGTTAAGGTTGTCTTTGATTAAGCCCGAACGCCTCGACACTCCTGTCGGGGCGCTCTATTTTGTAAGCCTAGTGCGCATAACCGCCGCTCAACAAAACGGAAAGTCCCATGACAAACATTCATGAACAGCGCTTGTTGATTATCGACTTTGGTTCCCAATACACCCAACTCATCGCCCGTCGGGTGCGCGAATTGGGCGTCTATTGTGAGATCCATCCTTACAATCAAGATGAACCCGTACTGCGGGAATTCAACGCCAATGGCGTCATCCTGT
>CAYVZZ010000197.1:0-2613 GCA_964456185.1 uncultured Alcanivoracaceae bacterium
CAAGTGCCAGTGTTCAAACCTGCGGTTTGTCAGCCAATGGCCACTTCACCGTTATTTAAAACTTTATGGATGTATGGACAGTCAGTGTTTCCCTGTCGATACGTCGCACTTTTGCGTGCGCGATACTCGAAAGCGTTGCTTTCTCGCCCTTGCGGGCCACTGTCACAAGTGCCAGTGTTCAAACCTGCGGTTTGTCAGCCAATGGCCACTTCACCGTTATATAAAACTTTATGGATGTATGGACAGTTAGTGTTTCCCTGTCGATACGGCGCACTTGTGTGTGTGCGTTACTCGAAAGCGTTGCTTTCTCGCCCTTGCGGGCCAGTGCGATAAGTGTCACCCAAGGAGGCTACTTTGTCGCAGGCGCGTAAGATAGCGGAAACTAGTTCACTTGGCAAGCTTGGTTAGTCAGTTTGAATATAGGACTCGTGTGGTGAGACAATAATATTCTTCATGGCTTCTCGCCCAAGTAGCATTTTGTAACGCATTTTTTTGCGATCGGCTAAAGTAATATCAATATCCCACGTTTGGTTGCCAATAGTGATAGGTGTTCTGATCACGTAGCGTAACTGCGTTTGACCATTGGAGCTTGTGATTTTTCGGTAATCGACAATTACACACTGGCATTCCACAGTTTGTTTAGGATGTCGCTTATAGGGGGCAGTTTTAAACCTAACGTAACTGACGCCGTCTTCTTCGAAGGACTGGATATCAAACGCATGTAAACTCGACGTTTTTGCTCCTGTGTCGACCTTAACCTTTATTGGGTCGATATTAAGCTCGGAGAGTTTGGCTTCTTCTTTCCAGCCCACTGTCATTGTGTTCACTTAAGAGTCCTCATCAAATAATCATCGCCATTAAGTTTTCTAGCCTTTGCCTTTAGGCTTATTAGGGCCTTTTAGAGAGTCTTTTTCGATGTATTTAATTATTGCACCGGCGACGTCTTTGCCTGTGGCTTTTTCTATGCCTTCCAGTCCTGGTGAAGAGTTCACTTCGATGACCAGAGGACCGTGAGCCGAGCGTAATAAATCAACTCCTGCTACATCTAAGCCCATAACTTTAGCGGCTCTCACTGCGAGAGCTCTTTCTTCCGGTTTAAGCTTTGTAACCGCGGCGCTACCACCACGGTGTAGATTCGAACGGAATTCACCTTCTTTGGCGCTTCGCTGCATGGCGGCAATCACTTTATCGCCTACGACAAAGCAACGAATGTCCGAGCCACCCGATTCTTTAATAAACTCTTGAACTAAAAAGTCTGCGTTTAAGCTTCTGAAGGCGTTAATCAAACTTTCAGCCGCTTTATTCGTTTCAGCAAGCACCACACCATTTCCATGGGTACTCTCGATAATCTTCACGATTAAAGGAGCTCCGCCTACGGACTGAATAATTTCATCGGTAGCATCAACTGCGTGGGCATAGCTGGTGATCGGCATACCAACACCTTTGCGCGCCAAGAGTTGGTGCGCGCGTAACTTATCGCGGGAGCGCGTAATGGCGATGGATTCGTTGACAGAATAGACGCCACCAACCTCAAACTGGCGTAATACGGCAGTACCATAAGCGGTGATCGAGGCGCCAATTCTTGGAATGACGGCATCGAAATTAAGCTGAGTTACTTCACCTTTAACTTTACTATGAACCGTAGGTCGGTTTGCCGTAATGTTCATAAAGCATTTAAGAACATCAACAACTTGCGGTTCGTGACCGTGTTCTTTAGCTGCTTCCACCAGTCGACGAGTCGAGTAAAGTTTTGCGTTACGCGAGAGAATACCGATTTTCATGGGCTACCTTGAAATTAAAAGTGATTGTGCTTGTTTTACAGCGGCTAATATACCACATGCCTATTTAAATCTTATAGCTAATAATGTTCAGTCGCAAAATGAGGCGAGCATCACAAGCTTTTTACGAGTCATACTCCCGTCACCAGGCTGCAATCATATTGTCTTTTAGTCGTTACGATAATGTCATATTCCGCTAATAGCCTATAGGTGCTTTATAAACAAACTCCATTGAGGATAAATTTATGCGACGCCTAAGTAAAACTATAATAGCTACGGCAGTAACATGCGGACTGGTTTCAGTGGCGCATTCTGCCGTTCTTCCAGATGTTCAGTCGAATAGCCCTTGGTTCACAGGCGGTCAAGCCGCTATTGTAAAACAGCTAAATCAGGCTCCAAAATCTAACGCTAAAAATGTCATTCTATTCGTTGGTGACGGCATGGGGATCTCTACCATTACAGCTGCTCGTATTTTGGCGGGGCAGCGTGACGGCAAGACTGGTGAGGAGAACTTTCTTTCCTTCGAAACAATGCCTTACAGTGCTCAAGTCAAAACTTACAACACCAATCAGCAAACACCCGATTCAGCTGGCACAATGACGGCGATGATGACGGGGGTTAAAACAAAAGCCGGCGTGATTAATATCGCACCTGATACAGACCGTGCTAACTGCGATACAGCGAGTGGTTATGAGTTAAAAACAGCCATTGAGATGGCGGAAGAAAAGGGCTTGTCGACTGGCATTATCTCTACGGCTCGTGTTACTCACGCTACTCCAGCAGCGACTTATGCGAAAGTTCCAGAACGAAATTGGGAAAGTGATGAGGGAATGCC
>CAYVZZ010000198.1:0-2577 GCA_964456185.1 uncultured Alcanivoracaceae bacterium
TACCCGACTTTGTTAAAAAATAAGCAAAATTAATTCAGGCTTCTAAAATCTACCGATACCAGTTTACTTACACCGGCCTCCTGCATGGTTACACGGAAAGGTTTTCCGGTAGGTTATGAAGTTTTTGCGGACAATACATTTGCAGATCACACTTCGATTCCTGTCATTAAATCTTTTATCAAAAAACATAAGATAACACACTTTATTGTAGTGGCAGATGCAGCTATGCTAAGTACAGATAATGTAGAAACATTGAAAGCTGAAAAAATAAACTACATAGTCGGAGCCAGGTCGGGCAATGTGGCTGCCGACTTATTGGCAACAATAGACACCAAACTTTCGAGAACAGATGGGAGCATTATACGACTTAAAACAGATAACGGCTATCTGATTTGCAGTTTTTCCAAAAAGCGGTATGTATAGCAAAGACAAATATGAGATGCAAAAACAAATTGACCGGACAAAGTCTTTGCTTAGCCAACCTTCTAAAGTCAGAAGGATAAAATATTTGAAAACCGACAATAGCCATATGTTGCTGAACGAAAAGCTTATTGAAAAGCACAAAAAACTACTGGGAATAAAAGGATGCTATACAGATATTGAAGAATCAGTAGCCAATAATGAGACCATAATCAGCCGGTATCATGATTTATACAAAATAGAACAAGCCATCAGGGTGTCCAGGCATGATTTGCAAACCCGCCCGGTTTTTCATTTTAAGGAAGAGCCCATACAATTGCATATCCTTATCTGCGGCATTAGCCGTGTCAAAACATATTGAAATAACGGCAACAATATCTATCAAGGCTTTTCTGACCTCTTGTAAAAAGATTACCGATGCCAGGCTGTTAAACAAAACAACCAAAAGAGAAATAAAAATGAGCGTACAGGTGACTGACCATCTGTAAGAAATTATCACAAAAATCATCAGACCGCACTAAATCGGACAAGTCAGGAGCTGTCTCCACCTCAAAATACGATCAGAGGAGAGCCGGTATTTTTTTAGATTTAAATTTTTCAAATAAAGATATAATGCTATCTTTATTGTCGATTACCCTCATTCTCCCTTCGATCCTCTTTGCGGGATTGACGGCAGCGAAGCTTTGTATCTTGTGAGATTGAGCAGTGAAAATGTGATCATCCCAGAGGCATAGCATCCGATAATGAATGGCTATACCTTATTTGCGTGGTGGCCGCTTTGGCGTTTCCGACAACCGGTCTAAAGGGCTTTTCACAGTGCTCAGGGTACGGATACCCACGTGGGTATAAAGCATGGTCGTCTTTACATTATTGTGTCCGAGTAGTTTTTGAATAAGGCTGATATCGGTTCCTAATTCCAGTAGATGTGTCGCATAGCTGTGTCGCAGGCCGTGGATTCCAATCTTCTTGTGGATACCGGCTTTCTTCATGGCATTTTTAAACACCAATTGGGCGCTACGTATAGAATATTGTCCACCCTGTTGCCCTTCGAAAAGATATTTTTTAGGCGCATAAACGCTGTTATATTTACGTAAGTCATCGAGTACTGCATGAGGCAGATTCACATATCGGTCTTTTTTCCCTTTTCCCCTGCGGATAAAAACGCTCATTGTTGTACTATCAACATCTTCAATTTTTAGATGAACAATTTCACTAACCCGTAACCCCATGCCATAGCACAACATCAGGATAAGCCGGTGTTTGAGGTTGTCGGTAACTGCGAAAAGGCTTTGTACTTCTTTGATATTCAGGATTTTCGGCAATGCCAGCGGCTTCTTTGGTCTGGGGATATCAAAAAACATTTTTTCTCTGTGTAATACTTGCTCATAATAAAATTTGACCGCATTGATGCGGCTATGAATCTGGCTTTCTGAAAGCTTTAATTCTTTGGCACAATACAAAAAATAGCTTTGCAGCCTTTCGGGCGGCAGGTCCTGTACAGGATAATCTTTCAAGACATACAGCAACTGGGCAAATTCAACAGAATAAGTACGGATAGTACCGGGAGCGTAGCCTTTTAGGCTGAGCATATTTTGGAATTTTTGAAATTCGGGTAAATTTTGATCCGAAATCTTTGTAAGCACCTGCTTCCCCACGACTTTCTGCTTTAGATGGCAAAGATTCCGGTTATAGGTATTATCTAAAACGTACCAGGACTTTTGAGTCCTTGACCATCTGGCCTTCGTATGGCTTCTCAGCATCTTGATCAGGTTGCTATCATAATCAAATTTTAACCAGATAACATTCTTTCCCCGATGTATTCCGGTAGAAATCTCAAAACGACCCGGGTCAAAAG
The DNA here is from genome assembly GCA_964456185.1 of uncultured Alcanivoracaceae bacterium. GTDB lineage: Bacteria > Pseudomonadota > Gammaproteobacteria > Pseudomonadales > Alcanivoracaceae > CAYVZZ01. The sequence goes on from CAYVZZ010000198.1 coordinate 2,276, forward strand.
CAGGATTGGGCTTTGGGTTCTGTAATTCCATAACCTCGTATTTTGTGTTACTAAAGCTACGCATTTTATATTACTTTATCTACGTATTTTGTATTACTTTGGCATACCTTGCTATAAAAAGTTGATTAATAACGACTTATATTTTTACATATTTATAAAAAGATGCGTATATTTGTGTGTTAGCGGACACCCTTACAGAGAACACGCTATCGAAAATTAACCATCCCAAAAGTGAAAAAACATTGTACAAATGGCACATTTGATTTACCCGAATCTCGTAGGTTCTTTTAAAACAAAAGTGT
>CAYVZZ010000199.1:0-2553 GCA_964456185.1 uncultured Alcanivoracaceae bacterium
CATCTGACTACGGATCAGAAGGTTAGGGGTTCGAATCCCTTCGGGCGCGCCCTTCGTCCTGGCACTCGTTGCCGGCACGTGACCAACTCCCTGACCGAGTGCTCGGCCCTCGAGACCGTGACCTTGGAGCGCGGCGGGGTCCCCGGGCATCGACCTGGCCCACGCGCGACCCGCCGGCGGTTGTCCGCAGCGTGTCTCGTGGCCCTCAGGAGCTGCCGCCGGCCAGTAGTCTCGTGGGACGGCCCGCGCGGAGGTGGCTCGGATGAGTTGGATCGAGGTCTTCAACCCCGGTTACCGCTACACGCTCGAGGAGCGCCAGCGCAAGCAGGTCGAGAGGAAGACGGCCGGCAGCGAGGGCAACCCGCTCGGCGTCGACCTGGACAGCGGCGTGATCCGTGCCACCTCGCTCCCACCGGAACAGCCGCGAGACATCTCCCCTGACGACGACCGTGAGCCTGACGCCGGAGAGGACATCTGAGCGCCGGCGTGCGGCGAGGGCCTGGCGACGCCCCGATCGATCAGTCCGCCCCGGTGCGGCGCTTCTCGATCCGCACGAAGATCTCACCCAGCGACCCGATGAGCATCCCGAGGCTCCCCAGCACGAACAACCAGATCGCGCCGGTCTCCAGTTTGTCGGAGAAGAACATGATGCTGCCCACGAAGAACAAGAGGTTGCCGGTCAGGCCGATCAACAGGTGGATCCAGGGGAAGTCACGCAAGAACGTGCCGATCCACGGGCGGGACGGTGGGGAGGACGAGTTGGCTGCGCGGCTGTCTGCACTCACCACGGAATCCTCCCAGTCGGTCGGGACCCGAACAACGCGAGGTCCATCCCCGCACGTGCCTCCGTTCGCGCCCGTAGGGTGTGGGGATGCGGCCCTTCACCGAGTCGTGGTCGGCGCTGCTCACGGCGGTGGGAGCGACCCCTGACGACGACTTCGACCGTCCCTCCGGGTGTCGGGGTTGGCTGATCCGCGATCTGGTCACCCATCTGGTCATCGATGCCCAGGACGTGCTGATCACGCTCGCGACGCCCTCGGACGAGGCTGCGACCCATGACGCGACCGCCTACTGGGACGTCGGGACAGTTCCTCCGAGCGGTGACGACCCGCTCGATGCGCTGGTCGTCCGCATGGCCGCCGCCTATGGGGAACCGTGGCTGCTCAAGCACCACGTCGCCGACGTCGGCTCCGCCGCCGGGCGCGCCGCCGAGATGTCGGATCCTGGCCGGCGAGTGAGCACCCAGGGGCAGGTGCTGACCGCGGGCGACTACCTGACGGCATACGTGCTGGAGGCGACCCTGCACCATCTCGACCTCATCGCCCACGTGGACGATGTCGCCGGCCGGCCAACGGAGGGGTTGTCGCTCGCTCGCGTCATGCTGCAGCGCATCGGAAGCCTGTCGTTCCCCGAGGCGCTCTCCGACGAGGACGCACTCCTGATCGGCACCGGGCGGCGCCCTCCCACGGCGTCGGAGACGGATCTCCTCGGTGAGACGGCGAAGCGGCTGCCCCTCGTCCTGTCGTGACTTCTCCGGTGTCACTCCTTGCGACCTGTCGCCGCGAGGCCGGCGCCGATCCCGATCATGACGAGCCCGCCCGTGCCGCCGATGACGTCCATGCGTCGCGGTGACCGCGCGAGCCACCGCCGTGCGGAGCCGGCCAGTAGAGCCCAGCTGCTGTCCAGCACCATGGCGGCAGCCGGAAACAGTGCGCCCAGCATGAGCAACTGGAGGCGCTGGTGGCCCAAGGCGGGGACGGTGAAGCTCGGCAGGGCGCTGACCAGGAACGCGATCGTCTTCGGGTTGGTCGCCCCCACGACGAACCCGTCTCGCAGGGCTCGCTGTGCGGAGACCGGCGCCACACCGCGAGCAAGACTGGCGGCCAATGTCTTCCGGCGTCGAAGGGCCTGGCAGCCGAGGTAGATGATATAGGCCGCGCCGGCATACCTGACCACCGGGTACACCAGCGCGGATTCCTCCACCAGCGCGCCGAGGCCGACCGCTGCAAGCACCACTTGCAGACACAGGCCCGCGCTGTTGCCGAGCACGGTCAGCAGTGCCGTCCTACGTCCGACCGTGAGGGCGCGGCTGATCGTGAACAAGACGGACGGGCCCGGGACGGCGATGACCGCCACGACCAGGGCGGCACACGCCACCAGATGACTGAGCGGCACCATCCCTGCCCTCTTTTGCCTCGCCGGAGCCCGGTGAAGGCTCATGTCCAGCATGTGCCCAAGTCATTGCCGTGAGCAAGCGTCGCGGCCGCAAGGACTTCTCGAAGCAGCCCGGGCATAGTGTGAGTGGCTTCGACAGAGCGACAGGGAGGGCGTATGACGGCTGCGGGCGAGGCGGGTCGAGGAAGCTGGGAGTTGCGCTCGCTCCACCTCGCGCCCGAACGCGCCGGCGTGGCGTGGCTGTTGGATCCGGAGAGCCCCACGGTCAACCGTGTGCTGCGGGACGTCGAGGAGCGTCAGCCCGACTGGCCTTGCGATCCCGGCGCTCTCGCCGACGACCTCCCCGACGCCTTGGTGCTTCTCCAAGAACGGCATGTC
>CAYVZZ010000200.1:0-2534 GCA_964456185.1 uncultured Alcanivoracaceae bacterium
CCCAACAAGCCCTCCAGGCCATGCTGGCGCAGGATACCGATCAGGTATTCGTGCCACTGCTTCGCATTGAGCACCCCGCTTTGGCCGATCCGATTCTTCTGGCCTACAACACCGAAACCGTGAGCCGGACGGATGGAGACTACCTGCCATACCCCTTTCAGTTGAATTTGCCAGTGCAGTCGGATGAAGAGGTCCCGACCGTGCAATTGACCGTGGACAACACCGACCTAGAAGTGAATGACAAGCTGCGCAAGCTGCAAACGCCGCCGAAAGTCACATTCATGGTGGTGCTGGCGGACACGCCGGATACGGTGGAAGCCGGCCCATTCGTCATGTCCCTGCAGAACGCTGTGGCTGATGTGAACGTCATCCAGGGACAGCTTGGTTACGAGGACGGCATTTTCAGCCAGATGGTGCCGGCTCAACAGTATTTGCCCACCAACAGTCAGGGACTATTCCTTTGATCGCGGACTGGATTGGCAAACCGTACAAGAACAAGGGGCGAGGCCCCGCCTATGACTGCTGGGGCCTCGTGCGCGCCATCCTCATGGCCGAGCGCGGCATCACGCTGCCCGATTACGCTGACGCCTACACGGCGGCCGACGATCAGCGTAGCGTGTCTCAGGCGGTGCAGGCGGGGCTTGCGTATGGCTGGGCGCAGGTAGACAGGCCGCAAGCCTTTGACCTGCTGATTCTGCGCATTGCCGGCAGGCCATGGCATTGCGCACTCATGGCCAATAACCGTCAATTCATCCACGCCTCCCCTCCATCCCGAAGTGGTGTATAGTAGGGATCATGCATTGAGCGACTGGATTCGCCGCAGTGGGCCAGACGCATCGACGGGTTTTGGCGGTATAACGGGGATATTGCGAGAGGAGGGGGGGCGGCATGAGCCGAAATGCAAAAAAAATAACATTTACTGTAATTGCCATCGTGGCGGCATTGATTGCAATTCCTGTTTTCTCTCGTGTCTACCTGTACACATCGGCCACGCCACGCCAGCGTCAGGCGCAACGGGTAGCCTACAAGTGCCAATGGGCGCGGTTGGTAAAGACGGATGCGGCGAGAAAACGATGTGCCGACGCCTTTCGTCATTTCACATTCGCCGACTACAGGTATTAAACGTTATGAAAACCCTGATTCTTGCTGTCAAGTTTGCGCTGGTGAAGCTTGAGCGTATCACGGGGGTCAATCCATGAGGGCGGTATTGATATTTGCCATGATGGCTTTGGCTGGGTGCGCCACCACCCCGAATGACATTGCAAAACTTCCATCAGCCTACACAGGTCATACACCGAAATCGGTTCAGGGATATGCTGGGTGTGTTGCTCCGAAGGTAGGAAGATTGTGGCCCTTTACGCAATCACTGCCTATCGAGAATGGTATTCGTATTGTTGGGCAAGCCTCCATGTCGATCCCGAAGGCGATGCTTATCGTGGATATAGTAAAGTCTGGAAGTGGTGCCCAAGTAACTTACACTCCGAAGTCAGTCCATATCCCCAAAGACAACGAGCGAGCAGTCAAAAGCTGCATGTAACCTAATCCTGAAACAACCCGCCTTGCGGCGGGTTTCTTTTTGCCCGCCATCGTGCGGGCTTTTTTGTGGGCGAAATTCATGTCTTACGGAAATCTGAGCGTCATTGCCAAGCCGCACCCGTTTGACGATGCCATCTATCATGCGCAGTTCAGACAAGGCCAGACTTTGGCGCAGATGCTTGGGCTGATGGCAAGCCATTCTTTGCGCGTGGAGATTGGCGGACAAGAAGTGCCGAAGGCGTTGTGGAAGCACGTCAAGCCGAAGGCTGGCCAGCGTATCTACGTGACCGCATTTCCTCAGGGCAGCGGCAATGGCTCCAAGTGGATTCGCATTGTGGCCATGGTGGTTATCACTATCCTATCCTACGGCGCGGCGTCTGGCTGGTTTGCTGCGGGAGGCTACTTCGCGGCCGGAAGCGCATCAGCCGCGGCCCTGGCCGCCGGTATATCCATTGTTGGTACGCTCGCACTCAACTCCCTTGTGCCGCCCCCCACAGCAAAGGGCCTCGGTGGCGGCGGCGACCCATTTGAACAGCTTAACAGCCTCACCGGCACCAGCAACCAAGCCAGCCCCTACGGTGTCATTCCGTGCGTGGTCGGACAGAAGCGGTTCTTTCCGCCGCATGCCGCACTGCCGTATACCGAAATCAGTGGCGACGACCAGTATCTGCGCATGCTGCTGGACTTGGGTTACGGAGACCTTGATATTTCAGACATCCAAATCGGCGAGACGCCGATTAGCGCCTATGACGATGTGGAATGGGAGGTTACCAGGGACCCTACACTTTTCGCACAAGACGTTTACGAACTGCAGGTTGCCGCGGCGCTCAATGAGCTGAACGATACGGTTCAACGGACCACTCAGAGCAACACTACGGAGATAAGCCTTGATCTTGTGTTTGGCCAGGGGCTTTTTGGTGTAGACGAAAAAGGTAAAACGACATCGGCAACGACTCATTTTGCTATCCAGTACCGGAAGTCCGGGAGCTCTGGCGAAT